>CAISIV010000241.1 GCA_903885555.1 uncultured Hyphomicrobiales bacterium
CTTTATTGAAACCAATTCATACACGTCGAGCCCCAACTTGACTTCGCTCTCTTCAGTCCACTTTCTGGGACGCCCTGTAGTGGCTTCATAAGCCCTCACGAAGGCTTCAAGTAACGCCCGCCAATGCAGCGGGTTGTTCTGATCTAGTTTTAATCGATGAAAAATCCGAGCGGTGGCAGCGTCATCGCCAGTTAGCTCGAAGGCGATCCTCCAATCTCGCACCGGATCGCCATGAGCATATCGTTTTTCCTGCATATGCCGTTTTATGAGCATATCAACGATTGGCTGAAACTGTGCGGGCGTTTGAAGCTGCCCCGTTAGACGATCAACGACTGCTTTCTGTCTCATCGATTTTCTTCGCGATACATTTCAAATTGCGGTATCGAATTATACCTAGGAAGAGGTTGGCCAGAAGTTTTTGTGTGGAATTTTTTACTCAGCGTTTACTCGCACACAGCGGATCGAGTTACCGAATCTGGTCAACCACCTGTGATGGAGTCAAAACTTAGGAAACCGCTGCTCTATCCTGCTGAGCTACGGGACCGTCGCCCGCGATTTAGCACAGCGAATCGCGGGACGCACCCCGGCGTTTGAGGCTTATTGCGGTGTTTCCGTTACTCAGCCTTGGCGCCAGAGAGCGCCACGGCCTCCTTCCACATCGCCCGTTCCTTGGCAGCATAGGCGACGGCCTGTTCCGGGGTCGAGGCGATGCAACGGGCGCCGGCGATCTCAAACTTCTTCTGCAGCTCGGCATCCGCGGCCAGCGTCTTCATGGCGGCCGCGATCTTGTCGATGATCGGGCGCGGCGTGCCTGACGGGACCACAAAGGCCGCCCAGGAGGTGACGACGAAATCCTTGATGCCGGCCTGGCCCATGGTCGGCACGTCCGGCATCGACGGCCAGCGCTGCGCCGAGGTCACTGCCAGGGCGCGCATCTTGCCTGACTGGAAAAACGGCACATAGGACGCGAGATTGTCGATGGCGAAGTTGACGTCGCCGGACAGCATCGCCGGGATCGTCTGCGCGGCGCCGCGGAACGGCACATGGACTGTGTCGAGCCCGGTGAGCTTTGCGAACATCACGCCCGACAGATGCGGCGAGGTGCCAACGCCGGGACTGCCGAAACTGGTTTTGCCTTTCTGCTTTGCCCACGCGGTGAACTCCGCCACCGTTTTGGCCGGACAATGATCGACAGCCACCGCGAACACATTCGGCAATTCCCACGTCAGACTTGCCGCGATGAGATCGCGCTCCGGGTCGTATGGCATCTTGCTGTAGAGAAACTGATTGATGGCGAAATGCCCGACAGTCGCGGCGGCGATCGTATAGCCGTCGGGCGGACTGCCGGTGAGCGCGGTGATGCCAAGATTGCCGCCGGCACCGGGGCGGTTTTCAATCACGAAGGTCTGGCCGAACATGTCCTTGAGCTTGTCGGCGAGAAATCGCGCCAGCACGTCGGTCGAGCCGCCGGCCGGATAAGGCACGATGATTCTGACATTGTGCTCGGGCCAGGTTGTTTGCGCCCGCGCACCCGCCGCGACGAAGACGCCGGCGGCGGCGGCGGCGGCGGCCGTCGTTTGCAGGAATGCGCGGCGATTAAACGATGGCATTGATCCCTCCCCGGTGGTCACAATGACGTCTATGATCGTGCCGCATTGTAGCGACTTGTCACAGCCGGCCGCCATCATGAAACGCCGCCGCGTCCTGATATTTGTCGAAGCGGCCTTCGCAGTTGCGTTGCTTGTGTGCAATGCGAGAGCGCAAGGCGTGTCAGCCAACTTATGCAAACTGACGCCGATCGGCGAGGCAACGGTCAGCGCCGTCCATGACGGCGGCACGCTGCTGCTGGCCGACGGCCGCGAGTTGAAACTCGCGGGCATCGAAGTCGCCGACGGCAGCCGCGAGACACTGCAGACGCTCGCCGCCGGTCAAAAACTGCGGCTGGAGAAGCTCGGTAACGATCAGGACCGGTACGGCCGGCTGGTCGGCTTCGCCTTTCCCGGCGAATCCCCACAGTCCCTGCAGGCCGCCCTGCTGGCAGAAGGCCGCGCCCGCGTCTCGGCCCGGATCGGCGCTAAAACCTGCGCCGAGGCGCTGTTAACCATGGAACGCGCCGCTCGGGCGGATCGGCGCGGACTGTGGGCCGATCCCAATTTTGCCCCTTTGCAGGCCGAAAACCTCACCCGGTTACAGGCTGAAAGGGGTCGTTTCGCGCTGGTCGAAGGCAAGGTCTTGTCGGTGCGCGAGAGCGGGGCCACAATATATGTCAATTTCGGGCGGCGATGGACGGAAGCACTCACCGTCATCATTCTTAAACGCCAACAGCGGACATTCGCGAGTGCGGGTGTCGAGCCGAAGCGGCTTGAAGGCCGCCGCGTCCGAGTGCGCGGCTGGATCGAACAGCGCGGCGGCCCGACCCTGATGGCTGAAGCGCCGGAACAGATCGAGTTGATTGATTAGAGTATGATTTCGTTTATTAGCTCACATTTCATGGATCGGACTATGCGCGGCGCTGCCGTCGCATTGGCATTGCTGCTCGCCGCGTGCAGCGGCACGCCCGACAACAAGCAAATTTCGCTGGCACTGCCTTCGCCGCCTAAAGGCGAACAGCCGACGGCAACGCAGCGTGAGCACGCGCGCATTCTGGCTTCTTACGGCGGCTCGTATGACAGCGCCCGCGTCCAAGCAGAGATCGAAAAGATCGTCGACCGGCTGGTGGCGTCATCGGAGCGCCCCGACCTCAAATATCAGGTCACCGTTCTCAACTCACCGGCCATCAACGCCTTCGCGCTGCCGAACGGCCAGCTCTACATCACGCGCGGACTGATCGCGCTCGCCAATGACAAGGCGGAACTCGCTTCAGTGCTGGCGCACGAAATGGGCCACGTGATTGCGCGCCATGCTGCGATCCGCGAGGAGCAGGCCAAGCAGGCCGCGGTCATCGCCCATGTCGTCAACGACGCGCTGAGCGATCCGCAGACCGGCGCGCTGGCGCTGGCCAAATCGAAGCTGACGATGGCGGCGTTCTCGCGCGCCCAAGAATTCGAGGCCGACGGCATCGGCGTCGGCATGTCGGCGCGTGCCGGCTTCGATCCGTTCGGCGCCTCGCGCTTTCTCACCGACATGCAGCGCAACGCTGAGATCAAGACGGCGGGAAATACCGACCCGCGCGCGCTCGACTTCCTCTCCAGCCACCCCGCAACGCCGGAGCGCGTGCAGAATGCGCTAGCCAATGCCCGGCAATTCAGCGGACCCGGCGCCGGCGAGCGCGACCGCAATGACTATCTCGCCAGCCTCGACGGCGTGATCTACGGCGAAGACCCGAGCGAAGGTTTCGCGCGCGGCCGGCGCTTCCAGCATCCCAAACTCGGCTTTACCTTCACGGCCCCGCCGGGCTTTGTGCTCGACAATACCACGCAAGCGGTGCTGGGCCTCAAGGACGGCGGCGGCGAAGCGCTGCGCCTCGACGTGGTGAGCGTGCCGGCCGAGCAGTCTTTGCCGGACTATCTGAAGTCAGGTTGGATGGACAATGTCGACGCCTCGAGCGTCGAGGAGACCACCGTCAACGGCTTTTCAGCCGCAACAGCCACCGCAACAGGCGAGCAATGGTCGTTCCGGTTGTACGCCGTGCGGTTCGGTAGCGATGTCTATCGCTTCATCTTCGCCGCCAAGAACAAGACCGCTATGGTCGATCGCTCTTTCCGCGAGTCGGTTGCCACCTTCCGGCGCATGAGCCTGAAGGAAAGCGAGCAGGTTCACCCGTTGCGGCTCAAGATCGTCACCGCGAGCGCGCACGACACTGTAGAAATTCTGTCGCGGCACATGGCCACCGACCGTCCGCTCGAGCGCTTCCGCGTTATCAACGGACTTGGCGCCAATGACCGGTTGAAACCGGGCGACAAAGTGAAGATCGTCGTCGAATAGCGGCCCCAAAAGAAATGGCCGGCAATGCCCGGCCATGACTAGTTCTTATGCGCTAAGCGAGATCAGTGCTCGCCCGCTTCGCCGTTGAGCGTGAATTCGCGCGGTACATCCGGTCCCCAGAGATAGAACGAATCTTCCGGCTTGTGGTCGGCGGCCGGCCAGTTCTTTTCCTTTGGGATGTAGTCGATGTCGCAGGAATATTCCGAGAAGCTGCCCCACGGGTCCATGACATAGTGGAAGTAATTGGAGCCGAGCACGTGGCGGCCGAGGCCCCAGCCCTTCTGCCAGCCTTTGTCGTGCATGCGCATGGCGCCGAGGCCGATGTCCTGGATGGTGGCGACGTCCCAACTGCAGTGATGGAAGCCGGGCGCCGACGATTTCACCAGCGCCAGCAGGTGATGATCGCTGCCGTGGATGCCGTGCATGAAGGCAACGAGATCCGACGCACGATCCGACAGCCGCAGGCCCAGCGTGCGCTCGTAGAATTTAATTGAGGCGAGCACGTCGGCGGTAAAGATCAGCACGTGCGACAGACGGCGCGGGCGCACCGCCGGCGCCTTCTCGCGCGTGGTCGCGGCGGCGACGCCAGGTCCAACCGTCGGCCACTGGCTGTCGGCCTTCTGATCGGGCGACACTTTCGGCGCGACCTTGATTTCCATCAGCACGCCTTCGTGATTGCGAAACCAGAAGCCGTTGCTCTCGAAGCCCGGCGGCGGGTCGATGATCTTGACGCCAGCGTCTTCGATGCGCGTTTTAAGCCGCGCGATGTCCTCGGCGTAACAGCCGAACGACAGATGGTGCAGCGCCTTGGTCTTGCCCTCGATCACCGAGCCCCAGGCATGTTCATGACCGAAGGTCTTGAGTTGGAGCGAATTGCCGTTGCGGACCATGTTCAGCCCGAAATTCGTATAGAAATCGTCGGCCACGTTGACGTCCGGGACGGACAGCACAAACTGATCGAGCGAGTGGACGCCGAGATCGCCCGACTTTGCTTCAGGCGCGACGTAACCGGCATTGGCGGTCATAAGTGACTCCTTGGAATCTGCTTCCGAGATTTGCAGCCATTGTAGACCCGCACTGGAACTGCGGCAAAGGCGGAATTCCGCCCACAGTGTCCCACCCTGCGGGTTGGCGGGATCGCGACTGGGCCTATTTGGTGGCCTTTTGCAAATAGGCAACCAGATCCGCGCGCGCGGCCGGATCGGCGAGGCCCGCATAGGGCATGCGGTTGGCCGGGACCATCGCCTGCGGCTCCTTGATGAAGGCGTCGAGCGTATCCGGCGTCCAGGTGATGCCGCTGCGCTTGATCGCCGGCGAATAACGGAAGTCGGCAATCTCGCCTGCCTTGCGTCCGAAGACGCCGTGCAGGCTCGGCCCGACATTGTTTATGCCGGCCTCTAGCTTGTGACAGGCGGCGCATTCCTGAAACTTTGCTTCACCTTTAGCGGCGTCGCCATCGGCGAACGCAGCGCCTCCAAACAACGTCAAGCCTTGCAGCGTCAACCCGAGCGCCGCTATCGCAATCTTTACTGTCATCATGCCTGCACCAAAGGACCGGGATTTTTCACGTATTTGTTCTTGATCGCGTCGGCGGTCCAATAGGCCAGCGCGCCGACCGGGCCGGTCGGATTGTATGATGAGTTGTGCGGGAACACGTTGGCACCGACCACGAACAGGTTATGGCAGTTCCAGCTCTGCAGATATTTGTTCACCACGCTGTCGCTAGGTTTGGTCCCCATGATGGTGCCGCCGGTGTTGTGCGTGCTCTGGTAAGGCACCACGGTCCAGGGCTCGGTGCGCGCCGTGGCTTGGTTGATTCTTGTCGGGTTCATTGACTTGGCGATGTCGTTGATCACCTGCGCGGCGTGGGTGCCCATCTTGTGCTCATTGGCCTTGTAATCGAAGGTCATGCGCATCAACGGCTGGCCGAAGGCATTACGATAGGTCGGATCGAGATCGAAGTAGTTATTGCGGTTGGCCATGACGCTGCCGCTGGCGTTGATCACCATCGCGGTCTGGTACCATTTCGCGGTGGCCTGCTTCCACGCTTTGCCCCATTGCGGCGTGCCGCTCGGCACCGGGCGGTAGCCGATCGGCAGATTGGTGTTGAAGCCGCCGCCGACATTGTAGGCGCCGACGAAATTGTGCGGACCGCGATCGAAACCCCAATTGATGTTGAAGTCGTCGATGGTGGCGTTGGAGCCGCCCGCGTTCATGAACGGATTGAAATGCTTGCCCTCGAAGAACAGCGTGGCAGAAGCGCCGGTCTGGTAGCAATAATTCTTGCCGACCACGCCATTGCCCGATGCCGGGTCGTAAGCCTGGCCGATGCCCGACAGCAACATCAGATGCACGTTGTTGATGGCATAGGCGCACAGCAGCACGATATTGGCCGGCTGCTCGAATTCTTCGCCATTGAGCACATTGGTGTAGGTGACGCCGGTGACTTTCTTGCCGTCGGAATCCTTGAGCACCTTGGTGACCCAGGAATTCGCGCGCAGCTCGAAATTCGGGCTTTTCATCGCCAGCGGAATGACCGTCAGATGCGGGCTGCCTTTGGCGTTCGCCTCGCAGCCGAAGCGCTGGCAGTAGCCGCAATACTGGCAGGCGCCGAACTTGGTGCCGTCCGGATTGGTATAGGCCTGTGACGCATTCGCCGACGGCCGCGGGAACGGATTATAACCGGCGTTGCGGGCGGCGTTGCTGAACATTTCGCTCGCCAAAATCGGCGTCAACGGCGGTAGCGCATAATCCTTGGCGCGCGGCGCCTCGAACGGGTTGCCGCCAGGCTGTATCTTGCCGTTGATGTTGCCGGCCTTGCCGGATACCGCCGCGGTATATTCGAACTTCTCGTAGTAAGGCTCGAGTTCGGCATAAGTGATGCCCCAATCCTGAATCGTCATGTCATCGGGGATGAACTTCTTGCCGTAGCGCTCCTCGTACATAGAGCGGACCTTGAATTCCATATCGGTCCAGCGCCAGGTGTGGCCGCTCCAATGCACACCGGAGCCGCCGACCACTTCGCCCGGCAGGAACGAGCCGAGCCTGCGCATCGGCAAGGCTTCCTGCGTCGGATTGTTGCGCACGGTCAGCGTATCGCGCGCGGTGTTCTGCATCAGGTCGTGACGCACGACGTAACGCAGCTCGTCGCGGATATTGGGCAACGAATAATCGTTCTCGCTCGAGCGCGCGGCGCCGCGCTCCAGCGCGACCACCTTCATGCCGGCTTCGGCCAATTCCTTGGCGAGAATGCCGCCGGTCCAGCCCAGACCAACAATGACGACATCGACTTCTTTTAATTTTGTTGCCATGTCGCTCTCCCCTAACTCATGTCCGAAATGCTGACGGGCTTGTTCGGGAACGGCTTGCCGCGATATTGCTCGACGTGATCGCGGTGCACGGCGATGACGCCGGGAAAGCCGATCAACTGCCAGCCTGCCTTGTTACGGTTGCCGCCATAGATCGGGTCGGAGAACATGCCTTCGATCACGGTCTGATAGAGCGCGCCCCAGAACACGCGCACCGGCAGCCCGCTGTCGAAATTGATCTTGGCCGACTGCAGGCCGACCAGAACTTCTTCGCGCTGCGCCTCGTCCAAGCGGTCGAAGGTTTTGCCGTAAGTCTTGCGGCAATGGACGTTGGTAGCTTCGATACCGGCGCGATAGAGCTGCGCTGGCGTCAGCGGCAACTGGTAGCCTTGGCTGGGCGCGCCCTTCTTCCACGGGCCCTGCATGTAAAGGCGGTCGCCTTTGCCCCAGCCGCCGGCGAGCGCGCGATCGATGTAGATGTTGATGCCGACGTCGGTGCCTTTGGGCGTGAGATCGTCGGCCGGCACCATGTGATCGACCAGCGCTTCGATGAAAGCGGCTTCGTCGAGATTGAGGAATTCATATCCGGCAGGCTGCGGCGCGGATGCTGCGGCGGGCTGCTGGGCCTGTGCGCTTTCGGGAGTGAGGGCCGTACCACTGACCGCCGCGGCGCCGCCGACAACGGCGCCTTTCAAAAAATTGCGGCGATCGAATTCAGGCGTGGCTGATTCGGTGTGGCTAGGATCTTTGCACAATGAATCTCTGCAAACAGACTCGTGCCTTGGCGATTCCGGTTTTGTCATTGGGCTCGCTCCCTTGATGCCTCCGGGTGCTCAAGTACTGAGCCCCGAGGACTAGCTTTTGGTGACCAGCATGATCGCTTCGATCGGGAGCGGCAAGGTGGGGTGCTCGAAATGCTGCGCGCGCCGGAAGCGCGACACGCATGCACAAAGCACTGCGGTGAAATAACCAAGTCATAAAAGCAAAAAGCCCGGCATCTCTGCCGGGCTTTCCGTTAGTCGTCTTGACCGTCGGGCTTAGGGGCCTTTCAGGCAGCCTCTTCCTCGGACTCGGAAGCCGGTTCGGCATCCGCTTCTTCGGCGGGCTTCGGCCCACGCCTAGGGCCCTTGGCGAGGGCGCCCTCGATCTCCTTGATCGCTTCGGTCTCGGTGATCTTCTGCACCGCCGCGATTTCGCGCGACAGCCGGTCGAGCGCAGCTTCATACAGCTGACGCTCGGAATAGGACTGCTCGGGCTGCGAGTCGGAGCGGAACAAGTCGCGCACCACCTCGGCAATGGCGACGATGTCGCCAGAGTTGATCTTTGCTTCGTATTCCTGCGCACGGCGCGACCACATTGTACGCTTGATGCGCGCACGGCCCTTGAGGGTCTCGAGCGCCCGCTTGACCAGCGGGGCTTCCGCCAGCTTGCGCATGCCGACCGACACGATTTTCGCAGTCGGAACCCGCAGGGTCATCTTGTCTTTGATGAAGTTGATGACGAACAGCTCGAGCTTCGCGCCGGCAATTTCCTGCTCTTCGATGGCCATGATCTGGCCAACACCATGAGCGGGGTAGACGATGAATTCGTTGGTCTTGAAGCCTTGACGTTGGGTCGTCTTCTTAGTGCTGGGCATTCCGGGCAAAACTCCTTCACCGGCGCCCTTTTGGGGACCGGCACTTTTGGCTGTGGGCGCCCCGGCGCGGGCGGACCCGCGAGAGGCATGAGACGTCCGCCGGGCTCCGGCAGACTTTTTAGTTCCCCGGCTCATACCGGTAGAACCTTTTTTCGACTTTTGACGCGGTTTACCTGCCACTGCTAATGCGTGGAATCTCACGCCCTCTGAATGACCCTTGGGATGTCCTGCCGCGAAAAATAAGGCTCCCAACCAAGGGAGCGGCATCCGTGCGCGGCGTTTTTCATATTCATCGGATAAATCAACATATAGCACATTTTTGGCCAAAATCAAAGCCTTATGGTGCCCCAAACCCGCATAACGGGGGGGCCTGTACTGCGATTTTGGTGAATCGGTTAACGCCGCGGAGCCGGTTGGGCCGTAACTGCCGCTTTTGCGTTAGGAAATCCGGCCAAACAGCGGCGGGGAACCCGACTCAGTCACCCTGACCGGGCTTGATTTAGTCGCCGGTCCCCGGCTTGGGCGAGAAGAATTTCTCGAACTTGCCGGGCATGCCCTCGTATTCCTTGGAATCAGCCGGGGGATCGCGCTTGACCGTGATATTCGGCCATTGCTTGGCGTATTCGGTGTTGATCTCAAGCCATTTCTCGAGGCCCGGCTCGGTATCCGGCTTGATGGCGTCCACCGGGCATTCCGGTTCGCAGACCCCGCAATCGATGCATTCGTCCGGATGGATGACGAGCATATTCTCGCCCTCGTAGAAGCAGTCCACCGGACAGACCTCCACGCAATCCATGAGTTTGCACTTGATGCAGTTGTCGTTGACGACGTAGGTCATCGAAAGCTCCGGAATTCACCTCAACGCGCATTGGCGTATCGTACGACTAAATCGGCTGCAAGCCGCAATGACGTTATGGCAGGTGCCCGTTACGACGCGGTTTCTTTGTGCGTCTCCTTGCCAAGCTCCCGATACAATTTGCGAGCCACGGTAGCATCGCCCCGCTTGTCACAAAAACCCTCGACTTTGAGCACCCGCACCGAGCGATCCAGCGCCAACGTGATCACGTCGCCGAGGCGCACCAGATGGCCGTGGGCTTTCACCTTGGCGGCATTGACCCTGACGTGACCCGCCTGCACCAACGCCGCGGCATCGGTGCGGGTGCGCACCATACGGGCATGCCAGAGCCATTTGTCGATGCGTTGGCGGTTTGTATCTATCGCCACGATCCCTTGCCGAAATCAGGGCTTGCCCTGCTCGAGCTGCTGCTTGAGTGCCGCCAATTTGGCGAACGGCGAATTCGGATCCGGCGCCTTGTTGCGATCGGAACCCCCACCCGTGCCGTGCGGCTTGGCGTAATACTGCTCGCGCTCGGCGCGTTCGACCTGGGCACCCTTGTCGCGGCGCGGACGGTCGCCACGCGGCGGCCCACCGCCGCCGCCGGCCGGACGTCCCTGCCCGAAGCTCTTGGCCTGACGTTCCATGCGCTGCTGGCGCTCGTGGCGTTCCTGACGCTGCTGGCGGTTCGGTCCGTCCTTGTGGTCGCCACGCGGGGCTTCCGGCGCGCTGGCGGGAGCTTCGGGAGCAACGGCGGCTACGGCTTCGCCCGCTGGCGTTGCGGCTTGCGCCGGCGCCTGCTGCGGGCGCGGCTGACGGCGCGGGCGTGGCGGGCGCTTTTCGGAGCGGCCGCCCGGACGCCAAACCTCAATCATTTCCGGCTCTTTGGCCGGCTCTTCTGATTTCGTCTCGACCGCCGCAGCGGCTTCGGGCACGGCCGCGCCCTTGGCAGCCGGCATTGCCTCGGCGGCTTCAGCAGGCACCTCGACGGCAGCAGGCTCAACGGCAGCTTCGGCAGTTACGGCTTCGGACGGTGCAGCCTCGGCAGGCGTTTCCGCGGGCGCAGCGGATGCCGTCTCGGCCGGCTTTGCCTCGGGCGGCTTCGGCCGGCGGTCGAGGCGATAACCCAACGCGCGCAGGATGGAGGCAAAGTCCTCGCCCGAAGCGCCGGTCAGCGACGTCATCGCGCCGGTCACGGTAAAGCCGCGGCCATCGAAAGCACCGTCCGGCTTGGCGGTCTGCACGCCTTCGCGCCATGACAGCGCGGGACGAATAAGATCGGCGAGGCGCTCGAGAATATCGACGCGCACCGCGCGCTCGCCGCAGACGCGATAACCGGCGGTGCGGTACAGCGGCTTCGGCGTTTCCTTGTCAATCGGAATCGACGTGCGGCCGCTGCCGGCCAGATGCAGCAATTCGGTGACGCCCTTGGCGTCCGGCGCTTCGTTCTTGAGCGCCCAGAGCTGCGTCGCCAGAGCGCGCGGCGCCGGCTTCAACAGCACCGGCAGATAAATGTGATAGGCGCCGAACCGCACGCCGTATTTGCGCAAGGTGGCGCGCGACGGCTGGTCGAGACCCTTGACCTCTTCGGAGACTTTCTGCCGCTCCAGCACGCCGAGCGCTTCGACCAGCTGGAACGCGACGCCGCGCGCCATGCCGGTGATGTCTTCGGCGGCGGTGAGCGAGAACAACGGCGCCAGCAGCTTCTCGATATGCGTCTTGAGCCAGAGATCGAGCCGGGTCTGCACCAGTTCTTTGGCGGGACCGTTCAGATGATCGTCGGCAATGATGCGGACGCGCGGGCGCAACGTATCGTCGCCGGCAATCAGCTTGCCGACCGCTTCGCCGGTCCAGCGCAGCGTGCCGTCATTGGCGAGCACGACCTGGTCGTTCGAAGCCTGCGACAATTTTGTCGCGCGCGCCTCGATCTCGCCGGCCAGCGCCTTTTGCGCGGCGGCGTTGAGCGCCTTGGCTTCGGAGCCGGCGGCGGAGGCGTCAGGCGCGAACATGAATCCGTCGAGCCGGCCAATCACGTGGCCTTCGACCGTCACATCGCCAGATTTACCGATTTGCGTTTCCAACATCGTGTTCTCTCGTAGCCGCCGCATCAAGACGCTAGTGCGACGGTCCACGAAACGTTCGGCCAAACGTTCGTGCAGCGCATCGGACAGTTTATCTTCCGCCGCGCGTGCGACGCCTTGCCAGTGTTCGGGATCGGCAAGCCAATCCTGGCGATTGGCGACGTAAGTCCAGGTTCTGACATGCGCGATCCGGTTCGAGAGGGTATCGATGTCGCCATCGGTCCGATCGGCCTGCGCCAGTTGCTGCGCAAACCAATCGGTGGGGATGTTACCCTCTCGCATCAGGAATCCATAGAGGGTCACCGCCATTTCCGCGTGGGTGGCGGGCGCGATCTTGCGATAGTCCGGAACCTGGCAGGCGTCCCAGAGCCGCTCGATAGCGGCCGGGTTGCGCGCCATCGAACGCACATCCTCGTCGCGCGCGGCATGCTCCAGAACGAGAATATCCTCGGCGATCGGCGCGCGGGTCAGGCCCGGCTCGGTCGGCATCATCGCCAAAGATGCCTGAAGTGCGCCAATTGAACCGAAATCGAGCTTGCTGTTGCGCCATTGCAGCATGCGCACCGGCTCGAAGGTATGGCTTTCCAGCGCCTGCACCAATTCCGGATCGAACGGATCGCAGCGCCCCGTGGTGCCGAAGGTGCCATCGCGCGTGGCGCGCCCGGCACGGCCGGCGATCTGCGCCAGTTCGGAAGGATTGAGCTTGCGGAATTGGTAACCGTCGAATTTACGGTCCGAGGCAAATGCGACGTGATTGACGTCGAGATTGAGCCCCATGCCGATGGCGTCGGTCGCCACCAGATAATCGACGTCGCCATTCTGATAGAGCGCGACCTGCGCATTTCTTGTGCGCGGGCTGAGCGCGCCCAGGACGACGGCAGCACCGCCGCGCTGGCGGCGGATGAGTTCGGCGATCGCGTAAACTTCGTCGGCCGAGAAAGCGACAATGGCCGAGCGCGATGGCAGGCGCGTCAGTTTCTTCTCGCCGGCGTAAGTGAGCATCGACAGGCGCGGCCGGCTGATGATGTGGGCGCCGGGCAACAGCTTCTCGACCATCGGCCGCATGGTGGCGGCGCCCAGCACCATGGTTTCGTCGCGGGCGCGATAATTGAGCATGCGGTCGGTGAAGACGTGTCCGCGCTCGAAGTCGGCGCCGAGCTGAATTTCGTCGATCGCCATGAAGGCGACATCGAGGTCGCGCGGCATCGCTTCGACGGTGGACACCCAGTAGCGCGCGTGCGGCGGCTTGATCTTTTCCTCGCCGGTCACCAGCGCGACTTTGTCGGCGCCGATGCGATCGCAGATCTTGTTGTAGACCTCGCGCGCCAGCAGCCGCAGCGGCAATCCGATCACGCCAGACGAATGCGCGAGCATCCGTTCGATGGCGAGATAGGTCTTGCCGGTGTTGGTGGGCCCGAGCACCGCGGTGACGCCGGCGCCCCGCGCCTTGTCATTGCGCTTCGACTGAGGGGAAAACGAAATGGGCATGCCGGTCTAACTTGCTTTTCTGCGCGCGATTCCGGCGTAACCGGAGAGATTGTGTATCACAATGCGACGTATGCGATGGTTTCGATGAGGCAAGGGACGATTTCGATTAAGCAATAGAACGAGTCTGGAACGAAACGCGCCCGAATCGCTGACTCCGGCCCTGTATGCGTTCGTTCACGGCGACATCTGGCTGGACTCCACCGGACTCCCACAACATCGGGTAGATCAGCGCGGTTTTGATGCCCTTTTTCGGCGTGCAAACATTAACGGCGGGCGGACTCGAGACCGTCCCATGAGTCAAGGATGATTACTGCGTTTTGGTGCCGTTGGCCGAGGCGCGTGTCGGCAAGGCGACCGAAACAAACTCGTTCGCCTCGAGAACGGCGCGGCCAACCGGCGTCGGCGCCTGGACACGGAACGGCACCAGGACGCGCGTGCCGGCAATCGGCGCCAGCCAGACTTCGATGTCGCGTTCCTTGATGAGATATTTGATCGCGGTGCGCGACGGGATGTAGCCGGCGACCGGCGAGAAGTAGACTGCACAGACCACCACCGGGCCGGAGTAGCCCTTGTCGGCTTTCACCGCTTCCATGCGCTTGAAGGCCATCTTGAGATCGTAACGCAGCCGGCCGTCGAACACCGACGCGGTCTGCTGACAGGCCTCCGGCGACAGCGGATCGCCGTTGCCCGGCATACGAATCAAAGTCGATGTCATCGGATCGACCACGCCGCGCTGATGCGCCTCCGTGATCGGCACGCGCTCCGGGTCCTTGTCCTGCGGCGGATCGACCGAGAAATCCTTGACCGTGCCGTTGGCGAGCGTGAGCCTGATCTCGTCGGTCTTGCGGCTGGTGGCGATGGAGGCGGCATAGGCCGACGTTACGGAACGTCCCGCCTGCAGCGTGCCGCGCGCGGTGGTGCTGCCATGACCGCCGGTGAAGGCACGCAAAAGACCAATGGTCGCTCCGCTGGCCACCGCGTTATATTGGGTGTCGCTGATATCGATATTCCAGCTGCCCTCACCGATCGGAATGCCGGCGAGCGTGGCTGTGTAGCGGGCTTCGAGTTTGCCTTGAGCGGCTGCGGGCCCCGCCGCCGAAATGGTCGCCAGCGCCGCCAGCCCGAGCATCTGCCGTAATGCCAGCACCAGATGTATCCTTCCGCCGGCCGGCGCCGGGACAGCCCGGACGGCCAAGATCATAACACCAGCAGCGCGATCCGGGACGCAAGCTCTGCCCGCCCGGCCGGGCCAACGACGCACAGGAATGCGTCACAGTCTCGTCGGGTCTCAATAAGTCGAATCTGTGATGTGGTGGCGGGCCAGCGCCTGGATGGCAGACTCGAGCACGGGAAATGCCGGACAACCGCGCGGAACCGCCCAAAAGCACCCGAAATCATTGGTAAATCTCGGTAATTCTTGAAGAATCCTTGGCTTGACGCCTTCGCCCCCTCTCTTTATACGTCCGGCCATCCAATCCAAGTTGAATGGACCATAGCGGTGCGGTTACGCGCCGCCGCGATTTTGAGGAATTAAGCCATGTCATGGCGTTGCGATCTGACCGGTAAGAAGCCCCTGGTCGGCCACAAAGTGAGCCACTCGAACATCAAGACCAAGCGCCGGTTCATGCCGAACCTGCAGAACGTCACGCTGATTTCGGACGCGCTCGGCCGCAGCTTCAAGGTTCGCGTGTCTACCAACGCGCTGCGTACGGTCGATCATCGTGGCGGCCTCGATGCCTTCCTGATCAAGGCCAAGGAAGCCGACCTCGCGCCGAAGATGGTCACGGTGAAGCGTCAGCTCGCCAAGAAGCTGGCGAAGACCGAAGCCGCCGCCTAAGGGCGATCCGAATTTCGAGTTTTGAACGCCCCCGCAAGGCGGCGTTTTTATTTGTGCGGCGCTATTCGCCGACCAGCGTGAACTGCAGCAGCAGATTGCGCTGGATGACGGAAAAATTGTCGTCCGACACCAGCGTGATAACCGTCTCGCCCTCGGCGTTACGGTGCACGGCAATGCCTTCCATGTTGTCGACCTGATAACCCATGTCGGCTTCGATCATGATCTTGCCGTCGACCAGCGCACCCGGCTTGAGGGCGGTCAGCGGAACGCGGCGGATACGCATCGCGACGCCGCGCGCCGGCGAATAGCGCCGCTCCAGGATGAGCAGTTCAGACGGCGACAGCATGGTGCAGTCGGTGACGTCGAAATCATCGCTGCGTTTGACGGTGAAACGCTCGACCGTATCACCCTTGATCAGGAAAGAATGAATGTTGCCCGCGGCATCGAGGCTCTGCTCGGTGATGACGATCAGGTTGCCGGCCAGCGCCGAGTTCTTAGGCGCAGCGGCAAGACATTCCAGGCTTTTGTTTTTTGGAAAACTCTTGAAGTCCGGCGGCACCGCGATCGGCTCACCACGGGCCGCAAAGCCGTTACTGGCGACATCGAGACGCACGATCTGCTCCACGCGCTCAATGCCGATATAGAACTGGCCGTCGAGTTCGACGAGCGATTCCATGTCGAACCAGCCCCGCGCGGCGAGCGGCTTGCCGTCGCTGCCCAGTACCGGCGCCATTTCCGCGTCAGCGATACCCGCTGGCTTGCCCTTGTCGTAAACGATACGGCCACGCAGCCACGAACCGTTGTCGGTGACGGCAAGGAAGCGTGCGCCATCGGATTCGATGTGAAAACCAGAAATGCCGCCGAAGGCCTTGAAATTGGAGGACAGCGCAAGCCCGCCGCGGAATTCCAGTTCGCCGAAGCGTACGCGCGTCGGATCGCGGTTATCGAACGAGGCGATGGGCTGCGCCTGGATGGCAATCCGCGTCGGCGCTGCCGCGTATTTCAGCGCCTCGGCAATGGCGAATGTGCCGGCAACGGCCAACAGCACGGCGAAAAGAACGCCGCCGATCAGCCAGCGCTGACGCGGAAGTCTCACGCGACGCGGCGGCGCGGACGGCGCGCCGGACGCTCTGCGGCGGCCGTCGTTTCCTCGAACAGCTCGGCGAGCTTTTCGGTCATGGCGCCGCCAAGCTCTTCCGCATCGACGATGGTGACGGCACGGCGATAGTAGCGCGTGACGTCATGGCCGATGCCGATCGCGATCAGTTCGACCGGCGAACGGTTTTCGATTTCGTCGATCACCCAGCGCAAATGGCGCTCGAGATAATTGCCGGGATTGACCGACAGCGTGGAGTCGTCGACCGGCGCGCCGTCCGAGATCATCATCAGAATCTTGCGCTGCTCGGAGCGGGCAAGCAGGCGCTTGTGCGCCCAGTCGAGCGCCTCGCCGTCGATGTTTTCCTTGAGCAGACCCTCGCGCATCATCAGGCCGAGGTTCTTGCGCGCGCGGCGCCACGGCGCGTCGGCCGGCTTGTAGATGATGTGGCGCAGGTCGTTGAGGCGGCCGGGATTGGCCGGCTTGCCGGCGGTGAGCCAGTGCTCGCGCGCCTGGCCGCCCTTCCACGCCCGCGTCGTGAAACCGAGGATCTCGACCTTGACGCCGCAGCGCTCCAGCGTGCGCGCCAGAATATCGGCGCAGGTGGCGGCGACCGTGATCGGACGGCCGCGCATCGAGCCGGAATTGTCGAGCAGCAGCGTGACGACCGTGTCGCGGAATTCGGTGTCCTTCTCCGCCTTGAACGACAGCGGATGCATCGGATCCATGACGATGCGCGACAGGCGCGCCGGATCGAGCATGCCCTCTTCGAGGTCGAAATCCCAGGAACGGTTCTGCTGCGCCATCAAACGGCGCTGCAAACGGTTGGCCAGACGCGCCACCACGCCCTGCAGATGCGAGAGTTGCTTGTCGAGATAGCTGCGCAGCCGCTCCAGTTCTTCCGGCTCGCAAAGGTCTTCCGCCGCGATGGTTTCGTCGAACTTCGCCGTAAAGGCGCGATAGTCCGGACCGCGGGGCTCGTTCTGGCCGAAGTTTTTCGGCCGCTGCGGCTCGCCGGGATTCTCGGCATCGCCCATGTCGGTGTCGTCGGCCATGTCGGACGACGGCGCATCGACGGCCTCGGCCGCGGAATCCGGCATGTCCTCGGCCGACACCTGGCTCTCGTCGGCGCTGGTCTTTTCC
>CAISIV010000242.1 GCA_903885555.1 uncultured Hyphomicrobiales bacterium
GGGTCGGCGACGGACCGGTCCGTCGCGTCGTGCGCTAACGCGCGCCCATAGATCGACGAAAAAGAGGCTCTCGCGGTTCGCTGCGAGGGCCTTTTTCTTTTAGGCCGCCGATTTCTTGGACAGCGGCGTCTCGGCGTGCTCGACCGGAAACACACAGGTCACCGTCGTGCCCTGTCCCGGTGTCGAGTCGATTGTCACGGTGCCGCCGTGCAGTTCGACGAAGGAGCGCACCAGCGACAGGCCAAGGCCGGTGCCGCGATGATCCGAGCCTTTGGAGTCGGTCTCAAACCAGTCGAACACTTTGTCCTTCTGCTCCGGCGGGATACCGGGGCCCTGGTCGATGACGGTGAAGACCACGGCGTCGGAACGGCGCTTTGCCGACAGCGTGACGGTACCGCCCGGCGGCGAGAAGCCAACCGCGTTGGACAACAGATTGAACAGGACCTGACGCAGCCGCCGCTCGTCCGCGGCGAAATTGCCGATACCGGGCTCGGCATTAATGTCGAGCGTGAGGTTGTGGGTCACCAGCCGATCCAGCACGCCTTCGGCGGCGGCGTCCATGCTGGCGCGGATATCGACATCGCCCAGCGTCAACGACATGGCGCCGGCATCGATGGTGGCGAGGTCGAGGATGTTGTTGATCAGAGCCAGCAGCGCGTTGGTCGAGGTGGTGATGTAGCCGAGATATTCGCGCTGCTTGTCGTTGAGCGGCCCGAACGCCGGATCGCTCAGGAAGTGCGCGAAGCCGATGATGTTGGTCAGGGGCGAGCGCAGTTCATACGACACGTGATGCACGAAATCGATCTTGATGCCGTCGGCGGCGACCAGGGCCTCGTTGCGTTCGCGCAATGCGCGCTCGACATTGACGGTGTCGCTGACGTCCTGGAACGTCACCAGTGTGGCGCCGTCGGGCAGCGGCATCGTTGTGAGGTCGATCATAACGCCGTCGCGGCGTTCGATACGCGCGACCATCGGTTCGCGGCCATCGATGGCGGTAACGGCGCCGCGCAAGGATCGCCAGACGTTGTTGTCGTCGTGCAGCGCCTGGGTCCAGGCGGTGACGTCCTTGACGTGCGGATGGGCGTTGAGCGCCTCGGGGGCGAGCTTCCACATGCGCTGGAAGGCCTGGTTGTGCAGCCGCACATTGCCGTCGCTGCCGAACACCGCGACCGCTTCTGCCAGATGGTCGAGCGTCTCGCTTTGCACCTTGATCAGCGCATCGTAGCGGCGGTGCATATCGAGGCTGGCGGTGACGTCATCATAGAGATACGTGACGCCGCCTTCCGGATTGGGCGTGGTGACGACGCGCAGCGTGCGGCCGTCGGGCAGATGCCACATGTGCTCCTTCGGCTCGACCGAGCGGTAGGCTTCGTAGAGTTCGAGCTTCCACTGCCGGTAGTCTTTTTCTTCCGGCAGCTTGCGGGCGGTGCGCAGGGCATCGAGCACGGCGCTGTCGGTCGGCGTCTGGTCGAGCAGCGCGGGCGCGAGGTCGAACAGCGAACGGAATGCGGTGTTGTAGAAGATCAGCTTGCGGTCGACGTTGAAGATCGAGACGCCGGTCGCAAGCTGGTCGAGCACGCGGCGATGCGCCTCGACCATGCGGGCCAGTTCGGTGCGCATGGTTTCGACTTCGGTGCGGTCGATCGCCATGCCGGCACTGCCGGCGCCGCTCGGTGCGTCGACCACGTCGAAGATGCGCCGCTGACCCGCGGCGATCGCCGGCATCCGGCCCGAGTACGGCTCGTTGACGCTGCGGGCGCGCGTAATTTCATGGCGGGCGCCGCGGTCGAGCATTTCCAGTTCGCGTTCGACGGCATCGGTCGAGTCCTTGGCCTCGACGGCGCTGGCGTAAGCGGCATTGACGAACACCAGCCGCCCGGCGGCGTCGCGCGCCCAGACCGGCGCCGGTAGCGAGTCGAGCAGGGCTTTCAAGGTTTCGACGTCGCTCTGCAGCCTGTCGTGGCGCGCCGCCAGATCGATCAGTTCGCGCTCGATACCGCTGACATCGCGCAGCCGCAGCACCGCGCGTCCGCCGACGGCGCGGCCTTCGGCTTCGATGGGGCGTCCGGCGGTGGTCGTGAGCGTCATGACGAAGCCGCGGCCTTCGGCGCGCAGCGTCTCGACGGCGTGTTCCATGCGTTGCGCGGCGGCCGGTTCCAGCCAGCTGCCGAATGCCAGCACGCGCTCGGCAACGTCGCCGGCGACGATGATGCTGGTGTCACCGAGAATATCGACTTCGTCGGTGGCGGCGGCCCAGGCCACCATGACCTGCGGTTGCGACAGCAGCAGCGTTTTCAGCCGGTCGATTTCGGCGTGCAACTCCATCGTCTTGTCGCGCGAGCCGGCTTCGGCGGACTCAACGGCTCGGCGCGTGCGCAGCAACGCCATGGTGGCGAGGATCGCAAAGATCAACAGCCCGAAGGTCAGCGTGAGTGTCGCGATTTGTTGCTGGTTGATGGGCTCGACGACGCCGACGGTTTCGCCCGCGTCGGTGCGCTCGTCGGCAAGAGCCGGCGCAGCCATGCAAAGATTGGCCGTCAGGAGGGCGCCAAAGAGGTGGCAAGGCAGACCGCGCCGCCATCGGCGAGAACGCAGCCTCTCGTTCGCCGCCCGGATTGTCTCCGGCATTCAAGCTTGCCCCAGGGATTAGGGAACGGTGTCCGCCACACCGTCCGCGAATCGTTCGACTTTACTCCCGACGGGAATCCCGTCGTAAGAGTCCAGATCGTGAACGTGGTAAATCGGAGTGCCGGGCCAGCCGGTTACTTCAGGCCTTCGGCCTGCAATTCTTACTTCAGGCCTTCGGCCTGTTTGGCAATGTCTTCGACATTGATTCGGCCCAGCGCCGCGGAGAAGGTGCGCTCGGCTTCGACCAGCGCCGGCCGCACCACGTCGTTGACGAGCGTCGACGCCGGTAACGGTGGCTCACTGGCGTCCTCGGCGCTGCCGGCAGCGCGCAGGATGTCCTCGGCAGTGATGCGCTTGCGCTCGCGGCCGAGCTCATAGCCGCCGTGCGGGCCGCGCACGCCCTTCAGGATGCCGTCGCGCACCAACGCTTGCAGCACCGGCTCGAGATGGCGCGGGGGGAGTTTATGGCGCGCAGCCAGACTTTTGGCCGATACTGGCCGTCCATTGGCGTGGATCGCGACATCGATAACGGCGGCAATGGCAAGGATGCCCTTGCGAGACACCAGCGGCATGTTGGCACCACTTGCAACTTCTGCAGTGGTAATAGGCTACAGTCAGTCTGCCGTCTAGCGACAATCGCGATAGTTCACACTTCAACTTCCGGTAGAGCCGAAACCGCCGCTTCCGCGAGCCGTTTCGTCGAGCGAGCTGACTTCCTGGAACTCGGCACGCGCTACGGCTGCAATAATGAGCTGCGCGATTCTCATTCCACGGGAAATAATCACCGAATCACTGCCGAGGTTCACCAGCAGCACCTGCAGCTCACCGCGATAGTCGGCATCGATGGTGCCCGGAGAATTGAGCACGGTGAGACCATGTTTCACCGCGAGACCGGAGCGCGGCCGCACCTGGGCCTCGCTGCCGGGCGGCAAGGCAATGGCAAGGCCGGTCGGCACCAAAGCGCGCGTGCCGGGCGCGATCGTCAGCGGGGCTTCGGCCGGCACCGCCGCCATCAGGTCCATGCCGGCGGCGAGCGGGGTCTGATAGGCCGGCAACGGCAGATCCTGGCCGTGCGGCAGCCGCGTGATGCGAACGTCAATGCTCATTTCCATATCTCCGCGGCGATGCGCGCGATCAGCATCGCGGCGACGTCCTGTTTCGATTGCGTCGGCCAAGGCTCGATGCCCTTGGCTGTTACCAATTGAATGGTGTTGCTGTCGCCGCCCATGATGCCGGTTTGCGGCGACACATCGTTGGCGAGAATCCAGTCGCAGCCCTTGCGCGCGAGTTTTGCCTTTGCATTGGCGGCGACGTGCTCGGTCTCGGCGGCAAAGCCGATGACGAGCTTGGGTCGCTGTGAGGTGCGATGCGCGACGGTCGACAGGATGTCGGGATTTTCCGTGAGCGACAATTCCGGCGTGGCCTGGCCGGTCTTCTTCTTGATCTTTTGCACGCCGGCATTGGCGACGCGCCAATCAGCCACCGCAGCGGCGAAAATAGCGACATCGGCGGGAAGTGCCGTCTCGACCGCGTCCAGCATCTCGCGCGCCGTCTCGATCTTGATGACGTTTACGCCTGTGGGATCGGGCAAATTCACCGGTCCGCTGATCAGCGTAACATTGGCCCCGGCCGCCGCGGCGGCTGCCGCAATAGCGTGGCCCTGCTTGCCGGACGAGCGGTTAGCGATATAGCGAACCGGATCGATCGGCTCATGCGTCGGGCCCGACGTGATCAGGATGCGCTTGCCTTTCAGCGGCAGGGAGGCGCCCGCGCCCAATAGTTTTTCTGCCGCCGCGGCGATCTCCAGCGGCTCCGCCATACGGCCCACACCGCGCTCGCCGGATTCCGCCATCTCGCCTTCGTTCGGTCCGACCAGTGCGACACCATCGGCGACAAGCTGCGCGAGATTGCGCTGCGTCGCCTTGTTTGCCCACATCAGCGGGTTCATCGCCGGTGCCAGCAATATTTTTGTCTTGGTCGCGAGTAACACGGCGGTGGCGAGATCGGACGCCAGGCCGCCGGCCATCTTCGCCATCAGGTCGGCGGTGGCGGGCGCGACGACGATGAGATCGGCCTCGCGCGCCAGACGAATATGGCCGACGTCGAACTCGCCGGCCGGATCGAACAGGTCGGTAAATACTTTCTCGCCCACCAGCGCACCGGCCGACAACGGCGTGACGAAATGCTCCGCGGCCTTGGTGAGGATGCAGCGTACATAGAGGCCACGTTCTTTCAGCCGCCGAATCAGATCGAGCGATTTGTAGGCGGCGATGCCGCCGCCGATGATCAGCAGCACGCGCTTTGTGTCGGCCGCCTCGTCTGTGCGGCGAGCGGGCTTGGGCGCGCTGACTGTTTCCTTCGCGTCGGCCCCGCCTTCGTCGGCCGCCGCACGCAGGATGGTACGGACCTCATCCTCGACCGACCGGCCCGAGCGGGCGGCGCGCAGCCGTAATTGCTTCTTCAACTGCTCGTCGAGCTGCCGGATGGTGAGCGAGGCCATAGGAAATCCTCTATGTCTTGAATATCTTAGAGGCATGCTGATTGCATTGCAATCAGTGCAATCAAATCATCTTCAAATTTGATGATGCCGTGCCCTTGACCAGCATCGGCTTCGCTTGTATTTAACCAGAAGGTTATTTAACTGATTGGTTCATAACGATGCAACTCGCCACCGATCGCCTCAGCGCCACCTTTCAGGCCCTCGCCGATCCGACACGCCGCGCGATTCTGGCGCGGCTCGCGCTTGGCGAGACCTCGGTGTCCGAATTGGCTTCGCCTTTCAAAATGTCGATGCCCGCGGTCTCCAAGCATCTCAAGGTGCTGGAGCACGCCGGCCTGATCTCGCGCAGCCGCGATGCGCAGATGCGGCCGTGCAAGATCGAGGCGCAGGCGCTGAAGCAGGCCGACGACTGGCTGGAAGAATACCGACGGCTCTGGGAGCAGCGGCTCGACCGCCTCGAGGATTATCTCCGGGCCGTTCAGATCCAGGCCAAGACTGCGCAGACGGAGACCGCGCAAGCCGAAGAAACAAAAGCTGCCAAACCGAAAGGCAAGGGGAAAAGCCGTGGCCGAAAAAAATAGCATCGATCTCGATCAGGACCCGCGGTCGATCGTTGGCACGCGCGTGTTCAACGCGCCGCGCGATCTGGTGTTCGCGGCCTTCTCCGATCCAAAACATCTCGCGGAATGGTGGGGTCCGATCGGTTTCACGACCACGACCAGCAGCTTTGACTTCAGGCCGGGCGGCGTCTGGCGTTTCGTCATGCACGGTCCGGACGGACGCGACTACGAAAACCGCGTGACCTATGACGAGATCGTGCCGCCCGAGCGTATTACCTATCACCACGGCGGCGGCGATGACGTCGAGCCGGTGCAGTTCACCACGACGGTGACGTTCCAGGACATCGGCAACGGTCAAACGCGCATCATCTGGCATGGCCGTTTCCCGACCGCCGAAGAACGCGCCCGCGTTATCAGGGAATACGGTGCCGACAAAGGACTGGAGCAGACGCTGTCGCGGCTTGCCGCGCACCTCGAGGTGCTGGAGTCATGACGCGCAAAACCGTCACTCTTCGTTCAAGCCAAAGCCCGCAAGGCTGCGCGCAGATCGTTGGCGCTGCCACGGGGAATCATAAACTCGACCTCGACATGCGCCTTCTTCCAGACCGGAAAGGCCTTGGCCAGCAGTGCGCGGCCCGCGGGCGTAATGGTCAGGCGCCGGCTGCGCTTGTCTTCCTTGTCGACCGAGACCTTCAAGAGCTTGCGCCGCTCCAAAGGCTTGAGATTGGCGGTGAGCGTGGTGCGGTCCATCGCCAGCAGGCTGGCGACGCTGCCCATCGTCGGAGGCTCCGGACGATTGAGCGACGTCAGCAGCGAAAACTGCCCGTGCGTCAGATCGAGCGGCCGCAATACATCGTCGAATTTCCGCGCCAGCATGCGCGCGGCGCGCTGCACATGCAGGCACAGACAAGCGTCGCGCACCTCGAGAGTCGCGGCAAAAGGCAGCGCTGGCAATTCACGGGTTGACATAAGTCGATATACGTTGATATCAACCGATCTGTCAATCACAGAAAGGGAACTTTCAATGCTAGTCCAATCTTATCTGTTCATGGATGGCCGCGCCGAAGAGGCGATCGAGCACTACAAGAAAACCCTCGGCGCTACGGTCAATATGCTGCTGCGTTTCAAGGACAGCCCGGAGCCGCATTCGTCCGCGCCGGGTTCCGAAAACAAGATCATGCATGCCGATATCAGCATCGGCGAAACCAAGGTGTTGATCTCGGACGGTCATAACAAAGGCCAACCCAATTTCCAGGGTTTCGGATTGGCGCTGTCGGCCAAGACGGAAACGGAGGCCGACAAGGTTTTCAGCGGACTGTCCGATGGCGGCAAGGTGACGATGCCGCAGAGCAAGACTTTCTTCTCGCCGCGTTTCGGCATGCTCACCGACAAGTTCGGCGTCAACTGGATGATCATGGTGGCGCACTAGGCGCCACCACACCGGCGGGCTGGGAAAGCAGGAAGGAACAGCGATGCTCGATAAAGCGACGACACTGACCTCTGCTAAAGAACTGGCGGACAACTGCAAGGTCCGCTTTCCCGGCGAAAGCGCCGAGTACCGGCGCGCCCGCACCGCATTGTTGGCGGAAGAGATTGCGCTGCGGCGTCAAATCGAGCGCGTCGCCGACATGCGGCGCACGCTGCCGCCAGGCCGCGATGTGAAGAATTATCGTTTCATCGGCGAGCAGGGTCCGACCGATTTCGCCGGCATGTTCGGCGACAAGCAAACGCTCGTTATCTACAACTTCATGTACGGCCCGCAACGCGAGCGGCCGTGCCCGATGTGCACCTCGCTGCTCAGCGCCTGGGACGGTGAAGCGCAGGACATCATGCAGAATGTCGCACTGGCGGTGACCGCACGCTCGCCTATCGAGCGGCTTGTTGCCTTCAAGAACGAGCGAGGCTGGCGAAACCTGAAGCTTTACTCGGATATGGATCAGGAATTCAGCCGCGATTATCACGCCATCGGCGCGAACGGCGAAGACTGGGCAGGGTTGCACGTTTTCACCAAGCGCGACGGCACCATCCGCCACTTCTGGAGCGGCGAGATGGATTTCGGCACCGCCGACCCCGGACAAGACCCGCGCGGCGCACCCGATCTGATGCCGCTCTGGACCGTGCTCGATTGCACGCCGGAGGGGCGGGCACCGAAATGGTATCCGAAGCTCAATTACGGGCCATGAGCAGAGCCCTCGGAAAAATCTCGAAATTTTAGGGAGCAGGACTGATGCAAGACACAACTACGTCCAAGGACTTTGTCATTTCGCGCGTGCTCGACGCGCCGCGCGCTCTGGTGTGGGAATGCTTCACCAAGCCCGAGCGCATGAAGGACTGGTGGGGCCCCAAGGGCGTCAAGGTCGTCAAGTCCGACATGGATCTGCGCATCGGCGGTATCTACCATTACGGCATGCAGCAGCCGGATGGCACCGTGATGTGGGGCCGGATGGTCTTTCGCGAGATCACGCCACCGGACCGGCTGGTGTTCATCAATTCGTTTTCCGACGAAGCCGGCGGGCTTGGCCGGCATCCTATGGCGCCGACCTGGCCGATCGAGATGTATTCGATCTACTCCTTCGAGGAGATGCCGGACGGCAAGACCAGGTTCACCGTGACCTGGCGGCCGCATAACGCCACCGACATTGAGCGTGCGACCTTCGATGCGGGTCACGCCAGCATGACCGGCGGCTGGAGCGGCACCCTGGACAAGCTCGCAGCCTACCTCCCAACGGCGAAGGGCTAGACCATGGCACTCGTTCGTCAGAAAATCGTCCCTTGCCTGTGGTTCGACACCAAGGCCGAGGATGCCGCGAAGTTCTATGTCGGCATCTTCAAGAACTCCCGCATTGGCCGCGTCAGCCGCTTTCCCGATGCGGGCAAGGAAATCCACGGCAAGGATGCTGGCACGGTTATGACCGTCGAGTTCGAACTCGACGGCCAGACCTTCACCGCGCTCAACGGCGGGCCGCAGTTCACCTTCGACGAGGCGGTCTCTTTTCAGGTGATGTGCGACACCCAGGACGAAATCGACAATTACTGGAGCAAGCTCACCGCCGATGGCGGCGAGGAAGGCCCGTGCGGCTGGCTCAAGGACAAGTTCAAACTGTCCTGGCAGATCGTGCCCAGCATTGTACCCGAGCTGATGTCCGGCGGGCCGGACAAGGCCGCGCGCGTAATGAACGCCTTCATGCAGATGAAGAAGCTCGACATCGCGACGCTCAGGCGCGCCGCCGGCTGAGCCGCGGCATTAGAAAAGCTTAGGGAAATCACGATGACCTATGTCGATGGATTTATCGTTCCGGTTCCGAAGAAGAAGCTCGCGGCCTATCGCAGCATGGCCAAGAAGGTCGGCAAGATCTGGATGGAGTATGGCGCGCTCAGCTACGTCGAATGCGTCGCCGACGACGTCAAGGTCGGCAAGCGCACCTCGTTTCCGCGCAGCGTCAAGCTCAAGCCCGGCGAAACGGTCGTGTTTGCCTGGGTCACCTACAAGTCGCGCGCGTCGCGCGACCGCGTCATGGCAAAGTCGATGAAGGACAAGCGCTCCGCCGCGATCATGAATCAGGCGGCCATGCCGTTCGACGGCAAGCGCATGATCTTCGGCGGCTTCAAGACATTCCTGGAAATGTGAGCCAGAGCCCCATGCTTGCCGCGACGAAACTCGAATTGACCATCACGCGTGTCTTGGACGCGCCGCGTGCGCTGGTGTGGCAGGCCTGGACCGATCCTGCGCAACTGATGCAATGGTGGGGCCCGACGCATCACCCCGCCGTGCAAATGACGATGGACGTGCGGCCGGGCGGCGTCTGGCGCAACTGCCTGCGCTCGGTCGAAACCGGCAAGGATCTCTGGCATCACGGCACGTTCCGCGAAGTGGTGCCGATGGAGCGGCTGGTCTTCACCTTCGTCTGGGAAGAGGAAGGCGAGCGCGGCATCGAAAACATCGTGACGATTACTTTTGCCGACGAAGGCGAGAAGACCCGCAAGAAAACGCGGATGACACTGCACCAGACGCCGTTCCAGTCGGAAGCGGAACGCGATGGCCATGGCGAAGGCTGGACCAGCAGCTTCGGCCGCCTCAACGACTATTTGGGAGTCAAGCAATGAACGCATCGGAAAATTTCGGCGAAGGCACGGTCGAGATCGTGCGCGTGTTCGACGCGCCGCGTGCGCTGGTGTGGCAGGCCTGGACCGATCCGAAGATGATGGCGCAATGGTTCGGCCCGCGGCACTTCACCAGTTCGGTGCCGGAGCTGGACGCGCGTACCGGCGGCAAGCTGCGTATCGTCATGCACGGGCCGGATGGCAACGACTATCCGATGAAAGGCGTTTTTCTCGAGGTGGTTGCGCCTTCGAGGCTGGTGTTCAGCAACATCGCGCTCGACCAGGACGGCAATCATCTGCTGGAAGGCAAAACCACCGTCACGTTGACGGAACAGGGCGGCAAGACCACCATGACGTTGAAATCGCATGCCGTCGGCCGCGTTCCGATTGCGCCGCAGATGCTGGCCGGCATGAATGCCGGCTGGACGCAGAGCATCGACAAGATGGAAGAGCTGTTGGCGCGCTAGACCAGCATCCACGCGATCGCGGCGAGCAGGGCCGCGATGGCCCATAGCGCCGCGGCGGTCCAGCGGTTGCGGCGTGCTTCGGCCTTGCCGATGGCGGCGACGGTTTCCGGCGACAGCACCAGCCCGTTGCGGGTGATGTCGTCGAACTGGTCGATCAGCGTGCCGGCGCGGGTCAGCAGCGACGGCACCTGGCCGAGGAAACGGCCGATTTCGCCGGCACCCTCGGCAACGTCCTGCAGTTTGCCGGCCGGTCCGAGATTGCGCTCGATCCATTCGCGCACCACCGGATCGGCGACCGCCCACATATCGAGTTTGGGGTCGAGCGTGCGCGCGACGCCTTCGACCACGACCATGGTCTTTTGCAGCAGCAGCAGTTCGGGCCGCGTGCGCATGTCGAACAGGCCTGTGACTTCAAACAGAAGCATCAGCAGCTTCGCCATCGAGATGTCTTCGGCGGTGCGGTTATGGATCGGCTCGCCGATGGCGCGGATCGCCTGCGCGAAGGCCTCGACCGAATGGTGGCGCGGCACGTAGCCGGCGTCGAAATGCACCTGCGCGGTGCGCTGATAATCGCGGGTAATGAAGCCGAACAGGATTTCCGCCAGAAATCTGCGCTCCTTCGGGCCGAGGCGGCCCATAATCCCGAAGTCCACAGCAACAAGCCGGCCTTCGTCATCGACGAACAGATTGCCCGGATGCATGTCGGCGTGGAAAAAGCCGTCGCGCAGCGCGTGGCGCAGGAAGCTCTGGATCACCTTGTGGCCGAGCGCCGGCAGGTCGTAACCCTTGGCTTCGAGCGCGGCGCGGTCGTTGAGCGGCGTGCCGTCGATCCACTCCATCGTCAACACGTCGCGCGCGGTGCGGTCCCAGTCGACGGTGGGAACGCGGAAGCCTTCGTCCTTGGCGGTGTTCTCGGCCATCTCGGACAGCGCGGCGGCCTCGAGACGGAAATCCATTTCCATCGCAACCGACCGCGCCAGCGTCATGACCGCTTCGACCGGGCGCAGGCGTTGCGCTTCAAGCGAAAAGTCTTCCGCCATCTGCGCAGCGTGCAGGAAGGCGTCGAGATCGACCTTGAAACGGCCGTTGACGCCGGGACGGATGATTTTCACGGCGACCGCCTTGCGGCCATCGGGCGTATCGACCTCGGCCTTGTGCACCTGCGCAATCGAGGCGGCGGCGACGGCGGGGCCGAAGCTGGCGTAGACGACATTCACCGGCTTGTCGAAAGCGGCGACGACCACGGCTTCCGCTTGTCCTTGCGGAAACGGCGCCATCTTGTCCTGCAGGCTTTCGAGATCGTGCGAGATCGAAGTGCCGACGACATCCGGCCGCGTCGCCATGAACTGGCCGAGCTTGACGTAAGTCGGTCCGAGCTTGGTCAGCGCGGCGGCGAGCCGGCTTGAGCCATCCTTTGCGGTCGGGCGTTCAATCAGACGCGCCAACGCGATGGCGGTCTTGGCGGGCAAAGGCAGCGGCCGTGTATCGACCAGCGCGAACACGCCCTCGCGCGCGAACACGAAACCGGCGCGGCTCAAGCGAAGCAGATGAGAGAAAGTGGCGATCACAGTTTCCAGCCCGAATGCAGCGCGACGACGCCGCCGGTCATCTGCTTGAAGGACGCGCGGCGGAAGCCTGCGGTCTCGATCATCGAGGCGAACACCTTAGGCTTTGGAAACTTGCGGATCGACTCGACGAGATACTGATAGGCCTCGCGGTCGCCGGTGACGCGCTCGCCGATGCGCGGGATCACCTGGAAGGAATACATCTCGTAGAGCTTGTCGAGACCGGGCACATCGACGGACGAAAATTCGAGGCACAGAAACCGGCCGCCGATGCGCAGCACGCGATAGGCTTCGGCGAGCGCGCGTTCGATGCGCGGCACGTTGCGGATGCCGAAGGCGATGGTGACGCAATCGAAGCTGCGATCCGGGTAGGGCAGCTCCTCGGCATTGCCCTGCTCGAAGGTGACCATGCCGTCGAGCCCGCGCTGTTCGGCGCGTTCGCGGCCGACCGCCAGCATCTCGGCGTTGATGTCGCAGACGGTGACGCGCGTGCGCATGCCGCCGGCCTCGACGACGCGGAAGGCGACGTCGCCTGTCCCGCCGGCCAGATCGAGCAGCGCGAACTCCTTGTCCGAACGCGGCGGATTGACGGTCGTCACCAGCGCGTCCTTCCAGGGCCGGTGCAGGCCGGCCGACATCAGGTCGTTCATCAGGTCGTAGCGTTTGGCGACCGAGTGAAAGACCTCGTCGACCATGCCCTGCTTGTCGGACAGGGGGACGGTTTTCTCGCCAAAATGGGTGTCTTCTCGCGCAGCCATAGACCAATAATCCTTTGCGGGCAGGACCATAGCGACTCCCAAGCGGCTGCGCCATGA
>CAISIV010000243.1 GCA_903885555.1 uncultured Hyphomicrobiales bacterium
CCAAACTCGCCGAGCGCAGGAATTCACTGGCGGGCTACACCTCGGGCGGCGAGCAGCAGATGTGCGCCGTCGGCCGCGCGTTGATGTCGCGCCCGAAGATGATCCTGCTCGACGAGCCGTCGATGGGCCTGGCGCCGCAGATCGTCGAGGAGATCTTCGAGATCGTCAAAGGCCTGAACGAAAGCCAGGGCGTTTCGTTTCTGCTGGCCGAGCAGAACACCAACATGGCGCTGCGCTACGCCACCTATGGCTACATTCTGGAAAACGGCCGTGTTGTAATGGACGGCGACGCCAAGTCCTTGTCGGAGAACGAGGACGTCAAGGAATTCTACCTCGGCATTTCCGAAGGCCGCCGCAAATCCTTCCGCGATGGCAAGCATTATCGGCGCAGGAAGCGGTGGCTGGCTTAATTTTTAGAGTCTTGCGATTTGGTCTAGGCTGAGGGTCTTATGCCCTTTCTCGCCGCATTCGCTGTGATCCTGCTGCTTGGTATGGTGTTCGGTCCGAGCATCTGGGTCAAACACGTATTCAAGAAGTATGGCGCGGAGCGGCCTGATCTGCCTGGCACCGGTAGTGAGCTTGCCCGCCATCTGCTCGATGAAGCCAAATTGACGGACGTCAAGGTCGAAACGACGGCGGACGGCGATCACTATGATCCCGGCGCACGCGCCGTGCGGCTGTCGCCTGAAAACCATGATGGCCGGTCGGTCACCGCAGTGGCAGTCGCCGCGCACGAAGTTTCGCACGCAATCCAGCATGCCCGTGGCGAGCCGGCCTTCGCGCGCCGGATCGAACTTGTACGCAACCTGACGTGGATAGAGCGGGTGGCTACCGCAGTTGTCGTGCTCGCGCCGATAGGTTTCATCTTCCTGAAGTCACCGTTGATATTCGCCGTGCACGCCTTGGCTGCTATCGCGCTGATGGGCATTGGGGTCGTGGTGCACGTGGTGACGCTGCCTGTGGAGTTCGATGCAAGCTTCAGCAAGGCACTTCCTGTTCTCGAACAGGGCCGCTACCTTTCCGAAGGTGACATGCCCGCCGCGCGTACGGTACTCAAGGCGGCTGCCTACACCTATGTCGCAGCCGCGCTTGCGACACTTCTCAACATCGCGCGCTGGTTTCGCTTCCTTTGAAAGCCGGTTGATATGCCCGACTTCTGTGACGAACTGGAAGGTCTTGATCCCGCCGAGCGCGAGCGGCGGCTTTTCAAGGATGTGCCGAAACTGATCGAGCGGGCGAGGAAAGCGACGGGCTGGGCGGCGCATCTTGCCGGCGTTGATCCCCGCACCGTCACCTCGCGCGAAGAACTTGCGAAGCTCCCCGTGCTGCGCAAATCCGACATTGCCGAACTGCAAAAGACGAATCCGCCGTTTGGCGGCTTGAGCACGAAGCCGGCCGGGACGTTCCACCGTTTGCTGATGTCGCCGGGCCCGATTTTCGAGCCGCAGGCAGAAGGGCCGGACGGCTATGGCGCGGCGCGCGCCTGTTACGCCGCGGGCTTCCGCCGCGACGACATCGTCCATAACTCGTTTGCCTATCACCTGACGCCGGGCGGTTACATTCTGGAGTCCGGCTGTTTCGCTCTCGGCTGCGCGGTCATTCCCGGCGGCGTCGGCAATACGGAGCAGCAGCTCGACGCCATCGCGCACTACAAGCCGGTTGGCTATGTCGGCACGCCGGATTTTCTCAAGATCCTGCTCGATACGGCGGAGAAGACCGACAAGGATGCGTCGTCGATCAAGCGCGCGCTGGTGTCCGGCGCGGCGCTGCCGGGATCGTTGCGCGCCGAGTTGAAGCAACGCGGCGTCGCGGTGGTGCAGTGCTATGCCACCGCCGAACTGGGCGTCATCGCCTACGAGAGCGAGGCGCAGGAAGGGATGATCGTCAACGAGTCCGTCATCGTCGAAATCGTGCGGCCGGGCACCGGCGATCCCGTGGCTGAGGGTGAGGTCGGCGAGATGGTCGTGACCTCGTTCAACGCCGATTACCCGATGATCAGGCTCGCCACCGGCGACATGTCGGCGTTTTTGCCGGGTGTTTCGCCGTGCGGCCGCACCAACATGCGCATCAAAGGCTGGATGGGCCGGGCTGATCAAACCGCCAAGATCAAGGGCATGTTCGTGCATCCCAAGCAGGTCGCCGAGGTGGCGTCGCGCCATCCGCAGGTTGGCAAACTGCGCCTCGTTGTTGGCCGCGACAACGAGCAGGACACCATGACGCTCATGGCCGAATGCGCGTCGCCGGACGCCGCGCTGGAAGCGGCGCTGGCCGAGACGTTGCAGTCCGTCACCAAGCTCAAAGGTGCGGTGAAATTGGTCGCACCCTGTTCGCTGCCGAATGACGGCAAGGTGATCGCCGACGAGCGGCCGGTAGGATAGGGCGCACTTGACCGCCCGCGCCATTTCCGACTGATAGAGCCATGAGCACCCATCTTCCGCCCGGCCACCCAACGATCCCGTCGCGCCGTATCGGCGTGCTGCTGGTCAATCTCGGCACGCCGGACGCCACCGACTACTGGTCGATGCGCCGCTATCTCAAGGAGTTTCTGTCCGACCGCCGCGTGATCGAAGAGAACCGCGTCAAGTGGTGGCTGGTGCTCAACCTCATCATCCTGACCTTCCGGCCGGGGCGTAAAGGCCGCGACTACGACAAGATCTGGAATCGCGAGCGCAACGAATCCTTCCTCAAGACCATCACGCGGTCGCAATCCGACAAGCTCGGTGCGGCGCTGGCGAGGGATCCGCGACTGCTGGTCGACTGGGCGATGCGTTACGGCAATCCGTCCATACGTAGTCGTCTTGATGCGATGCAGGCCGCCGGTTGCGACCGCATTCTGATCGTGCCGCTCTATCCGCAATATGCCGCCGCGACGACCGCGACCGTCAACGACAAGGCCTTCGAGGCGCTGGCGGCGATGCGCTGGCAGCCGGCGGTGCGCACCGCAGCGGCCTACTACGACGAGCCGGTCTATATCGAGGCGCTGGCAACCTCGGTCGAGGAAAGCCTGGCGAAGTTGCCGTTCAAGCCCGAGGTCATCATCGCGTCGTTCCACGGCATGCCGGAGGAATATCTCGAGAAGGGCGATCCCTATTTCTGCCAGTGTCACGTCACTGCGCGGCTTTTGCGTGAGCGGCTCAAGCTCGACGACAAGCAATTGATGTTGACGTTCCAGTCCCGCTTCGGGCCGGCGGAATGGCTCAAGCCCTATACTGACGTCACGGTGAAAGCGCTGGCCGAACGCGGCGTGAAGAATCTCGCCGTCATCACGCCGGGCTTCTCGTCGGATTGCCTCGAGACGCTGGAAGAAATCGCCATGGAGAATGCCGATATTTTCCGTGCGGCAGGCGGCGAGAATTTCGCAGCCATCCCGTGCCTGAATGACGGTATTCCCGGCATGAAAGTGATCGAAGACGTCGTTGCTCGCGAGCTCAAGGGCTGGATTTGATCGTCCGATCAGCCCTTTAGCCGCCGCAACGCCTCGTTAACCATAGCCCTTTAGCGTCCGTTAACCACTCCCGCCGCGCCGGCGGGCGCGTCCGCGTGGACGCGCCTGCGGCCGACACAGGAGGCTTGAGGAACGGACGTGCAGCGCCTTTTTCATCCACATCTGGTCGCGCTTTTCGGCGCGCTGGCCGTCGCCTGCTTGGCGATCGGTGGTGTGAATGCGCAGGTCGCCGCGCCCGATCCGCTCACGCCGAAGCTCAATACGGATCCCCGCAATCCGCCGAAGTTTCAGAAATTCACGCGGCCCGAACAAACTCCACTCGGAGCGCCAACGACCTTCGCGCCGTCGCCGCGGCCGCCATCTGCCGCCGGCGACACCAGCTTCGATTCCACCAACAACCGGAAAGCCAAGGCAGCGAAGGCCAAGGCGAAAGCCAAGCCGAGCACCGATGAGCAGGCCAACGCGGCCAAAACGCCGCTGGTTGCCATTTCGCCGTACCAGAAACCGGCGCTGCCCCCCGGCGGCAAGGCTTACGCCTCGGCGCCCGGTGAGCCGCCGCTGCCGGAACTTGGACCGATCCGAAAGAAGCCGACCAAACGCAGGGCGCACGTCGAGCCCGACGATCCCTATGCCGCGCTCGGCATTCGCTCCGGGGGCATGACCTATTACCCCGCGGTCGAATTGATTGGCGGCTACGACACTAATCCGGCGCGTACGCCCGGTGGTAAAGGCGCCTCGCTCTATTCCATCGCGCCGGAATTGCTGGCGCAGTCGAACTGGTCCGCCCATGAACTTAAAGCGGAGCTGCGCGGCAGCTATACCGGCTACAGCCCCGATACCACGCCGACGCTAAGCCGGCCGAATGTCAACGGCAAGGTCGATGGTCGCATCGACGTCACACGCGACACCCGCATCGATCTCGGCAGCCGCGTGCTGGTGGCGACCGACAATCCGGGCAGTCCGAATTTGGCGGCCGGTCTTTCCAAGCTGCCGATTTTTACGCGCTTCGGCGGCAATGCCGGTCTCGGTCAGAAATTCAACCGTCTCGATGTCTCGATCAAGGCCGATGCAGAGCGCACCGTCTATCAGAACTCGACACTGACCGACGGCACCTCGGCGAGCAACGAAGACCGCAACTACAACCAATTCGGCGGCACGTTGCGTGGCGGCTACGAACTCTCGCCGGGCATCACGCCTTATGTCGAGATCGGCGTCGACACGCGGGTCCATGATCTCAATGCCGATCTCAATGGCTACCAGCGCAATTCAAAGGGCATCACCGGAAAAGTGGGTTCGACATTCGAGCTATCACGCCTTCTCGTCGGCGAAGTCGCCGTCGGCTACACCCGCCGAACTTACGAAGATTCGCGGCTGACGAATCTTTCCGGCTTGATCGGCAATGCGTCGCTGGTATGGACCATGGACGCGCTCACCAGCGTCAAGTTGTCCGCTGCCTCGACAGTCGGCGAGTCGACGATCCCCGGCATTTCCGGCGTGCTGTATCGCGACGTCGGTCTTCAGGTCGATCATTCGTTCCGACGATGGCTAATCGGCAGTGCCAAGATCGGCTTCGGCATGGATACGTATCGCGGCGCCGACGTTATCTTCGGTATCGATCCGATCTGTGGCTGCGTCGTTACGTCGCCGGGCGGCGGCGACCGCCAGGACAAACGATATTCGGCGGGCCTGGGGCTGACCTACAAGCTCAGCCGCATGGTGCAGATCAAAGGCGAATTCCGCCAGGACTGGCTGCGCTCGAACGTCACCGGCAACGACTATCAGGCGAGCATCTTCATGCTCGGCGTAAGGGTGCAGCAGTAGCCTTTATCCCTTCCCTTTCAGGGGAGGGATAAGAATTACTTCTCCGCCAGCATCCGCTTGAGCTCGGCGCGCAGCTCGGGCGCAAGGTCCGGCCGCTCAAGTCCGTACGATACGTTGGCGGCGAGGAAGCCGATCTTGGAGCCGCAGTCGAAGCTGCGGCCTTCGAACTTTAGTCCGTAGAACGGCTGGGTCTTGGCCATCGCCACCATCGCGTCGGTCAATTGGATTTCGCCGCCGGCGCCGGCAGCCTGCTTTTCCAGCACGTCGAAAATCTCCGGCTGCAGAATATAGCGCCCGGTGATCGACAGGTTGGACGGCGCGTCGGCCGCCTTCGGCTTTTCGACCATCTTTGTGATCGTAAAGGCTTTGCCCTTCGGCTCGCCGACGCCGACCACGCCGTACATATGGACGCGGTCCATCGGCACTTCCTCGACCGCGATGATGTTAGGCTTGGCGTCGAGGCTGGCGGCGGCGTCCATCATTTGCGCTAGGCAGCCGCGCGGATGCTGCACCAGCACGTCGGGCAGCAGCAGAGCGAAAGGCTCGCGCCCGACCAGTTCGCGCGCGCACCAGACCGCATGGCCTAGGCCCATCGGCGACTGCTGGCGGGTAAAGCTGGTGGTGCCGGGCTCAGGCAGGTCCTGCGACAATAAGTCCAGATCCGCCTTCCTGCCGCGCTCGGTCAGCGTCGCTTCGAGTTCGATCTGCCGGTCGAAATGGTCCTCGATGACGGCCTTGCTGCGGCCGGTGACGAAGATGAAATGCTCGATTCCGGCCTGCCGGGCCTCATCCACGACATGCTGGATCAACGGCCGGTCGACCACTGGCAGCATTTCCTTCGGCATGGCCTTGGTGGCGGGCAGGAAGCGGGTTCCGAGGCCGGCGACGGGGAAAATGGCTTTACGGATACGGGTCATTGGGGCCTCGAAGGTGGGGCGGCGGTGGATTCGTGCGCCTGCGGCGAGTGATTAAGGCTAGACTATTAACGTCCCTGAAACGAGACTCGCGCCACCCATAAGGGCTGCCGCGGCGAAAATAAGGACGTTGGACTTAGCCGGAATGCCCAAGACCCGAATTCTCATTGCCGCCCTCCTTGCATCGGCCATTGGCAATGCCACGGCGCAGGACCGCGACGACCGTTATCCCGGCATCACCGGCACCATTTCGCCTTCGGCCTCGTCGCCGGGCGGCGCGCCGGAATGGTCGGGTGAATCCGGCGCCTCTGGCCATCCGCTGATGACGGCGGCGGCGATCCGCCAGGCGGCGGATAACTTCCATGCCTGCCTTGAACGTATCTGGCCGGCGGCGGCCAAACGCAGCATCACGCGCGAGTTTTATCAGAGCGCGACGGCGCAGTTGACGCCCGACCTTCGGATCATGGATCTGATGGACAATCAGCCCGAGTTCACCAAATCGTTCTGGGATTATCTCGACATCCTGGTGACCGACGCGCGCATCGCGAAGGGCCGCGAGTTGCTCGAAAAATACCGCAAGACGTTCGACGCGGTCGAGCAGGCCTACGGCGTCGATCGTACTATCATCACCGCGATCTGGGGCGTCGAATCCAACTACGGCACGCTGGGCGGCGACCGTCCGGTGCTGCGCTCGACCGCGACGCTGGCCTGCATCGGCCGGCGGCAGAATTACTTCCGCGAGGAGTTTCTCTCGACGCTGGAAATCCTGCAGCGCGGCGACGTGCGGCCGGACCGGCTGGTCGGTTCGTGGGCCGGCGCCTTCGGGCCGACGCAATTCATGCCGACGGCGTTCAAGCGTTTCGCCGTCGACTTCGATCATGATGGCCGCCGCGACGTGGTTGACTCGATCCCCGATCTGATCGCTTCGACTGCCAATAATCTGCGCAAGGACGGTTGGGTCAGCGGCCAGAGCTGGGGTTACGAGGTCGTGATCCCTAGCACGCTGAATTTCATGCTGGCCGATCATCGCCGCCCGATGCCGCTGCGCGAATGGGAACGTCACGGCCTGACGCGGCCGGGCGGCAAGCCGTTCCCGCATCCCGACGCCCAGGCTTTCCTGCTGGTGCCGGCGGGCGTGCAGGGCCCGGGCTTCCTGATGCTGGCCAATTTCAACGCCATCATGAAATACAATCCGGCCGAAGCTTATGCGCTGGCGATCGGCCATCTGGCAGACCGGTTGCGGGGCGGCGAACGCTTTGCCCAGGATTGGCCGCGCTACGAACGCGTGCTGACGCGCGACGAGCGGCTGGAACTGCAGCAATTGCTGGCGCGGCATGGCTTCGACATCGGCGAGCCGGATGGCCATCTGGGCGCCAAAACCCGCTCGGCGATCCGGGAGTTCCAGGCCAAGGCCGGGCAGATACCGGACGGCTTTGCTTCCGCGGTGGTGCTGGAGCAACTGCGGGGCCGTTAGTGCATGATCCCGAAAAGTGGGAACCGGTTTTCGGCCAAGATCATGCGCCCTGTTAACGCTAATCTTGCGGCCACCTTCGAGTTGACATTTTTTGCGTGCTATTGGCCTTTGCGAGGGGGCGGCAGCCCTGTTTTTGTTGTAGAATTGACCCCATGGCCGGAAATTACCTGAGCAAAAAATGGCTTCTGGGCGCGGTTGTTCTCACGATCGCCGAATGCGCGACCGTGGCCGCCGTCAACGTGCCGCTGATCGAACCGGCGCAGGCGCAGTTCTTTCGCGACGATCGCATCCGGCAGCGCCCGCAACGCTCGGGCGGATTGTTCGACGGGCTGTTCGGGCCGTCGCCGCGCCGTGATGTTTTCGAAGAACCCGATCGCCCGTCCTTTCAAGGCGGCGGTGGTGGCGGCGACAATTCACGCGCGCCAAGTCCGCGCAAAGTCGAAAAGGGCGAAGCGCCGCCGACCACGTCGATCGTGGTGCTGGGCGACGGCATGGCCGACTGGCTTGCCTACGGTCTAGAAGATGCGTTCGGCGATGCGCCGGAAATCGGCATCATCCGCAAGAACCGGCAGCGTTCCGGCTTGATCCGTTACGACGTCAAAGGCGATCTCGACTGGTGGCACGTCGCGCGCGACCTGCTGGCGCCGGAGAAGCCGAACTACGTCGTCATGATGATCGGCGTCGGCGATCGCGACAACATCAGCTTGCGCGATATCGCGCGCGAAGCCGCCAAAAAGGAAGCGGAGAAAAAGGAAGCCGAGAAGAAAGAGGCCGAGAAGAAAACCGCCGCGCAGACGCCGGCGACTGCGGCTCCATCGGACAAGCCAGCGACCGACAAACCCGCCGATAAGCCGGTCGCTGATAAGCCAGCTCAGGCTGACAAGACCGCAGCAGCGACCAAGGAAGCCGAAGCGGACAAGGATCCGGAAGAAGCCGATCAGCCCGCCATTATCGCTCCCGAGCGCGGCAAGCGGGTGAGCGGCGTCATTGAATTCCGCACCGAACAGTGGGCGCAGGTTTATTCGCGCCGTATCGACGACACCGTCGCCGCGCTCAAGAGCAAAGGCGTGCCGGTGTTCTGGGTCGGTCTGCCATCGATCAAGGGCACCCGCTCGACCGCCGATGCCGTCTATCTCAACGATCTCTATCGCAGCCGCGCCGAGAAGGCCGGTGCGATCTATATCGACGTGTGGGATGGCTTCGTCGATGAAGGCGGCAAGTTCACCACCAACGGTCCGGACTATGAAGGCCAGGTGCGCCGCCTGCGTTCGGCCGACGGCGTTTATTTCACCAAGTATGGCGCGCGCAAGCTCGCGCATTACGTCGAGCGTGAAATCCGCCGCTACATGAGTAATCGCTCGTTGCAGGTGTCGTTGCCGTCAGGTCCTGTCGGTCCGGCGCCGGATGCGAAGTCCGCTGTGCGGCCGTTGGCCGGGCCCGTAATGCCGCTCACGGTGCCGCCCGGCACTTCCGAAGAACTGCTTGGCGGTTCGGGCAGTTCATCCGCGCGCGGCGATGCCATCGCGACGCAGGTTCTGGTCAAGGGCGAGCCGGTTGCGGCGCCGTCCGGCCGCGCCGACGATTTTGCCTGGCGCCAGAGCAACGAGGCCGCTGCGCCGGTCGGTCCTGCGATCAGTGCTGTCACGCCGGCGTCGGCCGCGAGCGCCTATACCGAACCTGGGGTCGAAGCGAAAAAATCCGTCGATCAGAAGGGCGGACCTGCCAGCAAGGTTGGCCAGTTCAACCCGTCGCGGAAACAGGCCGATAACAACCGGCCAAGGCCGGCGCAGGCCGTTGCGCCACAGCGCCCACCGCAAGCAGCACAGTCCAGCAGTCCGTTCGGCGGATTGTTCAGATAAGCGAGGCGTAGCGCGTCAGCGCGGCAGCGTCGTTGTTCCCATCAGGAATTTGTCGACCGCGTGGGCGCACTGGCGGCCTTCGCGGATCGCCCACACCACCAGCGACTGGCCGCGGCGCATGTCGCCGGCGGCGAACACCTTCGGCACCGAGGTGACGTAGTGGTTCATGTCGGCGCTGACATTGCCGCGCTGGTCGAGCGCGACGCCGAGCGTTTTGACCATGCCGTCGTGCAACGGATGCACGAAGCCCATCGCCAGCAGGACGAGGTCGGCTTCGATTTCGAATTCGGTGCCGGCGATCGGCTTGAACTGCGCGTCGATGCGTGCGCAGTGCAGCGTTTTCACCTGGCCGTTCTCGCCGGTGAATTTCTGCGTCGCCACCGCGAAGTCGCGCTCGGCGCCTTCCAGATGGCTCGACGAGGTGCGCATCTTCAGCGGCCAGTTCGGCCAGGTCAGTTCCTTGTTCTCGTGCTCTGGCGGCCGCGGCATGATTTCGAAGTTCGTCACCGACACCGCGCCTTGCCGGATCGAGGTGCCGATGCAGTCCGAGCCGGTGTCGCCGCCGCCGATCACGACCACTTTTTTGCCGGTGGCGACGATCTCGTCGATATTCCCGAGCGGCTCGTTGCCGACGCGGCGGTTCTGCTGAGGCAGGAATTCCATCGCGAAATGGATGCCCTTGAGATCGCGGCCCGGGATCGGCAGGTCGCGCGCCTTTTCGGCGCCGCCCGACAGCACGACGGCGTCGTGATCCTTGACCAGCTTGTCGACCGGCAGATTGACGCCGACATCGGCGCCGTAGTGGAACGTCACGCCTTCGGCTTCCATCTGCGCGACGCGGCGGTCGACGTGGATTTTTTCCATCTTGAAGTCGGGGATGCCGTAGCGGAGCAGGCCACCGGCCTTGGCCCAGCGCTCGTAGACATGAACGTCATGGCCGGCACGCGCGAGTTGCTGCGCAGCGGCGAGGCCGGCGGGACCTGAGCCGACCACGGCGACCTTCTTGCCGGTCTTGTGCGTGGCGAGGTCGGGCTTGAGCCCTTGCGCGATCGCGCGGTCGGCGATCTCGCATTCGATAGTTTTGATGGTGACCGGATTTTCGTCGATGTTGAGCGTGCAGGACGCTTCGCACGGCGCCGGGCAGACGCGCCCGGTGAACTCGGGGAAATTATTGGTCGAGTGCAGGTTGCGCGCGGCTTCTTCCCAGTTGCCGCGATAGACCAGATCGTTCCAGTCGGGAATCTGGTTGTTGACCGGGCAGCCGGTCGGCGCGCCGGTCAGCCGGCTGGTGCCGTGGCAATAGGGCACGCCGCAATCCATGCAGCGCGACGCCTGTTGGCGCACGTCGGCGTCCGCCAGCGGCAGAACGAACTCACGATAGTTCTTGATACGCTCCTCGACGGGAGCGTACTTGCGATCGTGACGTTCGACTTCGAGAAACCCGGTGACCTTACCCATACTACTCCGCCGCCTGCATAGTTGCGGCCTTTTCCTTTGCCATCTCGAGCAGTGCGCGGCGGTATTCGACCGGCATCACTTTCTTGAAGAGCGGACGATAACGTTTCCAGTCGGCCAGGATCTCGGCCGCGCGCTTGGAATTGGTATAGCGTGCATGATTGGAGATCAATGCGTGCAGCCGTTCGGCGTCGCCGTTGGTCAGGTCGCCCATGATGTCGACGCGGCCGTGCGATTCCAGATCGGTGCCGAATTCCTTCTCGGCGACTTCTTCCTCTTCCGGCACCGGCTCGAGTTCGACCATCGCCATGTTGCAGCGGGTCTTGAAGCTGTCGTCCTCGTCGATGACGTAGGCGATGCCGCCCGACATGCCGGCGGCGAAGTTGCGGCCGGTGGCTCCGAGTACGACGACGACACCGCCGGTCATGTATTCGCAGCCGTGATCGCCGGTGCCTTCCACCACGACGGTGGCGCCGGAGTTGCGCACCGCGAAGCGCTCGCCCGCGACGCCGCGGAAATAGCACTCGCCGGCGATGGCGCCGTACATCACCGTGTTGCCGACGATGATGGATTCTTCCGGCACGATGCCTGAATCGGCCGGCGGGCGGATGATGATACGGCCGCCGGACAGGCCCTTGCCGACATAGTCATTGGCTTCGCCTTCGAGTTCGAAGGTAATGCCGTGCGCGAGCCAGGCGCCGAAGCTCTGGCCGGCGGTGCCGTTCAGCCGCACATGGATGGTGCCGTCGGGCAGACCCTCATGGCCGTACCGCTTGGCAACTTCGCCCGACAGCATGGCGCCGGTGGAGCGGTTGACGCTGCCGATCGAGGTCTGCAGCCGCACCGGCGCACCGCGGTCGAGCGCGGCCTGCGATTCCGCGATCAGCTTGCGGTCCAGGATCTTGTCGAGATGGTGATCCTGCTTTTCGCAATGATAGATCGCGGTCTTGGTCTTCGGCGGCAGGAACATCTTGGAGAAGTCGAGCCCCTTGGCCTTCCAGTGTTCGACCAGTTGACGCTGGTCGAGCATGTCCATCTGGCCGACCATCTCGTTGAAGGTGCGGTAGCCGAGCGACGCCATGATCTCGCGGACTTCCTCGGCGACGAAGAAGAAGTAGTTGATGACGTGCTCGGGCTGGCCCTTGAAGCGCTTGCGCAGCACCGGGTCCTGGGTGGCAACGCCAACCGGGCAGGTGTTGAGATGGCACTTGCGCATCATGATGCAGCCGGCCGCGATCAGCGGCGCGGTGGCAAAACCGAATTCGTCGGCGCCGAGCATCGCGCCTACGACAACGTCACGGCCGGTGCGTACGCCGCCATCGACCTGCACGGCAATACGGCCGCGCAGCTTGTTGGCGACGAGTGTCTGATGGGTTTCGGCGAGACCGATCTCCCACGGCGATCCGGCATGCTTGAGCGAGGTGAGGGGGCTGGCGCCCGTGCCGCCCTCGAAGCCCGAGATCGTCACGTGATCGGCGCGCGCCTTGGAGACGCCGGCGGCAACCGTGCCGACGCCGACTTCCGACACGAGCTTCACCGAGACGTCGCCGGTCGGGTTGACGTTCTTGAGGTCGTAGATGAGCTGCGCCAGATCCTCGATCGAATAGATGTCGTGGTGCGGCGGCGGCGAGATCAGGCCGACGCCGGGCGTCGAATAGCGCACCTTGGCGATGGTCTTGTCGACCTTGTGGCCGGGTAACTGGCCGCCTTCGCCGGGCTTGGCACCCTGCGCCATCTTGATCTGCATCATGTCCGAGTTGACGAGATACTCGGTGGTGACGCCAAAGCGGCCCGAGGCCACCTGCTTGATGGCCGAGCGCATGCTGTCGCCGTTCGGCAGCGGCTTGAAGCGATCGCTCTCTTCGCCGCCTTCGCCGGTGTTCGACTTGCCGCCGATGCGGTTCATCGCAATGGCCAGCGTGGTGTGCGCCTCGCGCGAGATCGAGCCGTATGACATGGCGCCGGTCGAGAAGCGCTTGACGATCGACTTGGCGGGTTCGACTTCGTCGAGCGGCACCGGCTTGCGGCCGACGTCGTGCGCTGTCTTGATGTTGAACAGGCCACGGATGGTCAGCAGCCGCTCGTTCTGATCGTTCACGATCTTGGCGAAAGCGCGATAGTGGTCCTGCGAATTGCCGCGCACCGCGTGCTGCAGGCGCGACACGGTCTCGGCAGTCCAGACGTGGTCTTCGCCGCGCACGCGCACGGCGTAGTCGCCGCCGACGTCGAGCATCGTCTTGTAGATCGGCGCTTCGCTGAAGGCGTCGCGATGGCGGCGCACGCTCTCTTCGGCGATTTCGGCCAGGCCCACGCCCTCGATACGGGTGTGGGTGCCGGTGAAGTAGGTGTCGACGAATTCCTGACGCAGGCCGACGGCGTCGAAAATCTGCGCGCCGCAATAGGACTGGTAGGTCGAGATGCCCATCTTGGACATCACCTTCAGCAGGCCCTTGTCGATAGACTTGATGTAGCGCTTGACGATCTCATAGGGCTCGAGCTTCTGCGGCAGCGAGTCCTTCATCGCCGTCAGCGTCTCGAACGCGAGATAGGGATTGATCGCTTCGGCGCCGTAGCCGGCCAGACAGGCGAAGTGATGCACTTCGCGCGGCTCGCCGGTCTCCAGCACCAGACCCACCGAGGTGCGCAAGCCCGCGCGGATCAGGTGATGATGCACGGCCGCGCAGGCCAGCAGGACCGGGATCGGAACGCGGTCGGCGCTGGTCTTGCGGTCGGACAGGATGATGATGTTGCAGCTCTTGCGAACCTCTTCCTCGGCCCGCACGCACAGTTCTTCAAGCGCAAATCCCATTCCGGATGCGCCATGCTCGGCCGGGTAGGTGATGTCGAAGGTCTTCGACTGGAAATGAGCGCCGGTCATCTCGGAGATGGCGCGGATCTTTTCCAGGTCCTCGTTCGTCAAGATCGGCTGACGCACTTCGAGGCGCTTGGTGTTCGACATGCCCTCGTGGTCGAGCAAATTCGGACGCGGCCCGATGATCGAGACCAGGCTCATCACCAGTTCTTCGCGGATCGGATCGATCGGCGGGTTGGTGACCTGCGCGAAGTTCTGCTTGAAGTACGTGAACAGCGGCTTCGGCTTATCCGACAGCGCCGAGATCGGCGTGTCGTTGCCCATCGAACCAATGGCTTCTTCGCCAGTGGTGCCCATCGGCGTCATCAGCAGCTTGACGTCTTCCTGGGTGTAGCCGAACGCCTGCTGGCGATCGAGCAGCGCAAGGTTCGAAATCGGCGCGTGGTTCGCGGTGCCCGGAAGCTCCTCCAGCACGATCTGCGTACGGTTGAGCCACTCGCGGTACGGATGGCTCTTGGCCAGCGTCGCCTTGAGTTCTTCGTCGGGGATGAGCCGGCCTTCGTCGAGATCGACCAGCAGCATCTTGCCCGGCTGCAGGCGCCACTTCTTGACGATGTCCTTTTCCGGAATCGGCAGCACGCCCATTTCCGAGGCCATGATGATGCGGTCGTCGCGCGTCAGCAGATAGCGCGCCGGACGCAGGCCGTTGCGGTCGAGCGTCGCGCCGATCTGGCGGCCGTTGGTGAAAGCGAGCGCAGCGGGGCCGTCCCACGGCTCCATCAGCGCGGCGTTATATTCATAGAAGGCGCGGCGCTCTTCATTCATGAGCGGATTGCCCGCCCAGGCTTCCGGCACCATCATCATCATGGCGTGGGCGAGCGAATAGCCGCCCTGCACCAGGAATTCGAGCGCGTTGTCGAAGCAGGCAGTGTCCGACTGGCCTTCATAGGAGATCGGCCACAGCTTACCGATGTCGGCGCCGAACAGCGGCGACGACACCGACGCCTGACGCGCCGCCATCCAGTTGTTGTTGCCGCGCAGCGTGTTGATTTCGCCGTTGTGCGCGAGATAGCGATACGGATGCGCCAGCGACCAGGCCGGGAAGGTGTTGGTCGAGAAACGCTGGTGTACCAGCGCGATCGCGCTCTCGAAGTCCGGGTCGCTCAGGTCGGGGTAGTAGCTGCCGAGCTGGTCGGCCAGGAACATACCCTTGTAGATCACGGTGCGGCACGAGATCGACACCGGGTAATAGCCCGAGGTGCGGCGCTCGCGGCGGCGATAGATCGCGTTCGAGATCGTCTTGCGCAGGATATAGAGCCGGCGTTCGAACTCGTCCTCGGTGAACTTCTTCTTGCCCTTGCCGATGAAGGCCTGCGTATGGAACGGCTCGGTCGGCTTGACCGATTCACCGAGCGAGGAGTTGTCGCTCGGCACATCGCGCCAGCCGAGCAGCGTCATGCCCTCGCGGGTGATGATCTCCTCGTAGATGTCGCGGATGATCTCGCGCCAGTTCTTGTCGGTCGGCATGAACAATTGCGCGACGGCGTATTCGCCCGGCTCCGGCAGCGCGAAGCCAAGACGCTTGCCTTCCTTGACGAAAAACTTGTGCGGGATCTGCACCAGAATGCCGGCGCCGTCGCCCATGCGCGGATCGGCGCCGGTGGCGCCGCGGTGTTCCAGATTGCAGAGAATGCGCAGACCGTCTTCGACGATCAGGTGCGATTTGCGGCCCTTGATGTCGGCGATGAAACCGACGCCGCAGGCATCCTTGTCGAGCGCGGGATCGTAGAGGCCCTGGCGGAGCGGCGTGCCGGGATCGGCGGTCGAACCCAGAAACGGGGCGTCCGAGCGCGAAGGCGCGCTGGTGTGACGCTCGACAGGTCCTGATCCGCTCTTACGCTCGCTCATCTTGTCAACCCTCGCCGGCGGCACTTTGGCCTCCAGCGTACTCACCTTAACCACTGCACCGGCGGCGCAGCGGCGACGTGTCGTCGATCTCGAAAAGGGCAGACTTGCCCGGTACTTGCCCGGACCTTGTCGCACCCCGCCTAACCCGCTGGCACCGTATTAGGACAGCATTGCTGTCCTAATAGACCATGCCAAATTTTGCACCGCCACACAAGGCTGGTCCACGCTGGAATCGCTCCAACCAGACCTTTTGTTGCGGCGTGGCTTCTTAAACAAGCAAGAAGGGGACCACGGGTGGCCCGTGCGCGCAATACCGTTGCGTGGCGGCCCCGGGCGAAAAGCCCCTGCCGGGTTAACTGTTTAACCGTGGATTCTAACCGTGCCGAGGGGTTTTGGCCGCGCCTGCTGACGTCGCCGCTATGGTGCGCGCAATCTGCACCAAGGGGCGACCCAATGACCGACATCTCCACCGCGCACCGTCCCGTCGAATTGGGATCCGGCGAAGCCGCCATGGCGCGGCTCGCGGACCGGCTCGCCTCTCTGGCGCCGCCGCCGATGGATTTGTCGCCGAATTCGATCATGCGGCCGTCGCCGGCCGTCACCGCAGCGCTGGCCACCTCCGCCAAGATCGCGGCACGGGCTCACAAGCGCGCTCGCCGTTCGCGTTCGATCATCGGGCTGACGATCGACAGTATCGGCAAATTTGTGCCTTACGCGCTGGTCGCACTGGGGTTGCGCCTGATCATGGCGCGGGTGTTCTTCTTCGACGGCCAGACCAAGATCCTGGGCGTGCCGGTGACGCTGAACCTTCAGGACTACGTGCCTGGTTTCAAATTCACGGCATTCGTCCCGGTCGATGTCGCGCCGGCGACGTTCAGCCTGTTCCTGACCAAATTCGCGGCCTTGCCGGTGCCGCCGGTGCTCGCTGCCTACGCCGTGAGCTACGCCGAATTCATCCTGCCGATCATGCTGGTGCTGGGTTTTGCGACGCGCTTTGCGGCGATCGGCCTGCTGGGCCTGACGGCGCTGTTCCAAATTTATCTGATGCCGGAAGCATTGTGGTCCGCTCATGTCTACTGGGCGGTGATGCTGCTGGTACTGATTTCGCGCGGCCCCGGCCAGATTTCGATCGACCGCATCATCCGCTTCATCGCGAAGCGCTAATCGTTTCCGGCAACCGGCATGAAAAAAGCGCTGACGATTGGTTTGATGGGAGCGGCAGTTGCCGCCGCGCTTTCATTCGTCGTCACCGGTCTGAAGACCGAGAGCTCCGTCGTCAGCGAAGCGAAAGCAACGGAGTCCGAACCTGAAAGCGCGCAAATCGTTCTTGCGCAAGTGCTGAACTACGACCGCGGCCCGCGCATCATCATTGTTCCGCAAGCCGGCGATCGTGACGACCGCAGCTATAGTCGCGCCAGCGTGAATTCCGGCCGGTACGAAGACGATGACGACGATATTGCGCCGGCGCGCCGTAACGTCGCGCCACCGCCGGTTCGCACCACGCCGCGCTGGGCGCCGCGTGCCGAACCCCAGCACATCGAAAAGCCTTACGTTGCAACGCCTTCGCGCCGTGTCGAAACGCCGATCAGGCCGCGCAGCGAAACGCGGACGGTCCGCCATATTGACATGTCGAAGCCCAAAGCCGAACCCAAGGCCGAGGCGCCCATCCCGCAGCCGCAAAGCCCGCGCCGCGCCGTGCTGAGTGCGCCGCCGATGCCGGCCGAAGGTCCTTCGCCCATCCGTCCGACGCCGAAATTCGACAGCAAGCTTGGCGCCAAAGCCGAAGCGCCTGGGGCGGAGCCGACGGTCGATCTCACCAACGATTCACCGCCGCCAGCCGACATCACCGCGGATCAGCCGCCGCCCGGCTATACGCCGCCAGCTTCCGCCTCGACGCGGAACGACAAATACTGACAATAAAAAAGCGCCCCGGAAATACCGGGGCGCTCTCGATTCATGATCGAGGGTCAGGTGTTAGGCCGCGACCTTGGCGTCGACCACCTGGGCCTTCGCCTGGCCGTTGCCAATCGGAATCTGACGCGGCTTCTTTGCCTCGGGAATTTCGCGCACGAGATCGACGTGCAGCAAACCGTTCTCGAGGCTCGCAGCCTTCACCGTGACGTAGTCGGCAAGCTGGAACACGCGCTCGAAGGCGCGCGCCGCGATGCCCTGATAGAGCACGTCGGCATTTTCCTGCTGGGCCTGCTTGGCGCCCTTGATGGTGAGGGTGTTTTCTTTCGACTCGATCGAAAGCTCGTTCTCGGCAAAGCCGGCGACCGCGACGGTGACGCGGTAATCGTTGTCGGCCGTGCGCTCGATGTTATAGGGCGGGTAGCCGGGGGCAGCTTCCGAACCGTCCAGCATCGAGAACAGCCGGTCGAAGCCGACGGTGGAGCGGTACAGGGGAGCAAGATCGAACGTACGCATAAGCATATCCTCCTTGAGGTGAGCGACATGCGGGCAGTCCGCCATATGGCCGAACTGAACCCGTGCGCAGCCGGTATGGCCTGCGCACAGCAGATATGGGAATGTCGTTTTGGGCTCGCAAGAGGCCGCCGCCGGGTCTAATAATCTATTAAAAATCAACACGTTAGAGAATATGCGCCTCATTTCGATTCCCGCTAATCCGGTGCCCGACCACGGCGTGACCGGCACGATCAAGACTTCTGATGGGATAACGCTGCGCTTTGCGCGGTGGGACCCGCCGCCGGGTCGCAAAGGTACGGTCGTGATCCTGCAGGGCCGCGCCGAATACATCGAGAAATATTTCGAGACCGTGCGCGATCTGCAGTCGCGCGGCTTTGCCGTGGCGACCTTCGATTGGCGCGGGCAGGGGCTGTCGGATCGCACACTGGCCGACCGCCAGAAAGGCCACGTCCGCAATTTCTCCGAATACGCCACCGATCTGAGCGCCATCATGGAGCAGGTGGTGCTGCCGGACTGTCCGCCGCCGATTTTCGCGCTCGGTCATTCGATGGGCGGCGCGATTGCGATCCGCGCCTGTCACGACGGCAGCCGCTGGTTCGAGCGCGTGGTGCTGTCGGCGCCGATGATCGGCTTGCGTTCGGGGCCGCTGCTCAGCGCCGCCGGCCCGCTGGCGCGCGTCATGCGATTGCTCGGACGCGGTTCGGCCTATGTGCCGACCGGACATGGCAAGGCGACCGGTTCGGAAGATTTCCTCGGCAATGTGCTGACATCCGATCCGGTGCGGTTCTCTCGCAATGCCGCTGTGCTCGAGGAAGAGCCTGCGCTCGGTCTTGCCGCGCCGACGATCGCCTGGGTCGATGCCGCGATGCGCGTCATGAAACAATTCACCGTGCCGTCTTATGCGGCGCGCATTCGCCAGCCGCTGCTGCTGGTGGCGGCGGGCCGCGACGAAGTCGTCTCGACGCCGGCAATCGAAACCTTCGGGATGAATTTGCTCGCGGGCCGGCATCTCATCCTGCCGGGCGCCCGTCACGAAATTCTGCAGGAGCAGGATATCTTCCGGCATCAGTTCTGGGCGGCGTTCGACGCTTTCGTGCCGGGCACGCCGCGCTACTGATTCGAGCGGCGGTGTCGGTGATGAGCTGTTGCACAAAAATGTCGCGCCACTGAAGCGCGCATAGCAACTAGGCTCACGGTATAATTGTGCCGTTTGAAATACACAAAAGCACGATGTTACCTCGCCCAAATTACGCTTTGAGTTCGTATGATAATCTGAATTGATTTTTTACATTGCCTAGCTGTGCATATGTCAAATTTAAAGCGTTCTATAATACCGCCGCCATAACGTGAATTGATGACGCAGTTGGAGTCGCATGGGTCGCGGCTTCATGTCTTGCGCCGCCAATTCGTCGCGGCACAGGTCGCGCTGCGCCACTGGAATTGGAAGTGGAATGCAGACCATGAATCAAACCGTCGCGACAGCACAGGATACCTCCACCGGCTCAAATGCTGGCCACCACGAAAAAAGCGGGTCCAAAGCGGACCTTGCCAGTTCAGTCCAGTTTGTCAGCTTCGCCATTGGCGACGACCAGTACGGCGTCGACATCATGGCGGTGCGTGAAATCAAAGGCTGGTCGGATATTACGCACCTCCCCAAGCAGCCCGAATACGTCCGCGGCGTGCTTAATCTGCGCGGCGTCATCGTCCCCATCGTCGACCTGCGGTGCCGGTTCGGTCAGGGCTTGACCGAGGCGGCTACACTCCACGTCGTCATCATCGTGCAGATCGCCAACCGGCAAGTCGGCTTGCTCGCCGATCGCGTGCTCGACATCGTGTCGTTCGAACCGTCGCAGATGCAGCCGGTGCCGAAGGTGGCGAAATCCGCGCGTGCCGATTTTCTGTCCGGTCTCGTGACCGTCGATAACGTCATGGTCGCGCTCATCGACTTGCCGAATCTTTTGACAGAGTCGCCGGACGAAACTGGGGAATCGTCTGCCGTTCACTGAACAAGCGCCTTTCAAATCCACCGCAATCACTAATCCAAAAAATTATACGGAGAAATTCTATGGCTAACGCATCGGCGGCCGACTCGAAATCCGGCTTCGTGTTGAAAATCGGCACCAAGCTCGGACTGATGGCAGGTCTCGGTATCGCGCTCGTCGTCGGCATGCTCGGTGGCTCGATCTACGGTAATTCAACGGTCAAAAGTGCCAACGAGATGGCCACGACGCAGCATGAAATCGCTTTCGATTTTGCCCAGTTGAAAGCGTCGGTGCGCGGCATGATGATCGGCGTGCGCGACCTGCGTCTCTCCGTGGCCGCGGCGGACACGGCAAATGCCGCCAAATATTTCGAGGATCGCCGTGCCAACGTGCACAAATTCGCCGACGCGGCGATGCCGAAGGTTGGCGCCGAAAATCGCGCCCGGCTCGAACGGATCAAAATTCTGGTTGAGCAATACGCGGCGCTTCCCAAAGAAATTGTCCCGCTCCACAACGAAGCCCACGCCCTCGCCGATAAGCGTACGGAAGCGAATGCGTCTGAGGTAAACGCCCGCATCGAGGCGATCGACGCGAAGATTGCCAAAACCGCGAAGGATCGCCTGCCGCTCGTCGGTGAAATCCAGAAGCTCGCCGACGAGGGCGTCGATCTCGCCGGCAAGCGCGCGCAGGAGGCGTCTGAACACGCCACCCAGGCCATGGCGTCGTCCGAATACCTCGGACTCGGCATCGGCGCGATCGTCATTCTCGTTCTGATCGGTTCGGCCATCTTCGGCGCGGTTTCGATCGCCCGTCCCTTGGCCCGGCTGGTGCCGGAACTGCGAAAGATCGCGGAAGGCGACTTCAACGTTTCGATCCCCGGCATCAACCGCAAGGATGAAGTCGGTCAGATTGCCCAGGCCGCTGATCTGATTGCGGAGCGCGTCGGGTCGACGATTTCCAACATCAAAGTGTCGGCCAACGAAGTCACCAATGCTTCGGCGGAAATCTCCACCAGCACCACCGATCTGTCGCAGCGCACCGAAGAACAGGCCGC
>CAISIV010000244.1 GCA_903885555.1 uncultured Hyphomicrobiales bacterium
AGATAGACACTCGGTTTAGGAGAAAGCTTTCGGATAAAAATCTCGGTCAGCTTACGCTTGTCCGGCGTCGCTGAGGGCGCGCCGTCTCGTCTCGGTCTTGGCATCGAAAAAACTTTTCCAAACTAACGTACAACTAACGATCGATGAGCAATTGGGAAAAATGGCACTTAATGTCGACGAACAAAAAAGTAAAGTTATTGCGGGCAGTTAACTCATTTTTAATTCGTTAGTTTACGACCTCGAATACCTTCGAAAGGCCGAGATAGTTAATCGGGCCTTAACCCCGTCATCCCTAATGTGGCGCACCCTTGTGCCGGGCCTCAAAAACCCTTGTGTAGCTGCATGACCAAAGACTCGCCCATGACCGCCCAGCGCGAGAGTTCCTCACCCAAAGCCCAGGCGGTCGCAAAGACCGTAGATAGCCGCTCGCCGTTCGTGCGGCTGACCGAGCTCATCGCCGGCATCGCGCCGGGCAAGCCCGCGATCAACCTGTCGGTCGGCGAACCGCAGCACCCGATTCCGCCGTTCGTCGGCCCGGTCATCGCCGCGCATCTCAATGAATTCGGCCGCTATCCGGCCAACAAAGGCCTCGAGCCGTTCCGCAAGGCGGTCGCCGGCTGGTTAGGGCGCCGCTACGCGCTGCCACGCCCGGTCGACTTTGAACACGAAGTGCTGGTGCTCAACGGCACGCGCGAAGGCCTGTTCCTCGCCGCGATTGCAGCGACGCGCTACGTCGAGCCGCGCATCGGCACGCCCGCCGTACTGATCCCCAATCCGTTCTATGCCGCCTACAGCGCTGGCGCGCTCGCCGCCGGCTGCGAACCGGTCTACATGCCGGCGACTCGCGACAGCGGCTTCCTGCCCGATCTCGACGCGCTCGATGACGCGCTGCTCAAGCGCACCGTCGCGTTCTATCTCGCCTCGCCATCGAACCCGCAAGGCGCGGTGGCGGATCGCGCCTATCTTGAGAAACTGTCGGGCCTCGCGCGCCGCTACGGCTTCCTCGTGTTTGCCGACGAATGCTATTGCGAGATCTATTCGACGCATATACCTGCCGGCATGCTGGAAACATCGGGACCCGACTTCAGCAATGTCGTGGTGTTCCACTCACTATCGAAGCGCTCGAACCTGCCCGGTCTGCGCGTCGGCTTTGCCGCCGGCGACAAGCGTTTCCTCGCGCATTATCTCGAACTGCGAAACGTCGCGGCACCGCAGGTGCCGGGTCCCGCGCAGCATGTCGCCGCCGCCGCTTATGGCGACGAAGCCCATGTCGAGGAAAACCGCAGACTGTACAACGCGAAGTTCGATCTCGCCGATCAGATCGTCGGCGACCGATACGGCTACAAGCGTCCGGCCGGCGGATTTTTTCTCTGGCTCGACGTCTCGAAATACGGCGGCAGCGAAATCGTCACCAAGCGCCTGTGGCAGGAGGCCGGCGTGCGCGTCGTGCCGGGCCGCTATCTCGCGCGCGAACAAGCCGACGGCAGCAATCCCGGCGCGGACTTCATCCGCGTCGCTATGGTTCAGGACAGCGCGGCCACGGCGGAGGCGCTGCATCGCCTCGTCGCCGTTCTTGGATAGCGGGAAGATCAATGGCTTCATCCGATCGTAGCCTCGACGTGATCGCCTTCGTCTCGGAGCACTTCCGCGACATTCTGCGAAAGCGTCTGAGCGAACTCGCTGGACTTGTGCTGATTACGCTGGCGCTGCTCGGCGCCATCGCGTTGACGACCTGGTCGGTGCAGGACCCTTCGCTCAGTCACGCCACGCAGAAGCCGATCCAGAATTTGCTCGGCTACCCGGGCGCGATCTTTTCCGACCTGGCGATGCAATTGCTGGGTCTCGCCAGCGTTCTGCTGCTGCTGCCGGAAGCCTTGATGGGCTGGCGGCTGCTGTCGCATCGTCCGCTGGGCGCGAAGTGGCGCAGTCTGGTGTGGATCGCCGCGACATTCAGCGCCGCGGGATTTGCCTCGACGCTGCCGACGACCGCCTCGTGGCCACTGCCGACGGGGCTGGGCGGCGTCGCCGGTGATGCGCTGCTCAACATGCTGGCTTTCTTCGGCCTGCCCCTGAACGGCTTCACACTGTTCATTCTGGCCGTCATCTTCGGCCTGGCCGCCATCGTCTCGATCGCCATTGCCTGCGGCGCGCAGCGCGAAGCCGACGAGCCAAAAACAACGGCGCAGCACGAAGAAGACGATCAAGACGATGAAGAAGAAGAAGGCCGCGATCGCGCCTGGGCCTGGCTCGGTATGATCGAGCACGCTCTGTTGAGCTGGAAATCGCGCATCGGACGCATGTTCCGCCGTGCGCCGGCGCGCGCGCCGGTTCGCGCCGCCCGCCCCACCGGTCCGCGCGCCGAACCACGCTTCGATGCGCATGCCCGCGTCGCCTCGCCGGCGCTGGCGCCTGAAGACGCCGAGGATGAATACGAGGAAGAAGAAGCGCCTGCCGCGCCGCGCCGTCGCGCGCCGGCTGCAAAGGTACCTGCGCGCCGCAGCGGCAGCGGCTTCCAGCTGCCGTCGCTGAATTTGCTGACCGCGCAGAAGGTGTCCGAGCGCACCACGATGTCGAAGGACGTGCTCGACGCCAATTCCGTCGCGCTGGAAAGCGTGCTGGGCGATTTCGGCGTGCGCGGCGAGATCATCAAGGCGCACCCGGGTCCGGTGGTGACGCTGTACGAACTGGAACCGGCGCCCGGCATCAAGTCGTCGCGCGTCATCGGCCTTGCCGACGATATCGCGCGCTCGATGAGCGCGGTGTCGGCCCGCGTCGCCGTGGTTTCCGGCCGCAATGCCATCGGCATCGAGCTGCCCAATCCGACGCGCGAGAAAGTCTATTTCCGCGAATTGCTGGCGACCAAGGAATACAACGAAGACACATCCCGGCTCGCGCTCTGCCTCGGCAAGACCATCGGCGGCGATCCGGTGATCGTCGATCTGGCGCGCATGCCGCATCTACTGATCGCCGGCACCACCGGCTCCGGCAAGTCGGTCGCCATCAACACCATGATCCTGTCGCTGCTGTACCGGATGACGCCGACGCAGTGCCGCCTGATCATGGTCGATCCCAAGATGCTCGAACTGTCGGTCTATGACGGCATCCCGCATCTGCTGACGCCGGTCGTGACCGATCCGAAGAAGGCCGTCGTCGCCTTGAAGTGGGCCGTCCGTGAAATGGAAGGCCGTTACAAGTCGATGTCGAAGCTCGGCGTCCGCAACATCGATGGCTACAACGCGCGCGTCGCCGAAGCCAAAGCCAAGGGCGAAACACTGACGCGCACGGTCCACACCGGCTACGACAAGGAATCCGGCCAGGCCATCTACGAGAAGGAAGAACTCGAACTCGAGGCGCTGCCTTATATCGTCGTTATCGTCGACGAAATGGCCGACCTGATGATGGTGGCCGGCAAGGACATCGAAGGCGCGATCCAGCGTTTGGCGCAAATGGCGCGCGCCGCCGGCATCCACGTCGTGCTGGCGACGCAGCGTCCGTCGGTCGACGTCATCACCGGCACCATCAAGGCGAACTTCCCGACCCGCATTTCATTTCAGGTCACCTCGAAGATCGACAGCCGCACCATTTTGGGCGAGCAGGGCGCCGAGCAGCTGCTCGGTCAGGGCGACATGCTCTATATGGCGGGCGGCGGCCGCATCAGCCGCGTCCACGGCCCCTTCGTCTCGGACGACGAAGTCGAGAAGGTGGTGCGCCACCTCAAGTCGCAGGGCCAGCCGGAATATCTGGAAGAAGTCACCGCCGGCGACCTCAACGAAGAGGGCGAGGATGGCGCGGTGTTCGACGCCACCGGCATGGGCATGGCCGAAGGCGGCGATCTCTACGCCCAGGCCGTCGCCATCGTGAAACGCGACCGCAAGGCCTCGACCTCCTACATCCAGCGCCGGCTGCAGATCGGCTACAACCGTGCCGCCTCGCTGATGGAACGCCTGGAGCAGGAAGGCATTGTCGGGCAGCCCAATCACGCCGGCAAACGCGAAATCCTGATCCCGGAAAACCCGCAGGACGATCGCTTTTGAGCCCAATGACGTATTAAGCCGCGCTCGAATCAGCGCATAATCGGGGCCGTGAATTCGCCACAGCCGGCCCCTAATCTCTAGTCAGTACGTGGCGAAGTTCGGAGATCGTAATGGCGGCACATCACACACGAACCGGCCACCGACTGGTGCAAGGCGTGGTTTTTGCCGCCCTGTTCGCTTCACTCGGCGCCCCGGCGCTGGCGCAGAACGTGCCGCTCCCTGCCAAGAAGCCTGCCAACACCACCGGCTCGATCATGGCGCCGCAGGGCGCGCAGGCACAAGCTCAAGCACAGTCTTCCGCCCAGCGCACCCAGGCGCCGAGCCCCATCATCAATCCTTTCGCGGGCTTGCTCGGCAAAGGCAGCTCTGCCGGACTTAATCCCGAGCAGCGCGCCATCATCGACCGCGTCAACAATTACCTGACCGGCATGCAGGTGCTGTCGGGCAAGTTCGTGCAGGTCGGCCCGGACGGCCGCAAGTCGCAGGGCATGTTCTACATTTCCAAGCCCGGCAAGGTTCGCTTCGAATATGACGACCCGTCGCCGATCGAGCTGGTGGCCGACGGCACGTCGGTCGTGGTGCGCGACCGCAAGCTGGCGACGCAGGATGTCTATCCGCTGTCGCAGACGCCGCTGCGCTTTTTACTCGCCGATAAAGTCGACCTGATGAAAGACTCGAGTTTGACCGCGGTCTATGCCGACGACGTCTTCACCACTGTCGTGGTCGAGGAAAAGAACGGCATCGTCGGCACCAGCCGGCTGATGATCATGTTCGACGCCAAGAACATGCAGCTCAAGCAGTGGACCGTCACCGACCCGCAGGGCTACGACACCACCGTCGCGGTCTACAACCTCGATAATACCCGGCGGCCCGATCCGAACATGTTTCGGATCGACTACACCCAATACCGGAACTAGCCATCCCCGCATTGCGGCGTTAGCCTGCGAGCGCTTGATGCCGCTCGCCGGCATGTCGCGCCTTTTTTATCGGCCGCCTTGAACCGGTTCGCGGACCATTACGACTAACAAGACAGCGCCACCGCCCGGCTTTTGCCTGGGGCGGCGCAAGCAGTTGTGCAGAAAGCAATTTTTGGAGAATCGATGATGAGCGACGTAGCGATGTTCAAAAAATCGTGCAGTGTGATCCTGACGCTGGCCTGCCTGTCGGTGACGGCCGCCGGGTGCAACGAATCCAAAACCGAAACCCAGGTTCAGGCCGATAGCGGCGCGTTCGACGCCAGCCGCCTGCCGCGCGTCACCGGCGCCAAGGAAGTTTTCGCCAGCCCGGCAACGACCATCTTCACCTCGCCCGATCCGGTCGCGCAGACCGCCGACACGCTCGGCAAGGCGCTCGCTGCCGCCGGCTGGCAGCGATACATCGCGCCGAACACCGCCTATGCCAACGACCCGAACATGCGGATGATGTCCCTGAAGAAGGGCACGCAGGCGCTGAGCGTCTTTATCTCGGTCGCGCCCGCACAGAACAACGCGACCAGCATTCAATATTCGGCGCTGCCGCTGAAAACCGATCTGCCTTTCACCAAGGACGCCGACAACATCGAGTATTCACCGGACCGGGTCTTGCTGACCCTGAACACGGCAGAGCCGATGGACAAGACGCTCGACTTCTATCGCAAGGAAATGGCCACACGCGGCTGGACCATGTGGTCGGAAAAGATCGGCGGCAAGCAGCCCGATGGCGGCCCCTCCGGCGTAGTGCATGAACGCGGCGCTTACGCCTATTACGTCACCGACAAGAACCCGGCCGTTGCCCTGGTGCTGTCCGTCTCGAAACCCGAGAACGGCAAATCCAAGGTCGAAGTCAAGCAATGGCCGATCGCAATTCTGGACGACCTGCACAACGTCTACGTCAACAGTGACAATAACGGCGTGCTTCTCGCCGACGTCGCGACACTGCCGCGCCTTGACGGCGCCAAGGACGACGCCGGCCGCTCGACCAAAGACAAAACGGTCTACACCGTCCCGGGCACGCTTTCCGGCACGACCACTGCACTCATCAAGCTGTTAGGCGCCGATGGCTGGAAGCCCTACGACGCGCCGCTGGAAGAGCGGCACTCCACTTTGATGTGGTTCAAGAAGGGCGGGCAGGCGCTTTCGGTTTCCTTCAGCATTCAGCCCGGCAAAAGCGAACGCACCAGCGAAGTCACGACCGTCAATTATTCGCCGTCGCGGCTGCAATTCGCGCTGGCCGTTCCCGACGACGCGGCCGACATCGTGTTCGACGCCAACCGCCCCTATCTCAACCTGAACACCGCCGGGGCGATCGATGCCACCCGCGACTTCTACACCAAGCAACTGACGGCGACGGGCTGGTCGCCTTTGTCGGCAACTGAGGCCACAGCGAAATGGCCGAATGCCAAGCTCGACGCCAGCGCCGCTTACTACGATCGCGGCAACAAGCGGCCGATCATGCTGACGACCCAACGCAATGGCGACAAGACGAATGTCGAAATCCGCGTCGCGCCCTTCGCGCTCGCGCAGGATCTGCAAGCCGACAGCGAAGTGTTCGGCCTGCCGAGACCGAAACTGATCAAGACCTCGGGCGGCACCGACGGACGCCCACGCACGGCGCACGCTCATGTCATTGCCGACGTCAGCACCGTGCTGGCCTTCTACCGCCGCGAGCTTGCCGCCCGGAACTGGAAGGAAGAAACGAAAGGCGCGATCGTCACGCCCGACGAAGTCGTGCTGAATTACTCACCGCCGGAAGGCTCGGCCGTGCTCAAGATCAGCCGCAAGTATGATCTGGCCGTCGCCACCATCGTGCAGGAAATTCCTGCCGCGGCGCCCAAAGCAGCCCTGACGATGCCGTCAGGGATCGGCGCCAAAGACGACTCCGTCGCCGCCATGATGCAGCAGGCGCAACAGATGATGCGCGATGCGACCGCGGACGCTGCGGCAGCTGGTGTGAAACCGCCACAGCGAATGGCGCAGGCCGCCAACGAGCCGGCGGAAGCCTTGCGTCCGCTGGCCGGCAACACCGCACCGGTTCCAGTGCCCGATAACGTGGATGACGTTGAATACAGCGGCGAAGACGGCAAGCTGGAATTCAGCAGCCCGTCCAGCGTCAAGGCGATCGCCGACTTCTATCGCTCGACCATGAAGCAGCAGGGCTGGGGGACGCAGTCGTCCGTCATCAACAATGCCAACATGGTCGTGCTCAACTTCACCAAGGACCGCAAGCCGGTCTCCTTCACCATCATGAAGATGGGTCCCAAGACCAACGTCACCGCCGAAGGCGACGCGTTGAAAGGCACCGGCAGCAAACCCGCCAAACTGGAGACGATGGACAAAACCGCGGTGGCCGATAACGCTCCGCAGCCGGCAACTGAAGACGACCTCATCGTCGAGGAAAGCGGTGGTCTGCCGATCCCGAAGCGTCACACGCTGGCGGTTGGCGAGAAGAATCCCTTCCGCCGCAACGTCACCGTTAATGTGCCGCTCGATCTCAAGATTGTGCTGGAGTTCTATCGCCGCGAACTGACCAAGCTCAACTGGAAGGAAGAAGCCAAGGGCGCCGTCATCGCGGCGGACAAGGCGGTCGTTTCATTTTCAGGCGCCGACGGTCCGGCAACGCTCAAGCTCAGCCGCAAGGATAACGAGACCATCGTGGAGCTCGCCACGAAGGATGCGGCGGCAGCGGCCAAGCAAGGCGTGCTGCCAAAGCCGGGCCAGACCAAGATCATGTTTGGCAATATCCTGCCGGCCGAAGCGACCATCACCTTCGACGGCAAGCCGATCAAGATCGCCGGCGGCGCCGGTACCAAGGCTCCGGACGGACCGATGCTCGATCTCGCGCCCGGCAAATACAAGTTCTCGATCAGGCCCGCCGGTAAACCGGCGCAGACCGAGGAAGTCGATGCCAAGGCCGATGAAACCTGGGGCCTGATGGTCGGCCCGGGCGGCGTGCTGTCGCTGCAGGTTTACTGATAAAAAATCCTGGCCGCGCATTGGAGTTCTCCCCAACCCCGGTGCGCGGCCATAGCAATTTACGCCGCACGTCCTAAATTGGCGGCATGCCTCTCAAAATCACGACCTGGAATATCAATTCCGTTCGCCTGCGCATCAATCTGGTCGCCAAGTTCCTCAAGAGCATGCGCCCCGACGTGCTGTGCCTGCAGGAAACCAAATGCCCGGACGATGCCTTCCCGCTCAAACGTTTCCAGCGGCTCGGCTATGAATATTCCGCGCTCAACGGCCAGAAGGGTTATCACGGCGTCGCCATCCTCTCACGCGTGCCGCTGGAACGTTTCGACGTGCATTCATTTTGCGGCAAGACCGATTGCCGCCATATCTCGGTGGTGCTGGGCGAAAAAGCCGGACTCAAGGATCCGCTGACGGTTCATAATTTCTACGTGCCGGCCGGCGGCGACGAACCGGATCCCGAGATCAACGTCAAGTTTCGTCACAAGCTCGATTTTCTCGACGAGATGCGCGATCACAAAAGTCTGCATCCGCAAAAGTCGCAGCGCGCGATTCTGGTCGGCGACCTCAACGTCGCGCCGCTGGAGCACGACGTCTGGAGCCACAAGCAGATGATCAAGGTGGTTTCGCATACGCCGATCGAATGCGAGAAACTCGGCCAGGTGATCAAAACCGGTAACTGGATCGACAGCATGCGCGTGCACACGCCGGAGCCGGAAAAGCTCTATACGTGGTGGAGCTATCGCGCGATGGACAACTGGAAAATCGCCGACCGCGGACGGCGGCTCGATCACGTCTGGACGTCGGACGCGCTCGCCGGCCAGGTATCGAAGATCAAGATTTTGAAAGACTACCGCGGCGCCGAACGGCCATCCGACCATGTGCCGGTGACGGCAACGGTGGAGATCTAACTCTTTTTATCCATTACCCGCTGCACCGCCACCAGATCGCGCGTCCACTCGTCGACGCGCGCGGCCATGATGTCGCGCAATTTCACCGCGGCGTCCGGATAGCCTTCCAGCATCTTCTTGAACAAATTGCGGGTGATGCGGATAACGGTGGTCGGCTCCTTGGCGATCGCGGTGGCCGGACACACCATGTCGGTGAGCAGCGCCAGTTCGCCAATCAAAGTACCGCGGCCGACGGTGACTTCCTTGCCTTCCTGCAAGGTGCCGGGCTCCAGCAGGATCGAACCCTCCTGCACCAGATAACCGCCATCGGCGAGTTCGCCGGCGTAAAACAGCACGGCACCGCTCGGCAAACTTCGGCTTTCGGCGCCGATCGCGAGAATGCGCAACGCGTCCTTGCCGAGCACCTTGAGCGTCGGGACCAGCGCGAAGAATGCGATGTCGTCTTCGAGGCTCATGGCGAACCGTGATTACGGGATGCGGTGCTCACGGCACCAGCTTGTAGCCGCCGGCTTCAGTCACCAGGATCGACGGCACGGCGGCGTCCTTCTCGACCTTCTGCCGCAGCCGGTAGATATGCGTCTCCAGCGTATGCGTGGTAACGCCGGAATTATAACCCCAGACTTCCTGCAACAAGGTTTCGCGCGACACCGGCTTTTGTCCGGCGCGATAGAGATAACGCAAAATCGCGGTTTCCTTTTCGGTCAGCCGCACCTTGCCGCCCTTCGGGCTCATCAGCAGCTTGGAGCTCGGACGAAAGCTGTACGGTCCGATGGTGAAGACGGCGTCTTCGCTCGCCTCGTGCTGGCGCAGCTGCGCGCGAATGCGCGCCAGCAGCACGGCAAACCGGAACGGCTTGGTGACGTAATCGTTGGCGCCGGATTCCAGCCCCAGGATCGTGTCGCTGTCGGTGTCGTGACCGGTCAGCATGATGATCGGCGACTTGAAGCCGTTCTTGCGCAGGATGCGCACCGCCTCGCGGCCGTCGACGTCGGGCAGGCCGACATCCATGATGACGAGGTCGATCTGACCGGCTTTGGCTGCCTGCACCGCCTTGGTGCCGCTATCCACCGCGCTCACCTCAAATTCATCGTGCAAGGCGAGCTGTTCGACCAGCGCCTCGCGCAATTCGGTATCGTCATCCACAATCAGGATGGTTCGGGTGTTGGGCATCGCTGGAAAAGCCCCCTGCGGGCGCTACCTTTGCGCCCCATCGTCAATATTTGCTCGGAGTAGAGCATTAAAGGCTAAAAGAGCAAGCGCGAACTGGTATTTAGGCGGGAAGCAGGCCCTTCCCAAGACTTTGTGGCGGCATGAGAAAACGGCAGCTTTCCCGCATTACGGTCCGGCGGCGACCCGGCAATCCGTCACAAGGCTGGCTGGTCGCTGGGCCAATGGCCCTGCCGGTGGCGCTCGGCCGCGGCGGCGTCAAAGCCAACAAATTTGAGGGCGACGGCGCCACGCCACGGGGCAGCTTCCGGCTGAAGCGGCTGTGGTGGCGCGCGGGCCGGCACCCCCGGCCAGAGACGCTCTTGCCGGCGTCACGCATCAGGCCGGACGACGGCTGGTGCGAGGATCCGGGCGACCGTCACTACAATCAGCGCATCAAGGTGCCGCCGGAATCCAAAGCCGACCGGCTGGCGCGCCTCGACAATCTTTACGACTTCATCATCGAACTCGACCACAACACCCGGCCGCGCATCGCCGGCCGCGGCAGCGCCGTCTTCGTTCATGTCGCAAGGGCAGGTTTCGCACCGACTGCCGGCTGCGTCGCACTTCGGATCGACACGTTGCGGCGCTTGCTCGCGAGACTCGGGCCGCGCACCAAAATCGTGGTTGATTGATCGTTACCGCGCCGACCTGCGCTCTCCACCAATCCTTAAGCATAGCTCCGGCCCGGTTCCGGAATAATCGTCACATTAATAATACCGGAATTGGTCGGTGGTATTTTCGGTCCTGCGCGGAAGCAATTCAAAACATTTATGCGCTGGGGCGTTCTATGGACACGACAATAATGCGCGATCCTCGTGCTGCTGTGGCCGGCAAACAGGAAGCCATCGGACGCATTTCAGCCGTTAACGGCTCGCAGTCCACCGTCGATCTCGCCGCAACCAACACAGCTGGCGAAAAACCGACGGTCGGAAAATTCATGGGCCTGATGAGCGGCAGGGCCCTCATCATCGGCCTGATCACCGAAATTGCCGAAGTGCCGACCTCCGGCACCGTTGGCAACCAGACATTCCGCAAGATCGCCAGGCTCGATCTCATCGGCGAGCTTCGCGCCAATGACGCGGGCACGCAGATTTTCCAGCGCGGCGTCACCGAATATCCGAACATCGGCGACAGCGCCTGCATGCTGACCGAGGACGACCTGCGCCTGGTGTACGGCGGCGCCGATGCCGACCGCGCCCACATCGGCAATCTGCAGCAGAATCCGAACATCCACGTTCATATCGACATCGACAATCTGGTCAGCCGCCACTTCGCCATCCTCGGCGCCACCGGCGTCGGCAAGTCGAGCGGCGTCGCCATCATCCTGAACAAGATTCTCGAGACGCGGCCGAACCTGCGCATCTTCCTGGTCGATCCGCACAACGAATATGGCCGCTGCTTCGGCGACAAGGCCAACGTGCTCAATCCGCGTAACCTGCGGCTGCCGTTCTGGCTCTTCAATTTCGAGGAAACCGTCGACGCCTTCTTCGGCGGCCGTCCGGGCATCGACGAAGAAGTCGAAATCCTTTCCGAGGTCATTCCGCTGGCGAAAGCCGCGTACCTGCAATATCGCAACAGCAACGACCGCAATCCGCTCGCCAAGAAACGCGATCCGCGCGACGCCGGCTTCACCGCCGACACGCCGGTGCCCTACCGCATCGAGGATCTGATCAACATCCTCGACAACCGCATGGGCAAGCTGGAAAACCGCTCACGCGCCGTCGTCTTTCACAAACTGATCGGCCGCATCCAGACCTTCCGCAATCATCCGCGCTACGCCTTCATGTTCGAGAACGCCAATATCGGCGGCGACACGATGGCGGAAATTCTGGGCTCGCTGTTCCGCCTGCCGCCGGACGGCAAGCCGATGACCATCATGCAGCTCGCCGGCTTCCCGGCGGAAGTCGTCGACTCGGTCGTCTCGGTGCTGTGCCGCATGGCCTTCGACTTCGGCCTGTGGAGCGACGGCGTCGCGCCCTTGCTGTTCGTCTGCGAAGAAGCGCACCGCTACGCGCCGGCCGACAAGACCATCGGATTCGGCCCGACCAAACGCGCACTGTCGCGCATCGCCAAGGAAGGCCGTAAATACGGCGTTTTCCTTGGGTTGGTGACGCAGCGCCCGGCCGAAATCGACGCGACCATCATCTCGCAATGTTCGACGCTGTTCGTCATGCGCCTGTCGAACGATCGCGACCAGACGCTGATCCGTTCGGCGGTGTCCGATGCCGCTGCAAATCTGCTGTCGTTCATTCCCTCGCTCGGCGTGCGCGAAGTCTTCACCTTCGGCTCCGGCGTCGCGCTGCCGACACGTATGCGCTTCCAGGAACTGGAAGAGTCGAAGCGGCCGAGCAGCGAGGCCTCCGGCAATACGCGGTCGGATGCCGGCACCAGCATGAACAAGGATCTGCTCACGTCCGTCATCGACCGTTGGCGCAGCGCGACCATGAGCCACCGCGCCGGCGACGACGATTACAACGACTACGATGCGCCGGCGTTGCAGCCAGCCGCAGCACCAACACCGGCAGCTTATGCGCCACCGGCAGCACCGCCGCCGTCGCCGCGCGGCGAAGCGCTTCGCTCCAGCCTGTTGAAAAAGCCGCTCGAAGCCGGTTCGTTCAGCAACCCGCAAGCGGGTCCACCCGGCTTCCAGTCGCGCTTCATCAAGTAGCTATTTCGTCGCCACCAGATCGATCAGCGCCGACATGCCGCCATGGCCGGCGCCTTCGTGGATCTCGGCGTCGTATTCCCGAATATCGATCGATGCGAAGTCGCCAAAGCCGCGCTCGAGGATTTCTCGCGTGTACAGATTTTCCACCTGCGACGGCCCGCCGGTCTTGTACTCAAGTTGCTTGGGCCGATAGCCTTCGAGCAACAGCAGCCCGCCCGGCTTGAGCGTCTTCTTGATGCCGGCGAAAATCTTTTCGCGCTCCGGCGGCGCGGCGAACTGAAAAAATATCGCCGCGACGACGTCGTAGACTCCGTCCGGATAATTCCAGTTGACGACGTCGGCCTGCTCGACACGGATGGTCACGCCGCGCGTGGCCGCGAGTTTGCGTGCTTTCTCTTGTGCCAGCGGCGAAAAATCGAGCGACAGCACATCGAGGCCCTGCTCGGCCATGAACACGCCGTTGCGGCCCTCACCATCGGCAATTGCCAGCGCCGTCTGTCCTTTGCTCAACAGAGCAGCCTGCGATTTGAGAAACGCGTTCGGCGCGGTGCCGAAACGATATTCGTCGCTCGCGTAACGCTGCTGCCAGTGCTCGAAGTCGTTGTCGTTGGCCATGTTAATGCCTCCCGCCGAAAATCGCCGAGCCGACGCGCACATGCGTGGCGCCGAGCGCGATGGCGTCAGCGAAGTCCGCGCTCATGCCCATCGACAGCAGTTTCAGCCCGTTGCGCTTGGCGATTTTCGCCGTCAGCGCAAAATGCGGCCCCGGCGCTTCGTCGGCGGGTGGGATGCACATCAGCCCGGACATCGTCAGCCCGTAGGTCGCGCGGCACGCGGTGAGAAACGCATCGGCGTCCTGCGGCAGCACGCCGGCCTTCTGCGGCTCGGCGCCGGTGTTGATCTCGGCAAACAGCAACGGCGTGCGGCCCTGCTTCTGGATTTCCTTCGACAGCGCCTCGCACAGGCTGGGTCTATCAACAGAATGAATGGCGTCGAACAGCGCCACCGCTTCCTTGGCCTTGTTGGATTGCAGCGGCCCGATCAGATGCAGCTTGATGCCGGGCGTAGCCGCCATCAGCGCCGGCCATTTGTTTTTGGCTTCCTGCACGCGGTTTTCGCCGAACAGGCGCTGCCCGGCGGCAATCACCGGCTCGATCGCTTCGGCGGGAAACGTCTTCGACACCGCCACCAGTTCGACATCGGCGGCGTTGCGTCCGGCATCGCGGCAGGCGCGCGCGATCTCGGCGCGGACGTGTTCAAGGCCAGTTGATGATAAGTTGTTGGTCATCGGACCTAACGATTGTCATCGCCGGGCTTGTCCCGGCGATCCCGATAAGGGTTGCAAGACCTTACTCACCTAAGCGGGATGGCCGGGTCAAGCCCGGCCATGACAGGAGTGTCAAATAAACGGCCGGCCCTGCCGCGGCGCGACCTCATCGCCGGCAATTTCCGTCAGCGCCGTGCGGTCGATCATTTCAAACACGCGATCTTTCCAGCGGATGGCCTTCGACGCCAGCAGCCGCTTGAGCGTCTTGTTGGTGTGCACCAGCGACATGCCGAGCGTGTCGGCCAGATGCTGCTGCGTGAACGGAAACTGGATCGTGCCGTTCTTGACCAGACCGGCTTCTTCGGCGCGGACGTAAAGATGCTGCAGCAGATAGGCGGTGCGCTCCAGCGCGCTGCGCCGGCCGAGATTGACCAGATTTTCGTCGATGAGTTGTTCTTCACGCGCTGCGAGCCAGGTGATGTCGAAAGCCAGCGATGGAAACTTCGAATACAGGTCCCACAACTTGGCGCGCGGGAAAACGCACAGCACCAGCGGCGTCAGCGCTTCGACCGAATGCTCCATCTCGCGCATCAGTGCGCCCTGCAGACCGACCATGTCGGCAGGCAGCGCGTAATTGAGGATCTGACGGCGGCCGTCGTCGAGCATCTTGTAACGGAAGGCCCAGCCACTCAGCACGGTGTAAAGATGTTCGGCCGCCGCGCCCTCGCGCAGGAAGCTCGCGCCGGGATCGACATGAAGTTCATCCATTTTGAATTGTTTGACGAAGGCCAGTTCGTCGGGCGTGAACGCGCGCAAGGACGGCCGTTTCCGCAACGGGCACATCTCGCACGGTGTGTAGCCGCTGGTCGGCCGGCCATTGCCAACAATCATCGTTCTCTATCCCCAGCTCCAAAGCACGCCACTACGGCTGCGCTTGAGCGCAGCCGATAAATATTCGATGGCCTATGTCTTATTTAAATGCCGCCTCTAATAATTCGCGGCACAACCGAAAGTTCCACGGCAGGAACTGGAGTCATCCGTGATCAATACCGAGCCGTCGATCGCCGGAAAACGCTTCCTGGTGCTCGACGATGAATTTCTGATCGCGCTCGATATTCAGCAGGTGCTAGAATCGGCCGGCGCAGCCAGCGTGGCCTGCACCGGCAATGCCGCCGATGCGCTCAAAGCCGTCATTGCAGCGCAGCCGTTCGATCTGGCTGTGCTCGACTTCAGGCTCACCGGCAGCACGAGCAGCCTGGATGTCGCCGATGCTTTGGTCGAGGCGAAAATCCCGTTCATCTTCCTCACCGGAATGATGGAAGACCGGCAGCTGAAAAAATATCCCGACGCCCCTGTCGTCGAGAAGCCCTACGACGCCAAGCTGCTGATTGGCGCCATCGTGCGGGCCCTCGGCGGACGCTGACTTAAAACGAAACCACCGGGCCCGCTGTTGCGGACCCGGTGATCTTTGAGCGCCGCTGAGCCGTCAGGCCGCGGACTTCCACTGCGCCATCACATCCTTGGCCGCCTTGTTCAGATGAACATGCGCGTCGACGTGATCGACCAGCGACAACGGGATGAAGTGGTGCTTGCCGTCCTTGGCATCGCTCTTGGCGAGCTTGATCTTGTCGGCGCCGTCCATGTGGTCGACGGTCCCGACGTGCTGGCCGTCGGAGCCGAGCACTTCCATATGTTCCTTGATGTCTTGGGCTTTGGCCATTGTGGTCCTCCTTGTTGGATGAGGACTCAACCCACGCCGCCAGCCTCGGTTCCTTTGAAATAATTGATGAAATTGTTCCCCTTATTGACCCGGAAGGCTCTTTCCTGTCTGTTCCGGCGACCCTAAAAAGAGCCGGAAATGCCCCCCGATTCGAGCAAAAACGAGCGCTATAATGCCCGCGAGGCCGAGGCCCGCTGGCAGAAGCTGTGGGACGACCGCGGCATCTACGCGACCAAGAACGACGATCCCCGCCCGAAATACTACGTGCTGGAGATGTTCCCCTATCCGTCGGGGCGCATCCACATGGGCCACGTGCGCAACTACACAATGGGCGACGTCGTCGCGCGCTTCAAACGCGCGATGGGCAATGCCGTGCTGCACCCGATGGGCTGGGACGCCTTCGGCATGCCGGCCGAAAACGCCGCGATCGACCGCAAGGTGCATCCGAAAGAATGGACCTACGCCAACATCGCGGCGATGAAGAAGCAGTTGCAGTCGATGGGCCTGTCGCTCGACTGGGCGCGCGAAGTCGCGACTTGCGATCCGAGCTACTACAAGCACCAGCAGAAAATGTTTCTCGACTTCGTCAAGGCGGGGCTGGTCGAGCGCAAGAAGTCGAAAGTGAACTGGGATCCGGTCGACAACACCGTGCTCGCCAACGAGCAGGTGATCGACGGCCGCGGCTGGCGCTCCGGCGCCTTGGTCGAGCAGCGCGAACTGATCCAGTGGTTCTTCAAGATCAGCGACTACTCCGAGGATCTGCTCAACGCGCTCGATACGCTCGACCGCTGGCCGGAAAAAGTCCGGCTGATGCAGGAAAACTGGATTGGTAAATCGCAAGGCGCACGGGTCGTTTTTTCTGTGCGTGGCCGCGAGGACAAGATTGAAATTTATACAACCCGTCCCGATACCCTGTTTGGGGCCTCCTTCATTGCGGTGTCGCCGCATCATCCCTTAGCGGCAGAACTGGCAAAAAAAGATGCCAAGCT
>CAISIV010000245.1 GCA_903885555.1 uncultured Hyphomicrobiales bacterium
CCTGATGGGCATGATGCCCGGCGTCGCCAAGATGAAGACGCAGATCGCCAATGCCGGCATCGACGACAAGGTGCTCAAGCGTCAGATCGCGATCATCGACTCGATGACCGCGCAGGAGCGCCGCAACCCCGACATTCTCAAGAACAGCCGCAAGAAGCGCATCGCCGCCGGTTCCGGCACCACGCCGGAAGCGATCAACAAGCTTTTGAAAATGCACCGCGGCATGGCCGACATGATGAAGGCCATGGGCTCGGGCAAGCGCAGCCCGCTTGCGGGCCTTGGCTCGATGATGGGCTTTGGCGGCGGCGGTCAGCCTACGCCGGAACAGATGGCCGAATTGGCCAAGAAAATGCCGGGCGGCCAATTGCCGCCGGGAATGCCCGGCGCAAACAGCTTGCCGCCGACAATGCCGAAACTGCCGAATTTCCCTGGCCTGCCCGGACTGGGCAACGCCGGAAAATTTACCGGACTGCCGGGTCTGCCCGGCGCCGGGAAAAAGAAATGAATTCGATCAACCGATCAACCAACCAATCGTCTCACTGAAAGGAAACTAAAATGTCTCTCGTTATCCGTCTCGCCCGCGCCGGCACCAAGAAGCGTCCGGTCTATCACATCGTCGTCGCCAACAGCCGCTCGCCGCGCGATGGCCGTTTCATCGAGCGTCTCGGCTACTTCAATCCGCTGATGCCGAAGGACAAGGCCGAGCGTCTCAAGTTCGATATCGAAAAGGCCCAGGCCTGGATGAAGAAGGGCGCGCAGCCGTCCGATCGCGTGTCACGCTTCCTCGATGCCGCCGGCGTTCTCAAGCGCGAGAAGCACAACAATCCGGAAAAGGCGATCCCGCGCAAGGAACGCAAAGCCGCGAAGGAAGAAGCCCTCAAGGTGAAGGAAGCCGGTGACGCAGCCGCCAAGACCGCCGCGCAGGACAAGGTCAACGAGAAGGCCGCCGCCGACAAGGCTGCCAAGGCTGCCGCCGACGCTCCGGCGGCGAGCTAACACGCGCGAGGCCTTGCCGTGAACGAACGCATCCGCGTCGCCCGTATCGGTGCCGCGCACGGCGTTCGCGGCGAGGTCCGGCTGTGGCCGTTCACGCAGGACCCGTTGGCGGTCGCGGATTACGGCCCGCTTGAGACAGAAGACGGCACGCGGCGTTTCGAAATCGAGACGCTGCGTGCAGCCAAGGACCACCTAGTCGCGCGCCTCGTCGGCATAGCCGATCGCGACGCGGCGGAAAAACTGCGCAACGTCGATCTGTTCGTGTCGCGCGACAAACTTCCGCCGATCGATGAGGACGACACTTTTTATTACGCCGACCTCGTCGGCATGGCGGCGATCACGCCGGAAGGCGTGACGCTCGGCACCGTCACCGCGATCCATAATTTCGGCGCCGGCGATCTCATCGAAATCGCGACCACGGCCGGCGGCGAGCCGCTGCTGCTGCCGTTCACCGAAGCGGTGGCGACCAAAGTCGACACCACGCTGCGGCAGGTCACCATCGTGCTGCCGAACCTGATCGAGTAGCGATCATGTGGCGCGCATCGATCCTCACGCTGTTCCCCGAGATGTTCCCCGGCCCGCTCGGCATCAGCCTGGCCGGCAAGGCGCTCGAGTCCGGCATCTGGTCGCTCAACGCTATCGACATCCGCAGCCACACCACCGACCGCCATCGCACCGTCGACGACACGCCGGCCGGCGGCGGCCCGGGCATGGTGATGAAAGCCGACATTCTGGCTCGCGCTCTGGATGCCATTCCGCCCGACCCGAGGCCGCGGCTGCTGATGAGCCCGCGCGGCGTTCCGTTCCGTCAGTCGCGCGCCGCCCAGCTCGCCACCGGGCCCGGCTGCGTCATCGTCTGCGCCCGGTTCGAGGGCGTCGACGAGCGGCTGATCGAGGCCCGCGGCCTGGAGGAAGTCTCGCTCGGCGATTTCGTGCTGTCCGGCGGCGAGGTCGCTGCCCTCGGCCTGCTCGACGCCTGCGTCCGGCTGCTGCCGGGCGTCATGGGCAAGGAAGCCTCAGGGATAGAGGAAAGTTTCGCCGACGGATTGCTGGAATACCCCCAGTATACGCGGCCCGCAGTGTTCGAAGATGTCGCTATTCCGGAGGTATTAACCTCGGGCGACCACGCCAAGGTTGCTCAATGGCGCCGGGCCGAGGCCGAAAGGCTGACAAGAGAGCGCCGCCCGGACCTTTGGGCGGCCTATCAG
>CAISIV010000246.1 GCA_903885555.1 uncultured Hyphomicrobiales bacterium
CGGAATCTTCAAATGAAGACTTCCCCGATGGCGGTTCGCGATGCCACCGTGGAATCTCGCGCCATCGCCAAAGAGTTTATGAATGCGCGCCGGCAATCCCGGCAGGCCTGGAACCAGGCCGACAAATACATCACCGACAACTTCACGCCAGAACAGCGGAAGCGGATGTGGGAGGCGGCTGACGAACAGAGTGTAGCGATGCAGCGCGGCATGTCGACCGAAGGTATAGGCCTTGATCGGCTTCCTGCGGCGGAGCGTTCCGTTGTCGAAATGCTCCAAGGCCGTGGTGTTCGTAATTTGAAGGCGGCGAGCGATCTCCGCATGATCGATACCGAAGGTCTGCCAAGCTATGCGCCGCGCATGATCGTCCGGATGGCGGAAGGAAAGTATGAGCACGGTGCCGGACCTGGCGCTGAGATAGTCCGTGACGTCCGCACTTTGGCGCTGGCAAATGCCAAACTGGAAGACGCGATCGCGGCGCGCGAGCTCATCAACTCGATTGAGGATGTCGGCCGCAAGAGTGGCAATCCGACCGTCAATGAAGGCGGCGAGCCTGCTTATCGTCCCGGCCCGGAAGGGCAGATATCGAATCTTCTGGATCAACTCGGCCGCAGTGTTTCGACAACGACACCGCAATTGAAGCACCGGAAGTATCTGACGGCGGCGGAGACTGAGGCCGCGGCCAACAGGGTGCCGGTTCGGCCCAGCGACGAGAATGCTCCGAAATGGTTCACTTTGAATCATCCAGCGTTCCAGAAGCTGGAACCGCGCATGGTCGACGAGGATCCGAAAATCTATCGGGACAACGTCCGGCGCGTCTCCGGCATGACGGTCGAAAACCGGCGCGTTCCCCTGCGCGATGAAGACGGCAACATCGTCTATGACCGGAAACCGATTTATGTTCGCGGCGATTTCGAAGGTCCGCTGCGCGCGGTGCTGTCGAGGGATACCGATAGATTCTACAACGCCTTGATGGCCCTTAAGGGTAAGGCGATGTCGGTTATTATGATGTCGCCGCTAATCCACAACCAAGTGGAATGGGGCCGCGCGCTGCCGGTGGCGCCGGGCAAGGTGCTGACGTTCCAGACCTACCTTGAAGGCAACAAGGTCGCGAACGATCCGAAGCAGATGGCCCGCGCCATTGCCGGCGGTGTGGTGCCGATCGGTGGTCACGGCTTCATGCAGGATTTGGTGTCGATCGCAGAGGCACCGACGGTGAGGCCGGGCCGGTCCTTAACCGCGAAGGGGCTCGGCTATGGTGCCGAGGCGCTGGGGCACTTGACGCAAATCTACAATCCGCGCGCCGGTGCCGATAAGGTTCGGAGCGGCGTCGATTGGTTTGGCAATCTCTGGCACAACACGTTGCTATGGGATCGTGTCCGTGACTTGCAGATGGGCCTTTGGTCGCATCTCGAGCAGCGCCTGATCGAAAAGGGTTATGACCCTTACACGGCCAATGTCGCGGCGGCGCATTTTGCCAACCGGTACGCCGGCGCGCTTCCGATTGAGGCGATGTCGGGTATCGCCCGTGGTCTTGCGAACGTCCTGCTCTTCTCTCGCAGTTTCACGTTGGGCAATCTCGGCGCCTATAAGGACGCCATGATCGGCTTGCCGCGTGACGCGCAGGCCATGATCCAGAAGAACGTCGGCTACGACCAGTTGCAGAAAATACAGAGCTTTGTGAAGCGGAAGTCCATGGCCATGCTGGCGATCGACGCCGGCCTATTTTACGCGACCCTGTCGGCGTTGCAGAGTTCGTTCAATGTGGCAGGCGTCGGGCATACGGTCGCTACCCTCGGCGGCATGATTGCCGGTGGCGCGCTCGGCGGCAAGGGGGGCACTTATGGGCGCCTCGCTGCGGCGGCTGGCCTCGGTGCCGCCGGCTTTGGCCTGGCGTCAGTGCTTGGCGCTTCGCAGGGTGTCCGCACTCTCGAGGATGAGCTCGGCCAATATTGGGATCGGTTCGGTGACATGATGCACCGGCTTTATGAGCATCCTGGCGAGGTGCTTGGAAACCCGTTCAAGACCATAGAGTCGATCGGCGCGACGGCGGAAAATGAGCCCGGCAAGAAAAGCCGGTTGCTGATCGGCTATCAGCCGGACGGTACCGCGATCTATGCCCGCTTGGCGGTAGGCAAGGTGACTGAAGAACTTATGGGCTACATGACTGAGCCCAACGAGATGATCCACCGCAAACTGAGCACGTTTGCGAGGCCGCTCAATGAGATCTGGACCAATGATGCCGGGTTCGGCCACAAGCTTTATAATCCGAAGGCTGATACACCGGCTGAGGTCGGCAAGAACATCCTTAAGATCGGCGCCGCGATCGTCGGCAGCCAGATCCCGCAAGACACCATTAAAGGTGCTTTGGATTGGTATAGAGGCGGTCCAGGCTCCGATGTCTCTGGCATGAAGTCTATTGCGCCGTTTATCGGGACGACTGTTTCTAAAGGCTATCCTGGTGGGCCTGAACTCGGCGTTCTGGCCGATGCAAAGGCACGTCAGCAGTACCGAATCCAAGAGGCGATGCCCGGTATTCGCGATCAGATCAAGCAGGGCGATGTTGCCGGCGCGCTGACGAAGATGCAGGAATTGAACATTCCGCGCGGGCTGCAG
>CAISIV010000247.1 GCA_903885555.1 uncultured Hyphomicrobiales bacterium
CGGCGAAACCAGCCGCCCATGCAGACGCCGGTATTGCCACCCATGAACGGTTTGACGCCAAACGGCGCGTAGAGTTCATCCCACAGCGCCTGCCCGCCGCCGGCCTCTATCCAGGCGACGTGCTCAGCCGGCGTCAGACCGAACGGCACCGTCGTATAGAACGCCGCCGCCGGCATCTTTCCCTGCCAGTAGAACGAAGCGGTGTGACCGATCTCGGCGACGCCACCGCCGACAGCGCCGAGCACCTCGAAGGCCGGCACCACCTCGCCCGCCGCCGACACCGAAATATCCAGCCGCCCGTTCGACAACGTGCGAATGCGCTCCGCCACCCGCTCCGCCGACATGCCTGGGCCCGGCAGGCGCTTGGGCCACGATGTCACCATGCGCCACTTCAGCGTTTGCGCGCGGGCCACGGAAGGGGCGGCAGTAACGGTAGCAACGGCGGCTACGGCGGCTACGGCTCCGGCGGCAAAATTGCGGCGTGTCGTCATTGGTCGCTCCATTGCGCATAGAAGTGGTGCAGCGGCCCGCTGCCGTGGCCGACCCTAAGCTGATCAGACAGAGTGATGGCCGTCGTGACATAGGCCTTGGCGTCGTGCGCCGCCGCGGCAAGGTTCATGCCTTTGGCGAGGCAGGCGGCAATCGCCGACGACAGCGTGCAGCCGGTGCCGTGGGTATTCTTGGTGGCGATGCGCTTAGCCGAGAGACGAATGACGTCGCCGTCGCCGACCAGGAGATCGACGCTTTCGATGCCGTCGCCGTGTCCGCCTTTGATGAGCACATTGCGGGCGCCGAGCGCCAGGATCTCGCGCGCCTGAATTTCCATTTCACGCTCGTCGCGCGCAATCGACGCGCCGGTCAAAGCCGCGGCTTCCGGTAAATTCGGCGTCACGACAATCGCGTGCGGAATGAGGAGCGTGCGCAGCGCCGCAATCGCTTCAGCCGCGAGCAGACGGTCGCCGGAGGTCGCGATCATCACCGGATCGAGCACGATGTTTTTTGCTTTGTGACGCGCAAGGCCCCGCGCCACCGCTTCAATGGCCGCGGCCTGCGACAGCATGCCGATCTTGACGGCGGCGACGTCCAGATCGGAAAACACCGCGTCAATCTGCGCCGCGATGAAGTCGGCCGGTACGTCGTGGATCGCCGTGACGCCTTTGGTATTCTGCGCTGTCAGCGCGGCAATGACCGATGCGCCGTAGACACCAAGCGCGGCAAACGTCTTGATATCCGCCTGAATGCCGGCGCCGCCGCTCGAATCCGAACCGGCTATGGTGACGGCAATGGCGGTCATGGTCTGTCGCTCAAGATCTAGTTCGGCGCGCCAAGGCGCCGTCGACTTCGCTCAACAGATCGCGCGCGGCCACTGTCGGATCGGCCGCCAGCGACAGCGCCGAGATCACCGCGACGCCGTCGGCGCCCTGCATGATCACATCGCCCGCATTGCCCTGGTTGATGCCGGCAATGCCGCAAATCGGAAATTTCGGATCGCGCGCGCGGATTGCCTGCACGACGGCACCGAGCCCCGACAGGCCGATCGGCGGCGACGTCGTGTCCTTCGACGTCGTGCTGAAAACGCCGCCGACGCCGACGTAGTCGAGCAGTTCGAGCGGCGCGGCCTTGGCCTGCTCCACGGTCTTGATGCTCAGCCCGATGATCGCGGTCTTGCCGAGCAGCAATCGCGCATCGGCCGGCGACATGTCGTCCTGACCGATGTGCACGCCATCGGCCTCGGCGGCGAGCGCCACATCGACGCGGTCATTGATCAGCAGCGGAATATCGAGCGGCGCCAGCACCATTGTCAGTTCGCGCGCTTCCTCGACAAGCTGGCGGGTCGAACCGTGCTTGTCGCGCAACTGCACCAGCGTGGCGCTCCCGGCAATGCGCTTGGCGATATCGCCAAGCGAGCGGCCGCCGGCGACGGCGGGATCGATGAGCGCGTAGAGACGGAGATCGACGTTCATTCACTTGGCCTTTGCAATTTCAGTTCGGGCACGGGAGAGCAAGGTTCGTTCGTTCAGATTATGAAGTTCATCGAGGATCGCGACGGCGAAGCTGCCGGGACCGCCCGCCTTGGCCGCGGCCAGTTCGCCGGCAACACCCGCAATGACAAGGCCGGCGATGGTCGCGCGCCAGGCATCAGGTTCGACGGCGTGGCAGGCGGCGACCAGCGCCGATACGGCGCAGCCCATCGCCGTCACCTTCGCCATCAGCGCATGGCCATTGGCGATGGTGGTGAGCCGTGCGCCGTCGGTCACCAGATCGGTTTCGCCCGACAGCCCAATCACCGTATTCCTGGCGCGAGCGTAGGCCGCGACGGATTCGGTCGAGGGCGCGCTGCCAGCCAGCGTGGAAAATTCGGCATGATTGAGCCGGATCGCCTTCGGCCCGAGATAGATCAGGTCGCGGGCATAGTCGGCCCGTTGCGGCGCGCGATCGACGAACACCGGGTCGAGCACCCAGGGCAGCCCGTTTTGCGCAGCCGAGCCGACGGCGATCGAGGTCGCCTCGCGGCGTTCGCGGTCGAAGGTGCCGAGGTTGACCAGCAGCGCGTTGCTGCGGGCAACGAAAGCACCGATTTCCTCGCCCGACAGCGTCATCGACGGAACCGCGCCCGCGGCCAGCAGAACATTGGCGGTAAAATTCTGCGCCACGGCGTTGGTAATGCAGTGCACGCGGGGCGCACCGCTGCGCAGCCGGTCCAGAACGGCGGCGGCCGTCTGCGCCGCGTCTTCGCGCGCTATTGCGGTCGGGCTGTGCATCTCATCTCCCTCCGCCGGCATGACCCGGATCAGGTTCGTTGGGTTAG
>CAISIV010000248.1 GCA_903885555.1 uncultured Hyphomicrobiales bacterium
TCGGTGAGCTGTTCCTTGGTCAGCGGCTTGTCGAGAAATTTCAGGCTGACGGCATCGCGCACCGCGCCATCGAGATCCTTGAACTCGTCGCTCTGGATGGTTTCCTTCGGCTGAAAGTCGTTCATCGACTGCTTGAGCAGGTCGACCGGCAGCTTGACCTTCTCCGAATACATCTCCACCGCCTTCGGATCGGCATACATCCAGTCTACCGCTTCGCGATAGGCTTCCATGAAGCGCAGAATCGCCTCGCGCTTGGTCTTCCACGAATTCTCGTTGACGATCAGCACACGGACGGTCTGTCCCCGCAACGACGGCACATCGCTGCCACGCGCCGCGATGCGGATTTTGCCTTCCTTGATTTCCCTCAGTCCGAACGGCGGCGCCGCCCAGCCGATATCGATCTGACCGGTCATCACCGCCGTGAGCGTCGCCGGCGGGCCGCCGGTTGCGGTCGGCTTGGCTTTGGAGCCGAGCTCGCTGCCGAACGCGACAACAATATTGTTCGAGCTCGAGCCGTTGGTCGAATAGGCGATCGTCTTGTCGGCCGAGAAGTCCTTGATCGTCTTGATGGCTGAGTCCGCCTTGACGTACCAGTACAGGTCGCCGGTGCCGGTAAAGGCCGGCGCCAGAATGCGGACCGGCGCGCCCTTCGAGAAGCCGCGCATCACGCCGGCAGCGCCGACACCACCGCCGATATCGGCCGAACCCGAAATGACCGCCTGGATGGTTTCACCGGCACCCGCGGTGCCGACATTCTCCAGCACGAGGCCGTGCTTCTTGAAGATACCGGCGTCCTGGCCGAGCGTCGGCGGCTGGTTTTCCCAGTTATTGATCTGGCCGATGGCGACCTTGAGCTGGTCTTCGGCCGCAGCACCCGTGACACCGAGCGCCAGCAGGCCGAACGCGGCAACCGCCGCCTTGAAATTCTTCATCGCATCCTCCCTTTGAGGTTTTCTTTTATATCGTTGTCGCACCCCACGCGGGCGGCATTCAACACGGACGCCGCCCACGGGGAAAGGCCAAAATACTAAAGGCGCTTCTTCTTGCTGCTGCTCTTTTTGGCAGCGGGCTTTTTCGCAACGGCAGGCTTTGCCTTCTTGGGCGCAGCCACGGCGCCGCCGGCTTTGGCGACCCGCATCGACCAGTATTCCCATGACCGTGTCAGGCCGGTGGTCTTGGAACTGATCGAGCCGGCAAGGTGTGCTTCGCCTGGGGTCAGCGACTCGATGGTGCTGCCGATGCTGAGCGCCTGCACCTGGTAGGCCGCGTTGCGCGCCGAGAAACAGGTGCGGAACACACAGTCCTTCACACTGGTGCCGGCCACCGTGACGCCATGACGGCGCATCAGCACCATCATGCCCGAACCGAGCGCCTTGGCGAGCGAGGCGCCCTCCTCCGCCTTGATCACCAGCATGTTGGTGTCGCCGAATTCGTCGTGCTGATCCCAGAACGGCGGCTTGATGCCGCCGACCGCGCCGAGATGGAACACCGGCACGTAGTCGATGCGGTTGGCGAGCAGCGGCATGAAGGCCGGACTATGATGATGACAAACGGAATTGACGTCCGGCCGCGCCTTATAGATTTCACCGTGGATCACGCGCTCGGAATACTGGCCGACACCGGGATCCTTGATCGGGTTGGAGTCGAGATCGTATTCGACGAAGTCGCCGGGCTCGACCAGCTCGGGCGCACGCGAACGCGACAGGAAATAATGGTTCGGGTTGTCGGGGTGGCGCATGCTGACGTGGCCAAAGGCGTCGATGACGCCTTCGTGGGCAACGATACGATTGGCAAGCGCGAGTTCGATACGGGCTTCGACGAGCTTATTGGCCACTGGCATTTCCTCTTGTCGTTTATTGTTACGATGTCCCGCATGGCAGGACGCTTCCGGTGCCCCGCATTATAGGTCAAGGACGCTGACGATGCGACGACGCGCTTGACAGAACGCGGTGGTTAGGGAGGGTTCATGCCACCATGCCGGGACCCGCACAAATTATTGTCGATAGTGTCAGCCATATGTACCGGCCGCCCCGCGGCCGGGAGGTGCTGGCGCTCGATCAGGTCTCGCTCGAGGTCGGAAACCGCGAATTCGTCGCTTTGCTGGGGCCTTCCGGTTGCGGCAAGTCGACGCTGCTGTACCTGATCGGCGGCTTTCTGCCGGTCGAGAAAGGCCTGATTTCGGTCGACGGCGCGCCGGTCACCGGCCCCGGCCCCGACCGCGGCATCGTCTTCCAGCATTTCGCGCTATTCCCGTGGAAAACCGTGCGCGGCAACATCCTCTACGGCCTCGAACGTCAGGGCATGGCCAAGGACGAGCGCGAGAAGCGCGCCATGGACTTTATCCATTTGGTCGGCCTGTCCGGTTTCGAGGACAGTTACCCCTCGCAATTGTCCGGCGGCATGAAGCAGCGTACGGCGATCGCCCGCACGCTGGCCTTCGATCCCAAAATTCTGTTGATGGACGAACCGTTCGGCGCGCTCGACGCCCAGACCCGCGGCCTGATGCAGGCGGAGTTGCTGCGCATCTGGCAGATGACGCCGAAGACCGTGATCTTCGTCACTCATGACGTTCAGGAAGCGGTCTATCTGGCCGACCGCGTCGCTGTGATGTCGGCGCGACCGGGACGCATCAAGACCATCGTCGATACCAAATTCGACAAGAACGATCCGAACCTGTTCAAGACCAAGGCCTTCGGCGAGAAGGTCGACGAGATATGGAATCTGGTGCGCGACGAAGCCATCAAAGCCCAGGGCACGCGGGTGCCATGAAAACTTTGATACGCTACACCCCGCTCCTGCTGATCGCCATTGCATGGGAGTTGGTGGCGCGGTTCGAACTGGTATCGACCACCGCGCTGCCGCCGCTGTCCGACGTGATCCGCGCCTGGATCGACATGATCAAGGATGGCGAGCTGATCACGAATGGCGCCGCCTCGATGTATCGCGGCATGGCCGGCCTTGGGCTGGCAATCATTGTCGGCGCCATCCTCGGTATTGCCATGGCGTGGTGGAAGCCGGTCAACGTACTTCTCGCGCCCATTGTCGAGGTTTTCTATCCGCTGCCGAAATCTGCGCTGATCCCGGTCACCGTCATCTGGCTCGGCTTCGGTGATGGCTCCAAGATTTTGCTGATTTTTTTAGGCTGCATGCTTCCGGTGACCATCGGCGCCTTCAATGGTGCGCGCTCCAGCGAGCAGGTGCTGGTCTGGTCGGCGCGCAGCATGGGCGCCAACAAGCTGCGCATGTTGTGGGACGTGGTGGTGCCGAGCGCGATGCCGGAAATGCTCAACGGCATCCGCACCGCACTGGCGCTGTCTTTCATCTTGCTGGTGTCGGCGGAGCTGATCGTGGCGCAGCAGGGCTTCGGCCATCTGATCGGCTCGCTCGGCGCCAACGGCTCCTATGACGCGATGTATGCCGTGGTGCTGACGGTCGCATTCCTGGGCTTCGCCGCCGACCGCCTCTATCTCCTCATAACGCGCTGGACCTTCGCATGGCGCATGTAGATGCACAGATGTCCGCGACCGAAGCGCCGGCGCTGCGGTTCGCCCGCGCCGCGCTGTGGGGCTTTGCCCGGGTGTTCTCGATTCTGCTGGTGCTGGTCGTGTGGGAAGCGCTGGCGCGCAGCGGCAAATATACGCCGTATCAGCTGCCCGCCCTCACCGCCGTGCTGGGCCGCATCTGGGACGACGCCGTGACCGGCGACCTCGCCATCAACACCGCATTGACGCTGTATCGCGCGCTGGTGAGCTTCGCGATCTGCGCCGTGCTGGGCACCGCCATCGGCATGGCGATGTCGCGCAACAAAATCGCCAACTGGTTCTTCGATCCGATCGTGTCGGTCGGCTTCCCGATGCCGAAGATCGCCTTCCTGCCGGTCGTCATTTTGTGGCTCGGTGTCTACGACGTCTCCAAGATTACCATCATCGTCATCGACGCCATCTTCCCTGTCATTGCTGCCACCGTGGTCGGCATCCAGGCGGTCGAGCGCGAACTGATCTGGTCGGCGCGCAACATGGGCGCGACGAACCGCGAGGTCTTGACGCAGGTCGTCTTCCCGGCGGCGTTGCCGCAGATCATGACCGGCCTCCAGGTCGCACTGCCGCTGACGCTGATCGTCGCCGTGGTCGCTGAAATGCTGATGGGCGGCTACGGGCTCGGCGGCGCCATGATGACGGCGTCGCGCTTTGCCAATTCGGTCGGCGTGTTTGCCGGCATCGTCGAGATCGCGGTGATCGGCTACGTCATGGTCAAGGGCATGTCGATGATCCGCCGCCGGCTTTTGATCTGGCATCAGGAAGCCAACGAGCCGACGACGGCCTGAAACTTATTCCACTCCGAGTGTCTTTTTCACCCAGCGCTGCATCGGCTCGCCGCTCAGAAACGCGATGACGATGGGTTCGGCGGCGGGTTCGGCGCCATCGGCGACAATTGTCGCAACCAGCGCATCGCTCTCGTTGTTGTAGGCAATCGACGTCGCCGTAGTCCCCGCGCCGATCGTATAGGTCCGCAGCCGGCCCTTCATCCAGGCCACCGCGATCTCGTGGCTGCCGCCGCGCGCGACAGCGCCCTTCATGAAGTCGAAGTCGCTGAGCCGTTCGAGCTCGCTGTCATCGGCGACGCCGATGGTGCTGCTGCAGAAACCAATCTTGGCGCGAACATACAGCCGCAGATCGCGGCCGCAATCGGCCGCCTTGCACTGGAAGGCCTTGCCCTCGCCCCACTGGTCCATCGGAAACGGCCACTTCGTCTCGACCCAGAGCGGACGAGCCGTAGAAATGGAGCCTGTTTGAGGCGGGCCTGACGCCACCAGAAACAGCAAAGCCGCCGCCGCGCCGAAACCGGCGACGACAGCGGCTATTGCCGAACGTTTCATCGCGTATCCATCCCGGATCGCCCGTTATTTGGCGGGCAGACCCGCGATGTCACGCGCCGGTCCGGTCACTTCGAGAATATGAAGACCAGTGTTGGCGCGATCGACGACGTAGATGTAGCCGCGATCGTCGGTTTCGACATTGTTGCTCTGGATCGCGACCTTGCACTTGTCCTTGCCATCGACCTTGATGCAGCGCTTGTCAGTCGCTTCGGTGATCGGCGGGATGAAAAAGCCGACTTCCTTGGGATGATAGGGATCGCGGATGTCGATCGCGCGGACCCCGGCATTGAACCAGGTGATGAAAGCGAGCTTGCGGAAGAATACCGGCGCCATGCTTTCATTGGACGAATGCGAGCCGAAGCGGCCGCCGCGCTGGCAGAAGTTTCCGGCCTCTTCCGGCACCGAATAGCTCGACACCACCATCGGCTTGGCTTCGACCGTCGCATCGACAAACCAGATCATCTGCCGTGCTTCGCCGGGCTGGCACTCGTTGATCAGGCCTTCGTCGACGATCATCACCATGTCGCGCTGGCTGGCGAACTTGTCGCTGGCGAACTGCGGAATGGTCATCTTGCCGAGCGGATAGGTCGTGTGCGCGCCGTTGAGCGGCGACATTTCCATTTCGCCGATGACAGGGCTGCGCAGGTTTTCCGGCGTCGGTTCCTTCGGACCATTGATCAGCTTCGCGCGATCGACGATCTGGAGAACGCCGCCTTTGTTGGTGCCGTAACCGAAATAGACCCGGTTGCCTTCCGGTCCGGTCGAGATCATGCCGTGCAGTTCGGTCGGCACCTTGCCTGCCGAACCCGGCTCTTGGCCCGGCAAACCGAATTCACGAATCTTGATCGGCTTGGCCGGATCGCTGAGGTCATACACCTCGGTCATACGGCGCACGCGCCACGTCGAAACGCCGGACACCAGAAACGCGACGCCGGTTTTGCATTCCCACCAGCTCTTGTGCGTGTCCTTGAGGCCTTCAAGACGGGTGATCAGTTTCGGATTGGCCGGATCGGCCACATTCCAGATCTCGTGCGCGGCGCCGCCGAACGTACGCAGCAGATAGACCGCGCTGGCGTCGCCTTTCGGCAGATCCTTGCCGTCGCAGACGCGCGTCATCTGCCCGCCGCCGGCTTCGTAGGTGCCTTCCTGTCCCGGCAGATGCCGCAGATATTTCGGATGCGCGGCATCGGTGACGTCGATGATCGACGTCCCGTTGAATTCGGCCTGCCCGGTGACCGGATTCACGGGCTTCAAGACATCGTCGGTACCGCCATGGTGACCGATGTAGGCGATCCAGCGATCGCCTTGGCGATGAATGGTCGGTTGATAGGCCGAGCGGCCCTGCAGGTCGTTGTAGCCGACCAGCCGCATGTTCGAGGCTTCCGGCGGATCGCCGATCTTCGGCGCATCCGCGGCAACGGCGGCGCCGGCAAATAGAACAGCGGCAAAGGCCGCCGTACCGGCCTTGCGGCCCCATGAATCGAGACGCGCGTCCAGCAGAACCTTCATCGCTTCCTCCAATTTTTATAAATTGTTGGAGCGATGATAGCGCAGAAGGCGGGTGTCTCCAATCGGGGTCGCTCGCCGCGGTGCAAACGCAAAGCGGCCGCCGGTGAGAATTCTCATCCGGCGGCCGTACTTTGTCAGCGCAATCGATCAGTTCTTCTTTTCCGCGGACTGGTTCAGGCCGTTGGCCGCCTGGAAGTCCTGGAAGGTCTTGCCGGCGAAGTTGTTCGATGCCGGGACTTCGCTGGCCTGCGCGGGAGCACCTTCGACCGGCGCGCTCGCCATTTCCTTGGTGCAGAGATCCTTGAACACCACCACGCCTTCCGGCGTGTAGGACTTGGTCAGGCAGTTGCAGAGGCTTTCGGCGACCGGCGTCGAGAAGCCGACCGGGCGGACATAACCGCGCTCGTAGATGCGGCGGACAACGACGTGATCGTGGTGGAAGCGCGGGCCGTGGACGATGATGCGCGGCGGCAGGCGGTGCACCGGCGGGCGCATATTGACGTGGCCGCCGTTACCGCGCTGGAAGGCGGCGTCAGCGGAACCCGATGCAAGGGCGGCGGTGGCGATGGTGACGATAGCGGCGAAGCCGAGGATGAATTTGCGGGACATGGCGTCTCTCCGGGGTTGAATGTTTGGCCGATATCCATGGGTCGCCGGCATCCGGAAAAAGGTTCATCGCGAGACACCCCCCTTTATTTCGGGCCGGTTCCGCGCTCAGCTTGGGACAACAAGAAACTATCTGCCGGGGGGACTACGATGCACCTGCGCTTTCTTTTGCGCCTTCTTGCCGCCTTGAGCGCGGCCGTCCTGTTGACGGGGGGCGCCATCCCCCAGACCTTGGCGCAAACCATCGCCCTCACCAAAGCCACCCTGATCGATGGCAGCGGCGCAGCCGCGCAGCCCAACATCACGATCGTCATGGACAACGGCCGCATCCGCGACCTCGGCGCCGGCGTCACGGCGCCCGCGGGCGCGACGGTGGTCGATCTCGCCGGCAAGTTCGTGCTGCCCGGCATCATCAACGGCCACGGCCATGTCGGGCCGGCGCCGCGCGATCCGCAATTGCGCCAATACGCACTCTATGGCGTGACCACCACGACCAGCATGTATTTTGATCAGGACGACGTGCAGGCCTTCAAGCAGGCGCAGAAGGCCGGCGATCTGCGCGGCGCGCGCATCCTGACCGTGATGTACCGCTTCATGTCCGAGCCGTTCCGGCCCGGCTCGGAAATGAAGACGCCCGAGGAAGCCCGCGGCAAGGTCGACGAGATCGTCGCCAAAGACACCGACTTCGTGAAGGTCTGGATCGACGCCCAGGGCGGCCGTTTTCCCAAGCTGACTCCGGAATTCACCGCCGCCGTGATGGATCAGGCCAAGAAACACAACAAGATCCGGATGGCGCACATCGTTGAACTCGAAGATGCGCGCCGCATGGTCGACCAGGGCGTCAATATTCTGGTCCACAACGTCCGCGACAAGGACATCCCCGACGATTTCATTGCCACGCTTAAAGAACGGAATGTTTCCGTGATCTCCACGCTTGCGCGCGAGGAAGCGCTGTTCGTCTACGGTGGCCCCGACGCGCCGACCGACAATCCATTCTTTCAGAAAGGCCTCAACAGCGAGCGGCTGGCGTTGCTGCGCACCAAAATGCGCGACGAGCAGGCCAACGACGCCAACAAGCCGCGCTGGGTGCGCATGTTCGAAACCGATAAGAAGAATCTGAAGAAGCTGGCCGACAGCGGTATTCGTTTCGGCTTCGGTACGGATTCCGGCGGCGCGCTCGATCGCTACTTCATCCAGGGCTGGTTCGAGCACCGGCAGATGGAACTGATGCGCGATGCCGGACTGACGCCGATGCAAATCATCCAGGCGTTCTCGAAAAACAATTCGGAGATGCTCGGCATCGACAAGGATTTCGGCACGCTCGCAAAAGGCAAGGCGGCGGACCTGCTGGTGCTGACCCGCAATCCGCTCGACGACATTACCAACATGAAAAGCATCGAGACGGTTTATCTCGGTGGAAAAAAATTCGAATAGGGAGTGACACCATGAACCGATATCTGCTCGCGTCCGCGGCGATCGCCGTAACGCTTATCGCCGGCGCGTCCCAGGCGCAGGAAGCGCCAAAATACGCGCTCGATGCCAGCTGGCCTAAAGCGCTGCCCAAGGACTGGATCACCGGCCAGCTCGGCGGCGTCTGCACGGCCGAGCAGGACCACATTTATGTGGTGAACCGCCGCAACATCACCGACGAGGAGAAGGAAACGTCGGTTTCGGCGCCCTCGATCATCAAGTTCGACAGCGCCGGCAACGTCGTCGGCTCATGGGGCGATGACAAGACGGTGCCGAACTCGATCCATGGCTGTGTGATCGACAAGGACAACAATGTCTACGTCGCCGGCAATTCCGACGGCATCATCCAGAAGTACTCACCGGACGGGAAACTGCTGCTGCAGATCGGCGTCCGCGGCAAGTTCGATTCCGTCGATGGTACGCGAAAGGGTGTTGGCCTCAACGCTGCCAAGGATCAACTGCACATGCCGTCGGCGATCGTGGTCGATCCGGCCAACGGCGACATCTATGTCGCCGACGGCTACGGCAACCGCCGCGTCGTGGTGTTCGACAAAGACGGAAAGTTCCTGCGCCAATGGGGCCGCCAGGCAACCGACGAGGAAACACAAAAAGGCACACCCGGCGTCTTCGCCGAGGTCGTTCACTGCATCGCCATGAGCAATGCCGGGCTGATCTATGTTTGCGACCGCCAGGGCAATCGCGTCGAGGTGTTCCAGAAGGACGGCACTTTCGTTCGCAACATTCCGATCCCGAACAAGTCGGGCAAGCTGCCGGACAAGCGCGGCACGGCGTGGTGGGTCGCCTTCTCGCCCGACCGCGAACAGAAGCTGATGTACATGATGGATGGCGGCACCGAGCAGGTGCACGTGCTCGATCACGCCAGCGGCAAGATTCTGTCGAGCTTCGGCCGCCCCGGCCATCAGGCCGGCAACTTCACCCACGGCCACACCCTGACCGTCGATTCCAAAGGCAGCGTCTATGTCGCCGAAACGGATTGGGGCCGCCGCATCCAGAAATTCAAGATCGAGCCATAAGCGCAGCCCCGCAACGATCCGCGGCGTCACCACGCGCTGAACTTGTCCACCGGCGGGCAAGCGCCGCCGCTCGCTGCTCGATAGACTTTTCGAAAATTATTGCCATTATCAAAAACTCGGGGGTTGGTGATGGCGTCCACGTCGAGTGCAGAAAACGATGTCGCGGCGCGGCTGCGAGCCGATGTGTTGGGGGCGTCGCTGCCACCGGCGTCGCCATTGCGGCTGATGGATCTCACCGGCCGCTATGACGCCGCTCCCGGCAAAGTCAGGGAAGCCCTGCTTCAATTGGCCTCCGAGGGACTGATCCGGTTCAAGCCCAAGCACGGCTTCACCTCGCTACCGCTATCGATCGAAGAGCTCTGGGACGTCACGCACCTGCGCATCAAACTCGAATCCGAGGCCGTCACGCAGGCGATCGAATCCGGCGACGAGGCGTGGGAAGCCCGCATCATCTCTGCGTTACATCTGATCTCCAAAGTCGAGACCCGCAGCCTGAAGGATCGCCGCGCACTCGACGGCGACTGGTCGAAAAAGCACAGAGAGTTTCACAGCGCATTGCTGTCGGCCTGCCCTTCTCAATGGACGGTTCGTTTTTGCGAGACGCTTTCCGACCATGCTGAGCGCTATCGCCGCCATTCCATTTCGGTTCGCGCTCATGCCCGCGACATCCATGCCGAGCACAAGGCCATCGCGGAGGCCGTGATTGGCCGCAAGGCCAAACTGGCGCGTGAATTGTTAAGCGATCACTACACGAGCACGGCGAATGCGGTTGCCGCCAATGGCGACGCATTCGAAACGCTTGCCAAAAAACAAAGAGGCCGGGGGCGATGAATTATCTATTGCGGGGCGTGCGCAGCATCGAAGTAGACGTCAACGACCCGGCGCGCGCCGCGGCGTTCTTCGAAAAAGTCTGGCACCTGACGCCGGTCAGCCAGCACAACGGCTCCTACTATTTTCGCGGCACGGGCGCTTATCACCATATTCTGGCAATCCATGCGGCCAAAGACGGCACGGCAGTACGCAGGATTGTCTTTGATGTCGCCGACCGCGATGCACTTGCCGCGTTACATGAACGCGTCAAGCCGCTCTGCGGCGATACGCAAGCGCCGCATGAAATCGATGCGCCCGGCGGCGGCACTGGCTTTGGCTTTACCGATCGCGAAGGCCGCAACTACGCGGCAATATGCGGCGTGGCGGATCATACCGACACCGCTAACGCCGCCGACCGGCCACGCAAGATCGCCCACGTCAACATCAATTCGGCCGACGCCGAGAAAACCAAGGCGTTCCTGATCGACGCGCTGGGCTTCAAACTGATCGACGCCTCGGGCCCATTGTCGTTCTTTCACTGCGGCAACACCGACCACAATTCGATGGTACTCGCCGCAGGCACCAAGCCCACGCTCAATCACATCGCATTTGAAATGCCGGATCTCGACTCGACGATGCGGGGCGCCGGCCGCATGCGCGATGCCGGTTATCCGATCGAATGGGGCGTCGGCCGCCACGGCGCCGGCAACAATGTTTTTGCCTACTTCGCCGGCCCCGAGGAACTGCCGCTCGAATACACGGCGGAGGTCATGCAAGTCGACGACACCTACGTCCCGCATGGTCCCGACTACTGGCGGTTTCCGCCAGGCAGGCTGGATCAATGGGGCGTGACGCCGCCGCACACGCCGCGCTGGAAGCGCATTCAGGAAATGCATCACTTCGCGCCCGGCGCCTTCGAAATCTGAACGAACCACAACGATAAAAAATGACAAGGAGAGACACCATGAAGAAGCTCTTGATCCTGGCGGCACTGACATTCGCCGCCGGACTTTTGCCTGCGCAGGCTCAAAACACCAAGGAAGTGCGCCGCGTCGTCACCGGCCTCGACGCCAGCGGCAAAGCCGTTGCGATCTTCGACAGCGCCGTTCCGCTCGCCACGCTGCGCTCGCCGAACCCGGCCGGCGACATGTGGATCACCGGCAAAAGCCCGACCGACTATTCGGCGAAGGAAGACTGGGCCAAAACGAACTCGGTCGGCGTCAGCCCGCCCCACGGCGGCACCATCTTCCGCATCGTCGAGTTTCCGCCGACCACCGAGCGGATCCATAATCTGGATGTGAACACGATGATGAAAGTCATCGGCGATCACGCGCCGAAAAAGGGCCTGCCGCCGCGGCATTCGATGATGCACCGGACACGCAGCCTCGACTACGCGCTCATCCTGTCCGGCGAGATCGACATGATGCTCGACGATACCGAAGTGCACCTGAAAGCCGGCGATGTGGTTGTGCAGCAGGCCACAAATCACGCCTGGGTGAACCGCGGCAAGGAGAACTGCCGCATCGCGTTCATTCTCATGGATGCGCAAGAACCGTAGTCAACGGCTGCACCGGCCGCCCAGACCATCCGTCGAGGACATGACATGACGTACTTGAAACTGATCTGCGGCCTGACGCTCGCCGCCCTCGCCGTCTCGTCCGGCGCGGCGCAAGCACAGGACTTTCCCAAACGGCCGATCACCGTCGAACTGCCCTTTCCGCCCGGCGGCCTCGCCGACCTGGTGGCGCGGCGTCTGAGCCAGAAGGTCCAGGAAGGACTGGGGCAGCAGCTCATCGTGGACTACAAGCCGGGCGGCGGCGGCACCATCGGCGCGACATATGTGAAGTCGGCGGCGCCCGACGGCTACACGCTGTTGATCGCCAACAACTCAATCATGGCCATCAATCCCAGTCTGATGGCCAAGGTCTCCTACGACGCCCAGAAGGATTTCGCGCCGGTCACAATGCTGGTCTCGACCTCGCATATTCTGCTGGTGCCGGCGGCCAGTCCGGTCAAATCGATTGCCGATCTTATTGCCTTGGCCAAATCGAAATCGAGCGGACTGAGCTTTGCCTCGGCTGGGGTCGGCGGCGGCGGGCATCTGCTCGGCGAAATGCTGAAGCAAAAGACCGGCGCGCAACTGGTCCACGTCCCGTATAAAGGCGCGGCGCCGGCGATGCAGGATGTGCTCGGCGGCCGCATCGATTTCTATTTTGAATCGGTGGCGCTGGCGGCGCCGCATGTCACATCGGGCGGTGTACGCGCGCTGGCCGTCACCTCCAAGAAGCGCCTCGCCGGATATCCAGACGTTCCGACGATGACCGAACTCGGATTCGCCGACGTCAATGCCGATGCGTGGTTCGCGCTGTTTGCGCCGGCCAATACGCCGCCGGCCGTCGTCGCGCGGCTCAATGCGGAATTCGTCAAGGCGCTGAACGATCCCGCCGTGACCAAGCCGCTGCTCGATCAAAGTCTCGACATTCTGCCGGGATCGCCGGGCGAACTGTCGCAAGTGGTGAGCCGCGACCTGGCGCGCTACGGAACGTTGATCAAGGAGATCGGCGCCAAGCTCGAATAGGCCAGCGCCGTTCGCTGGAAAGGCGACCGGCTGCGTTTCGCGCATGACGCGCGCTGTACCGGATGGCGGTCAAACATGCCGCCATCTGGCTTGCCAAAGACGGTTGGACGCCCGACAATCTTGGCTTCCGCGACGGTGAAGCCTGCCAGCTGAACGCGCAGGCCCCGGCGGAAATTGGGAGGATACAATGCGTCTTTTGAAACTCGCGCTCGCCAGCGTGTGCGCTCTTGCCACCATATTTGGCCTGCTGGGCGCCGTGCCTGCCAGCAGCGCGGAACCGGTGAAAATCCGCATGGGCTGGGTCGCCCCGGTCGCCAACTGGGGCTCGATCCTTCTGGAAAAGAAGGACCTCGCCAAGCACATGGGCAAGTCCTACGTGCTCGAGACCATCCGCTATCAGGGCACGCCGCAGATGATCACGGCGATCGCCAATAACGAGCTGGAAATCTCCAACCTCGCCTACTCCTCGCTCGCCATTGCGATCGAGAATGCCGGGCTCGACGATATCCGCGTCATCGCCGACGAATTCCAGGATGGCGTCGAAGGCTATTTCAGCCAGCAATATTACGTCCGCAAAGACAGCGGCATCAAAAAGGTCGAAGACCTCAAGGGCAAGGTGGTCGGCACCAATGGCGGCGGCAGCGCCGTCGACGTTGCGATCCGCGCCATGCTCAAGAAGCACGGCCTCGAGGAAAAGCGCGACTACACGATGCTGGAAGCGCCGCTCCCCGCCATGCCGGCCATGCTGCTGGAAAAGAAAGCCGACCTGATCCCGGCGGTGCTGCCTTTCGCGCTCAATCCCAAGCTCAAGGAAGAAGGCCTCGTCCTGTTCGAACAGAAGGAAGTCCTCGGCATCACCCAGATGATCTCGTGGAACGCCCGCAAAGGCTTCATCGAGAAGAACCGCGCCGCAATGGTCGACTTCATGGAGGACATGCTGGTCATCACCCGCTGGTATGAAGACCCCAAGAACCATGACGAAGCGGCGCAGATCGCGTCGAAAATCACCAAGGCGCCGGCCGCCAGTTTCGGCTGGATCTTCACCAAGCAAGACACCTATCGGGATCCGAACCTGATCCCGAACCTGGAAGCGCTGCAGCGCAACGTCGACACCACCCGCGACCTAGGCTTCGTCAAGAAGAAGATCGACATCAACGCCTACGCCGACCTGACCCTAGTGAAAGAAGCAGCCAAGCGCCTCAAGTAGTCTCAACCGCATCTATATGTAGTCATTTTCGGCCTCGGGGACCCAATTCCCGGGGCCGATCTGTGCCATTAAGAGACATGGCAAAAGTATGGTTAATTTTTGCTTTACAACGGAACCGAAAAACGAAAAACTGAGCCCACGGCTTAACTTATATGGTTAACGGGGCTTTAAGGTGAAAACGTTCTACAAAGCGCTTTGCGGTGCGCTGCTCCTGATCGGGGTAGCTAACATCGTACCGACCCCGGCCTCAGCCGGGACCTACTATGACTCGGTTTGTAACTGCCGGCGACCGGATTCCGAGTACAACACCCGTCGCGTCGTTCGTGGCGCGCCGCAGGTGAACACCCGGACCCGCTACGTCGACCACACCCGCGAGGTGAAGAAGACCAATCTCGTTCAGGAAAACCGCCTGATCGTGAACATCAAGCCGGTCATCAATCGTGAAATCGTTGTGCACCGCCAGAACACGGTGGTTCGCAACATCACCCTGCACAAGGTCAACACGACCAACCGCGTGCAGGTTGAGAACCGCAACGAAACCGTCAACCGTTACGCTCAGGGTTCGACCCGCTACGTCAATGAACGGCGCGAAGTTCGCGGCGTGAATTGTAATTGCGGCCCCGGCAGCTACAGCGGCCGCGGCAACGATGATGGTGACGGCGAGCAGGTCTCCTACCGCAACTAGTTGACCGTTCTGGTTTACTAAAGAAACCGCCCCGCCGGGCTCCCGGCGGGGCGGTTTTTCTTTAGGGGCCCCTCCCCGCGGGTTTTACTCGCGCATGATCTTATCCGAAAACCGGTTCCCACTTTTCGGGATCATGCGCTAGCTGCGCCGGATCGGGATATTGCCGAGGAAGTCGCGCTTGCCGACTTCCACGCCGCAGGCGCGGACACAGGCATAGGCCGCCGTCAGATGGAAATAGAAGTTCGGCAGCATGAAGTGGTTGAGGTAGTCGGCGCCGGCCATGTGGCCCTTGTTGGTCGGCCCGAGCGGAAAGGTGATCTCGCGTTCGGTGGAGGCATCGATCGCCTTGGTATCGAGGGATTTGAGGAAGACGATGGTCTTGGCCAGCCGTTCCTTGAGCTGGTCGATGGTGGTCTCATTGTCCTCGAACTTCGGCGGCTCGACGCCGGCGAGCCGCGCCGAGCCGTTCTTGGCCTGGTCAGCCGCAACCTGCACCTGACGCGACAGCGCGAACATATCCGGCTCCAGGCGCCAGCCGAGGATGACCGACGGATCGATTTTCTTGGCGGCTGCATACGCCGCCGCCTTGTCGAGCACGGCCGACAACGCATTGAGGCCGATTTCGAAAACCGGCAGGGAAGCCTGTGACATTGCAAAAGGCATGAGATTGAATCCTTGGACGTTTGTTGGTCTGGCAAAGGCCAGCGCGCGGGACGTTGCACGCAACGCCGCCGGGGTTCAATCCGGACATTCTCAATAAATCGCGAGCGTGGAGGCGGCGAACGAGGGCGTAGACTCATAAGCACGTAGCCAAGTGCAATCTGATCAACGCCGCAACCGGGATGCCCGGCGTCACACCATTGCGACACTGCACCGTTTTTTGGTCGCTCTTGGGGTAACAGCAGACAACCGTCGGCGCTGGGGCTGAGTTTCTACGCAGCGAATGACCCGCAGCGGACAGGCGGCTGCGCGCTGCCTCTCAATCCGCGTTAACGCCCATATTTCGCTTGTTTGATGACGGGCAAGCTCCCGCAGCTGCACTGCTGGTCGAATACGTCAGAGCAAAGTTTACTCGTAACGCAGCGCCTCGATCGGATCGAGACTCGCGGCCTTTCGCGCGGGATAATAACCGAAGAATATTCCGACCGCGGCGGAGAACAGAAAGCCGCTGGTGATCGCCACGCCGGAAATCGGCGCCGGCCATCCGGCCAGCAGCGAGATCGCGGCTGAGAACGCCACGCCCATGATGATCCCGGCGATTCCGCCTGTCACGCTCAGCAGCACGGCTTCGGCGAGAAACTGAAGCAACACGTGCAGCCGGCGCGCGCCGATCGCCATGCGCAGGCCGATCTCTCGGGTCCGTTCAGTGACCGATACGAGAAGAATGTTCATGATGCCGATGCCGCCGACCACCAGCGAAATCGAAGCGACGGAAGCGAGCAGGAGCGCCATGATGCGGCTACTGCCTTCGGCGGTCTCCGCGATCTGACTGAGATTGCGCACCGAGAAGTCATTGGCATCGCCCGGCTTGATGCGGTGGCGCCGCGCCAGCGTCTCGGTCACCTGGCGGACCGCCGGCTGCACCTGCGCACCGCTCGCCGCCTGGACGTAGATCTGATTGACGAAGCCGACCAGTCGCGGCTGCAGCGCGTAGGGGTTCGGCGGCGTCGGATAAATCCAGTTGAGTGCTGCCTGAGCCTGACTTGGCGCCGCAACGCCAAGCACTTTGCGTTCCGCGGTGCCGAACGGGATCATCACCAGATCGTCCTGGTCCTGGCCGTATGAGGTCTGCCCCTTGGACGCCAATACGCCGATCACGCGCATCGGTACGTTCTTGACCTGGATCAGCGCGCCGATCGGGCTTTCCGTTTCACCGAACAGTTGACGGGAAACCGTTTGCCCGATCACTGCGACGAGTCCGGCACCGGTCTCATCGTCGCGCGTAATCTCGCGCCCGGCGGCGATTTTCCAATTTGTCATCGGCGGATAGTTGGCGCTGATGCCCTGAATGCTCGTGCTCCAGTTCTGGTTGCCGAACTCCACCTGGCCGGACTGGCGGATCAGATAGCTGACCGCGCCGACGGCAGTGGCTTCGCGCCGGATCGCCTGGGCATCGTTGACCGTGAGGGTGGAGGCACTGCCTGAGCCGCCGCGCATCCCGCCCATGGTGCGCGCGCCGGGCATGACGACAACGAGATTGGTACCGAGGCTTTCGATCTGCTTGAGCACGGCCTCGTTGGCGCCCTGGCCTATGGCGACCATGGCGATCAAGGCGGCGACACCAATAAAAACACCGAGCATCGTCAGGGACGAGCGCATCATGTTGCGGCCGATGGCCTGCACCGCTGCGGCGACGATCATGCGGCCGAACGCCCAGGCCGCATGGGCGCCCGTTGCCGGCAACGGCGCAGCGCCTTGCGGCCGGCGCAACCTTTCGGCCGCCGCCGGTTCGATGCGCGGGGATGCCTCTGGCTTTTTTGGGTTTTGGACGTCCGAGATCACTTCGCCGTCGCGCATGGTCAGAACGCGATCGGCATAGGCGGCGATATCGGGCTCGTGGGTGACCAGCATGATGGTGACGCCGCGCTCGCGGTTGAGCTTGGTCAGCGTCTCCATGATTTCATGCGAGGTGCGGGTATCGAGATTGCCGGTCGGCTCATCCGCCAGCAGCAAGGCTGGCTCGTTGATCAAGGCTCGCGCGATTGCCACGCGCTGTTGCTGGCCGCCGGAAAGCTGCCCCGGTGTATTGTTCTCGCGCTCGGCCAAGCCGAGGAGCTTGAGCGCGGCTTTGGCGCGATCGGTGCGCGAACTGGCCCCTGCCGGCCCCGACGCCGCGTAGAACAACGGCAGCGCCACGTTTTCGATCGCGGTGGTGCGCGCCAGGAGATTGAAGCTCTGGAACACGAAGCCCAACCGCTCGCTGCGTAGTTGCGCGCGCTCCGGCTCGGAGAACCCGGCGACATCGGCGCCTTCGAAGAAATATCGCCCGCTGGTCGGGCGGTCGAGGCAGCCGATAATCGCCATGAGCGTGGATTTGCCGGAACCTGACGAGCCCATGATAGCGACGAACTCGCCGGCGTTGACCGTGAGGCTCACCTCACGCAACGCATGCACATCGACGTCGCCGACGTGATACGTCCGCTTTACGCATTCGAGCCTGATGATGGGACTAGCCATGATAGGCCTGCTGGCGCTGTGTCAAAGCCGTGGCCGCGGCACAGTTTTGGCGGCATCGCGCTGCTCGGAGATAATGACCCGGTCATCTGGCTTCAGGTCAGCCTTGACGATCTCGACAAAGCTGTCGTCGTCGAGCCCGGCGGTTACGGGGACCGCCAAAGGCTTACCGTCGCGCATCGCCCAGACTCTCGGCTCCTCGGTCTTGCCGCCGGCATTGCGTTGTCCGCCCGGCGCATAACGAAGCGCTTGGCTTGGCACCCGCAGCACATCTGTGCGCTGATCCGAAATGACCCGATTCGCGGCGGTCATGCCTGGTTTGAGCGCCAGATCGGAATTATCGACGCTGACCACGACGTCGTAGGTCACGACATTTTGCACGGTCTGCGGCGACTGACGTACCTGCGAAACAATCCCTTCGAAAGTGCGTTTCGGATAGGCGTCGACGGTGAAGAGAGCCTTGTTGCCTTCCTTGACCTCGCCGATATCGCTTTCGCTGACGTTGGTGTCGACCTGCATCTTGGTGAGGTCTGTCGCAATTAGGAAAAGCGTCGGCGTTTGAAAACTCGCCGCCACGGTCTGCCCCATCGTGACGTTGCGCGAGACGACGGTGCCATCCACCGGTGAAACGATGTTTGTATAATCGAGATTGACCTGCGCGGTGGCGAGTTGTGCCGCGCGCTGCGCGATTACGGCTTCGTCAACCCCGGCTTGCGCGCGCGCTTGATCGAGCAGGTTCTTGGCGTTGTCGAGCGAATCCTTGGAGACTGCATTGGTCTTCGATAGCCCGGCCATGCGCTCATAGAACAGTTCGGCGTAAGCAAGGCTCGCTTTGTCTTTGTCGAGTTCGGCTTTTGCCGCGGCGAGGTTGGCTTTGTTCTGATCGACCACGGTCTGATAGGGCCGCGGGTCGATCTTGGCGCAGATCTGGCCGCGTTTGACTTGCGTGTTGTAGTCGCAACTCAGGTCCTGGATGACGCCGGAAACGTATGTTCCGACGATGATCGTGAGCACCGGGTTGACGGTGCCGGTCGCTGTAACCGCCCGTGTGATGGCGCCGCGCGTGACGGCGGCTGTTGTGTATTGGATCGTGCTGCCGGTGCCGGACAGCCACCACGCGGTGCCCGCGATAGCGAGCGCTCCGATGGAAACGAGACCGCCAAACAACCAGTAATTTCGAGGATGGGAAGCAGGCGGCGAGGTTGGCTGGGGTTTTGCCACTAGCGCCATCGTTCCGGTCTGTCCCGGGCCGAGTTCCATAGGCCTGTCGAGCATGCGCGATACGCCTTGGTAGCCCCCGAAGGGCACCATAGCGGTATCGGCCTGACGTCAATTGATAGACATCAAAACAGCAGCAGAACCCCGGCGGGACCAATCCTGCTGGAATTGGATAGTGAGCGGCAAACTCGTAAAGCCGCTTCGGTCTGTCCGTCCGCTATAGGCACTTAGCGGACAAACCGACCGCGCCTGAAATTGTCGGCTATTGGCACTTCGCGGCATTCGCTGCGCTGCAAAAATTTTGGTCGCTATTGGGCGTACAGCGGACTTTGCAGCCCAGCCCGCGCACGCTTATGAGTCCGCGCCCTACAGCTCGGCCCACTGCCGCAGCAGGTTGTGATAGACCGAAGTCAATTCCACCACCGAGGCATGCTCGGGGTGGTCGCGGTTGAGCTTGATGATCGCCATGTCCATGTCGAACAGCAGCGACCGTTTGCTCTCGTCGCGGATCATGCTCTGGGTCCAGAAAAACGAGGCGATACGCGAACCGCGCGTGATCGGCGTCACGTGATGCAGCGAGGTCGCCGGATAGACGATCATGTCGCCGGCCGGTAGCTTCACGCTGTGCTGGCCATAGGTGTCCTCGACCACCAGTTCGCCGCCGTCGTAATCCTCAGGCCCTGAGATAAACAAAGTCGACGACACGTCAGTGCGTATCTGCAGGCCGCTGGCGTGGCTGCGGATCGAATTGTCTACATGCGAGCCGAAGGTCATGCCGGCGTCATAGCGATTGAAAAGCGGCGGAAAGACCTGCTTGGGCAGCACCGCGGACATGAACAGGCTGCTGCGTCCTAAAGCCTCCATCACCATCTGGCCGAGTTCGCGGGATTCTGGCGCCGATTCAGGAAGCTGGAGATTCTTCTTCACCTGCACTGACTGATGGCCCGCGGTAGCACGGCCATCGACCCAGGCCGCGCGCGTCATGACATCGCGGCAGCGCGCCACTTGCTCCGGCGTCAGGACGTTGGGGATATGAATCATCATCGGCGCATCTCACTCGAACATTTTATCAAGCAGGGAGCCCGCTCCCGGAGATTATCTGGAAGCGGGCATCTCATTTCAGGCCGCCGACCTACCAGCGATACCGGTACGATAGCGATGCGTATCGTCCCGATGCCGGCACGGCGTGACCCGCATAGTACTGCGCGTAATACATCACATTGGTGAGGTTGTAGACGTTGAGCTGCAATGTCGACTTCGGCGTGACCTTGTAGCTCAGCATTGCGTCGAACTTCCAAAACTCCGGCACGTAGGCGGTGTTCTGCGTATTGGCATACGCCATCGACTGATAGGTCGTGCCGCCACCGGCAGTAAACTCGCGGGTCACTTCGTAAGTCGTCCACAAAGTGACGTTATTGCGCGGCGCGTTCGGCAGCCAGCGGCCGATTTGTGCTGGGTCGCTGTTCTGGACAATCCGCGTATCGATGTAGCTGTAGCCCGCCATAACCTGCCACTTATCGGTGAGCTTGCCGGTGGCGCCGAGCTCGACACCTTGCGAACGGGCAAGACCATCGAGGATCTGGACCGCTGCCGCGCCCGTCACCGTCGGATCGAGCGGGACACGAAGATTGTTCTTGTCGATCCGGAACAATGCGCCGGTCAGGCTGAGCTGGCTGTCGAGCAGGTCGACCTTGACGCCGGCTTCGTACGACACGTTCTTTTCCGGCGCGAGCGATACGGTGCCGGTCGATAATGTGCCGAGTTCAGCCGACGGATTGTAGGAATTGCCATAGGCGACATAGAGGCTCGAATTCGCCGTCGGGTGATAGACGCCACCGAAGCGATAGCTGAACATATTGTCGGTGCTCCTCATGTCGTTCGAACCCGGAGCTGCGCTGAGATCGACGTAGTGCGTCGAGTAACGGTCGAAACGGAGCGACGCCAGCAACTCGAAATACTTCGTGATCTTCATCTGATCGGAAGCATAGACCCCGATGTTGGTCGACAAGGTGTTGTTCGGCGCGACCACCGTCATGCCGGTCGCCGCTACGCCGCCGGAGGATGGATTGGTCAGGCTGGTGTAGCAGGCGGGAGATGTCGCCACACACAGATCGGTACGCGTCTGATTGCGCGTCTCGCGAGACAACTCTACGCCGGTTGCCACGGTGTGATTGACGAGGCCGGTATCGAACTTGCCGGTTAAATCGGTCTGATTGACCGCGTACGTAGCGTCGGTTTCACGTTCGCGACGTTCACGGGCGATGGTCATCGAGTCGACCGGATAACCGATGCCGAGCCCGCCGGCGCCCGTCGTCGTTCCGCTGGTGAAAGCCTGACCGGCAGCATTGCCCAAGCCGCGCGGCGCAGTGACGCGCGAGAAACGATCATTGGTGATGTAACGCGTGCCGTTCGTTACTTTGAAGTTGTTGCCGACTTCGCGCTCGATCGTCGCCGTGAGAATGTGGGTCTCGGTGTTGACGATGTCGCGCAGCGGTCCGGTCGCAATGCCATACCAGGTGTTCCGGTTGACCGGCACTGGTGCCGTGGGGCTACCGTTGCCGTAGTAGCCCGAGTTGACCAGCGCGCCGGTGGTGGTGCTGTAGCCCGGCTGCGGCAGGTAAGGCACGCCGTAATCCGGCGCGCCTTCTTCGCCTTGATAAATGTACGAGAGCGTAGCCTTGGTATCGTCATCGAGCGGCGCAGAGATCGACGGCGCAACGCCCCAACGCTTGGTCCAGACATTGTCGCGGGTCGCCGTCGGCTGATCCTGATAGAGCAGCGCGATACGGCCGGAGACGTTACCCTTCTTGCCTTGTGCATCGACGTCGGCGCGATGGCCGCCAACCGAGGTTCCAGTCGCCGTGCCTTCGACATAGGTCGCGCCGGTCGGCAGCTTGGTGACGTTGTTGATCGCGCCGCCGGTCGAGCCGCGGCCGAAAGCGAAAGCCGACGGTCCTTTGTAGACTTCGACCCGGTCGATGTTGAACAGGTCGCGGGTGTACCAGCCCGGATCGCGGAAGCCGTCGCGGAAGATATCGCCGCGGGCGGCGAAACCGCGGATGATCGGGCTGTCGCCCTGCTGGCCGCCTTCACCGGCGCTGAAGGTGATGCCGGGCACCGTGCGCAGCGCGTCTTCCATCGAGGTGGCGCGCTTTTCCTGGATGACCTGCTGCGGCACCACGTTGATGGTCTGCGGCGTGTCCTTGAGCGGCGTCTGGAGACGGTTGATTGATTGCTGGGTTGCTTGGTAGCCGCCATTCTGGTCGCCGGTGACGTCGATGGTCGGCAGGGTCGAGCCGGCCTGCTGCGCATGCGCTGCCGTTGCGCCCATCAGCGAGGCGAGACTAACCGCTGCCAGCAGCGACGCCCGGTTGTTCGATGGGAAACGAGTGTTCTCGTGGACAGGTGTTTGCGAGCCGGACCGCGATTTGATGTGGGTCTGAACCCGGATTTGACCATCGCTCGATTTAACAACCAGCGGCGCGGCGCCACGATGACTGAAAGCTTCCGAAGTAATACTTGACGCTACACTGTTCATCTTGACGCCTCCGCGTGATTACTATACTTTAGAACCGTAATAATCGGCTCTGTTATTGGTTATATTTGAAACCATGATCTGTATTCGACGTCAAGAACTATTGATTTTGCTTAGTAACTATTGAATTAGAACATTTCTAAACTGATTTATACTGTTTGGAATACTTAAAAACTGCGATTTTGCTGCTGTTTTTTGTTCTCATCGCCGCCGGGGCTGCTATAGGGTTGGGCCAAATCCGCCGCCAAACCTCACCAGCGACCGACACACCCGGACGACGACCTACATGCGCATGGCCCCTCTCCGCCGCCTCTGGCTCAACATCCATTTGTGGATTGGTGTCAGCCTGGCGGTGCTGCTGATCCCGATTTCGATTTCCGGCGGCCTTCTGGTCTGGCACGACGAAATCGACACGCTGATTAATCCACAGCGTTATGCGGTCACCGGCGCCCAAGTCGCCCTGCCGCCGTCCGCCTATCTCGCCAAAGCCGCTGAAGCCGTCGCCAAGGACCCCGCCGACCTGAGGGTCACCGGCGTGCGCTATCCTGACGAAGGATGGCCGGTGCGTGTCGTCACCCGTGCCGCCAACAGCCAGCCGGGCGTGCGGCCTCGCTTCGTCACGGTGTTCCTCGATCCACCGACCGGGAATGTGCTGGACGTGATGGAATTCGGCTCATCCTTCATCGGATTCCTGCACGTTTTTCATGAGAACCTGACCATTCCGCAATACAGCGGCCGGCAGATCGTCGGCTGGGCCGGCGTCGGCATGCTGGTCCTGTCATTGACCGGCATCTGGCTGTGGTGGCCGCGCAATGGCGGCTTCCTGCGCGGGCTGCGCTGGATGCGCTCGCCCCGCTTCACCTTCAACCTGCACAACATGCTCGGCTTCTGGATTTCGATCCCGCTGGCCGTGGTCTCATTGACCGGTATCTATCTTTCGTTTCCGCAGACCGCGCGCGACCTGATGTCATCGGTCGCAATAGTGACGCCGAATGCGCGCGGCGGCTTTAACGGCGATGTGGCGCGCCAGACCGCCCTCACGGCGGACCAGGCGCTGGAAATCGCCCGCAAGGCGGAGCCGAATGCCAATCCGGTCGTCCTGTTCCTGCCGGTGCAGCAGCGTGGCGAAGGCGCCCGCGGCGCCGAGGGCGGCCGCCCGCAGGGACCCGGCCCCTCCTGGCGCGTGCAACTGAGCCGCATCGATAGCGGCGACACCGACACCGTGATGGTCGACGACCGGGCCGGCCGCGCGGCGCCGACAATCGTTCCGCAATCCGGCGACCGCGCCGCGTCCTGGATTCGCTGGATCCACGAAGGCAGCCATAGCGGACCGGTGTGGATGGTCATCGTGTTCCTGACCGGCGTTTTCCCGACAATCTTTGCGATCACAGGGATCATCATGTGGCTGCGCAAGCGTGCCGACCGTAAGTCGATCAAGGCCGGAGCCGCACAATTGCGGCCCGCGGAATGACGTATTTTGCGCTACACTGTGAACGAAGGAATTCAGGCGTGATGATAAGAATGGCTTTACCGCTGTGCCGGATGCTGCTGGTCGCTATTGTTGCGGCTGGCCCGATGCTGCCTGCGTCGAGCTTTGCGCAAACACCGCCAGCCGCCACCGAGCCCGCGCCATCCGCTACGCCCGTCCCTCAGGCGAGCGCCCCACAGATTCTGGCGCCGCAACCGCCGATCACGCTGAGCCTGCCCAAGGACCTGTCGCCCTGGGGCATGTTCATGGCAGCCGATATCGTCGTCAAAGCGGTGATGGTCGGCCTCGCCTTCGCCTCCGTACTGACCTGGACGATCTGGCTCGCCAAGGCGTTTGAACTTCTGCTGGCCCGTCGCCGTCTTGGCGAAGCCATCGAAGCTCTTGGCAAAGCCCGCACCTGGGCCGATGTGCGCGGGCTACAAGAGGGCACTGACGCTGCATCCAAGTTGGTCGCCGGCGCCGATCTCGAATTGCGGCAGTCCGCCGACGCCATGTCGCCCGACGGCGTCAAGGAGCGTATCGGCTCGCGGCTGGAGCGACTCGAAGCCGCCGCCGGACGCCAGATGATCCGCGGCACCGGCATTCTCGCTACCATCGGCGCCACGGCACCGTTCGTCGGTCTGTTCGGCACGGTATGGGGCATCATGAACAGCTTCATCGGCATCTCTAAGTCGCATACGACGAATCTCGCGGTGGTGGCGCCCGGCATTGCTGAAGCGCTGCTCGCGACCGCACTCGGCCTCGTCGCCGCCATCCCGGCCGTGGTGATGTACAACTTGTTCTCGCGCTGGATCGCCGGCTATCGCGCCCTGCATGCCGACGCCTCGGCGGAAATTCTGCGTCTGATCAGCCGCGATCTCGACCGCGGCGCCTTCGACCGCCCGGCTGAGCGCCGCCGCGGCGTAGCAGCGGCCGAGTAATCGCCATGAGCGTGCGCCTCGATCACGGTGATGATGCCCTCAGTGAAGTCCACGAGATCAACGTCACGCCGTTCATCGACGTCATTTTGGTGTTGCTGATCATTTTCATGATCGCAGCGCCGCTGGCGACGGTGGATATCTCGGTCGACCTGCCGGCCGCCAATGCCGAGCGCACGCAGCGCCCCGACAAGCCGGTGTTCCTGACACTGAAGTCCGATCTCAGCCTTGCGCTCGATAACGACACCATCCCACGCACCACGCTTTCCGCGGCGCTGGACAAAGCGACGTCGTCCGACAAACAGCAGCGCATCTTCATGCGCGCCGACAAGGCCGTGCCTTACGGCGAGTTGATGACGCTGATGAACGATCTGCGCAGCGCGGGTTATCTGCATGTCGCGCTGGTCGGCCTTGAGGGCGACAAGCAATGAAGCTGGGGCGCAACGAATCTTTGCTCTGGGGCGCCTGCTTCACGCTGGCAGTCTGTATCCACGGTGCCGGCGCCGCAGCGCTGCTGGCAAAGTGGAGCGAAAGCTCCGACATGGTTGCGAATTCGCCGGTGGTGATGATCGATCTCGCGCCCGCCGCCGTCGCGCCGGAAACGACGCCGAACGATATGCCGCCTGATCAGGTCGCGAGCCGCGCCGAAGAGCCGGAGACCCAACCGGAAAAGCCGGTCGAAAAGGTCGAACTGCCGCCGCCGGCAGCGCCGAAGCCGGAAGTCGTCATGCCGCCTCCGCCGCCGAAAAAAGTCGAGAAGCCGAAAGAAAAGCCGAAGAAGAAATCCCTCGCCGCCGCGCCGAGCGCCGCCCCGCAGCGCGCGGATCATGCCGCAGCGCCGATACCCGGTGCGTCATCGCGCGATTCAAACGCGCTGCCGAACTGGCGCTCGCAACTGGTCGCACGGCTTGAACGCTACAAGCGCTATCCATCGGAAGCACGCGGCGACAGCGGCATTGCGCAGGTCGCGTTCAGGGTCGATCGCAGCGGCGGCGTACACAACGTCCGCATCGCGCGCAGCTCCGGCTCCAGTCTGCTCGATCGCGAAACCTTGGCGCTGCTGGATCGTGCCCAACCGATGCCGGCGCCACCTGCGGAAGTTTCGGATTCCGAGCTCTCCGTCGTCGCGCCGGTCCGCTACAACGCGCGCTAGATCGCATCGTATTTAATTAAAATTTTAGCTTTAACCATGTCACAAAACGGCGGGGAACGAATGCACGCTTTAACTTGCGGGCGTTTGATCAATCCGCGAATGATGTACGGGTTAACCACGTAAATGCACATCAGCCATGTTGATGGCGGGACACTGTAGAGAACACACAGGATCTCAAGACCCGGCCAGCAGGTTGGCAGGATTGGAAACATGAAACGGTCGATCTCAGCTCTGATCATTTGTGTTTTCGCGACCGGCGTTGTTACGCCGGCATTCGCGACCGGCGACAAGCCCAGTGAGCGCTTCGCCAACACCGAACCCCTTGAAACAATGTCGCGCAGCCGTACCGACGCGGCCGAAGCCGCGGCGCAAGTGCCCGGCGCCGCCGGTGTGCTGCTCGAAGCGCTGCGCTGGCGCGGCCGCTCGGCAAAGCAGCTTGGTCTGCCGGCGCAGCTCTGGTGCGCCGACTTCATGAACTTCGTTCTGCACAAGGCTGGCGGCAAAGGCACCAAATCGCGCGCCGCCCGCTCCTTCCTCGATTTTGGCAAGAAGCTCGACGCCCCGCGCGTCGGCGCTATCGCCATCATGTATCGAAAGGGCCCCAATAGCGGCCACGTCGGCGTGGTGCGCGGCACCGACGGCCAGGGCAACCCGATCGTCGTATCCGGCAATCACGGCCCGGTGGTGACACAATCGGTTTATCCGAAGGAAAAGGTCCTCGCCTACGTTATGCCGCCAGACTACGTGCTTGAGGAAATGGCCGCCAACGCGCGCGCCGCGGCGCTCAAACAATAATCTCTTCGTATTGATTGCATGTGGCCGCGACGGATAACGTCTCGGCCACATGCGTTTTCAGCGTCTCGCCTGTTTTGCATTAACCCGGATTTATTAACGCGCATTGGCCGCGCGACGCCCGTGGATTAATCTTAACCCGGGCAATTCCCTACCACCTTCGACTCTCGTCGCTTGTTTCAATCTAAATTCAGCCGATCAGAACGCGGCGTGGTGATGAATTATAAATACCACGCATGACGAGGTCGTATGATCTGGGGAACGCAACGATTTTTTGTCTGTGCCGTAGCGACAGCCAGCCTGCTGTCAACGGCGCCGCATGCGTTCGCTGGCCCGCAGTTAAAGACTTGCACGAGCGATGAGAATTCAGCCGACGTGCGCATCAAAACCTGCACGGCGGTCATCGACTATCAGACTCCCAAGCAGGAAAAGAAGAAACGCAAAGGCGACGCCGACACCGAAGTCAGCAGCAAGGACAAAGCCGTAGCCTATTTCAGCCGCGGCAAAGCCTATCGCGCCAAGAACA
>CAISIV010000249.1 GCA_903885555.1 uncultured Hyphomicrobiales bacterium
CGGCCGCGCGCCAGACGCGACATCACCGTGCCGATCGGCGCATCGATGACAACTGCGATGTCGCGATAGGACAGGTCGTTGATCTCGCGCAGCACGATCACCTCCCTGAATTCCGTCGGCAGCGTGCCGATCAGCCGCTGCATCGTGTCGGAGTCGTGCCGCCGCAGCAGCGTCTGCTCGGGCGTCACCGCATCCTCGCTCCAGACCGGCTGGACCTGTTCGTCGGCGCTGCTGTCGGCCGTATAGGTAAGCCGCGTGTTTCCGGCGTAAACGGCGTGGCAGACGTTGCGCAGGATCGCCAGCAGCCAGGGTTTGACCGGTCCGCCGCGGAACGTGTCGAAATGGCGAAAGGCGCGCAGAAAGCTTTCCTGCACGGCGTCGTCGGCATCGCTGGCATTACGCATCAGATAGCGCGCCAGCGTGTAGACGTCGTCGAGATACGGCAACGCGAGCGCCTTGAAGCGCTCGGTTTTGTCGTCGCTGCCATCGATCATGCCGCCGGCCATCATGAGGAATTACGGTCCTGCCTCCACCACAATCGAACCGGTCATATGCGGATGCAAGGCGCAAAAATACTTGTAGGTGCCCGGTGTCGTGAATGTGAATGAGAACTTGTCGTCGGTATCCAGCGCCTTCGAGCGGAATACGCCGGTTGACGACGTTACAGTGTGCGGAATGTCGTCATGATTGGTCCAGATCACCGTGGCGCCGGCTTTCACCGTGACCTGTTGCGGATTGTAGACAAAGTTGTCGATCTTGACCTCGACGTCTGCCGCCCGCGCCGGAGCCACCGCAACAAAAAAGCCAACAAGCATCGCCATCGCGCTACGCGCGAGCATTCCTGAATAGTTCATGTCCGGTCAGCCCTGCAGCGGCGTGTCGATGATGGCGAGCCGTTGCTCGCCTTGCTTGAACGTCACGCTGGCGGTGCCGAGCACGGTACGCAGCTTGTCGTCCGGCACCTTCATCGGTCCGGGCGAAGGCGCCGAGCCCGGCGCCGGCTGCGGGAAGGCGGTGGAGCGCGCGGTGTGGAAAGTCACGTTGCCTTCGACCTTCTGCATCACCTGATGAATGTGGCCGTTGAGTACCGTCACCGAGCCGAAGCGTTTGAGGGTGCCGAGCGCACGCTCGCTGTCCTCGGTGCCCCAGCCCCACTGCGGATACAACGCCCACAGCGGAATATGCGCGAAGACGACAATCGGCTGCGAGGCCGAACGTCCCTTCAGGTCGTCCTCTATCCACGAAAGTTGTTCGGCGCCGAGGCTGCCCATGCCGCCGCCTTTGAGATTGGCGACATTGACCAGCCCCATGAAGTGCACGCCGTTGGCGTCGAACGAATACCAGCCATCGCCTTTGGTGCCGCGGCCATAGCGTTCCTTGTAGAGCTTGTTCTCGGGATCGATGATGTCGTGTTCGCCGGGCACATAGTGAACGTCGAGGCGGGCATCGGAGATGATCTTTTCGGCGTCGTCGAATTCCGACACCTTGGACAGATGCGTGATGTCGCCGGTGTGGATCATGAAAGACGGCTTGGCCGGCATTGTCTTGATGCGGCCGATGGCTTCCTCGAGCGTGCTTTTGACGTTCGGGTTGGCCGGCTTGTCGAAGCCCATGTGGCTGTCGCTGATCTGGAGGAAGGTCAGCCCTTTCGCCTCCTGCGCGGCGGCTTCGCCGACCAGCCCCAGCGAATGCGGTACGCCGCCGGTAATGGTCCACAGCACGCCGGTGCCCGCCCAGGTCATGCATTCCAGCACCTTACGGCGGCTCGGGCCGTCTTCGTGGTCGGTCATGGTCAGTCTCCCATAGCGCTGTGAAGCTGTTACGGGGACTAGATCGGACGAGCGGGCGTTTTATTCCCGGGTCAGGGCGGGTCGGCCGAGGCCACCGTTTTCGCCACGGCCTGTTCCTGGAAGAAGATGTAGAATCCGGCAGCGATGATGATGCCGGCCCCGGTCAGCATGCCGGCGCTCGGGATGTCGCCGAAGAAAATAAAGCCGAGAATGATCGCCCAGAAAATCGTCGAATATTGATAGGGCACCACAACGGATGCCGGCGCCAGTTTGAGCGAGCGGTTGATAAGCATATGCGCGATCATCGCGGTGACGCCGAGCAACACTAGCAACACGGTGTCCTGCCAGTTCAGCGTCGCCCAGGTGAACGGCGCGACCACCGCGCCGAACACCAGCGCACCCACCGTTTGCGTCGTCACCAGCACGACGTCGGAGGTGCCGCGTACCAGCCGCGTGCAGATCATCAGAATTGAAAACGAGAAACTGCCGGCCAGCGCGACTAAGGCGGCCGGCGTCAGCGATTGGGCCGACGGATTAAGTGCGATCATAACGCCCACGAACCCCGCGATCACCGCGATCCAGCGCCGCCAGCCGACATGCTCGCCGAGCAGCAGCGGCGACACCGCGGTGACATAGATCGGACCGGCCAGGTAAAACGTCATGACGTCCGCCAGCGGCATCGACGCCAGCGCCCAGTAGAAGCAGGCCACCTCGAAGGTCGCGAACACGGGCCGCAACCATTGCAGCACCGGCCGCGGCGCGCTGGCGAAAGCGCCCCAGCCTTCCCGCTTGATGAAAGGCACCAGAAACACCAGCCCGGCCACGCTGCGCACCAGCAGCAACTGGCCGACCGAATAGGTGGCAATCAGCCACTTGCCCAGCGCGTCATTGAGAGCAAAAAAGAAGATCCCGAGCAGCATCAGGCCTATACCGGCCATGGCGACGGATCTGGAGGTATCGGGGCTTCCGGACTTCATGGCGTTAATGATGACATGGACCCGTACGCCATGGCATACCCGTATGACACTAGATGATCGTCATGGCCGGGCTTGTCCCGGCCATCCACGACTTTACTTATATCGACATAGAAAGGCGTGGATGCCCGGCACAAGGCCGGGCATGACAAGCAAAAATGAAATTTCTCGACGAAGCCAAGGTCTATATCGCGTCCGGCGCAGGCGGCAACGGCTGCATCGCGTTCCGGCGTGAGAAGTTCATCGAATTCGGCGGGCCCTCGGGTGGCGACGGCGGCCGCGGCGGCGACGTCGTGATCGAGGCCGTCAACGGGCTGAACACGCTGATCGATTACCGCTACCAGCAGCACTTCAAGGCGCAGAGCGGCGGCCCCGGCATGGGCAAGGACCGCCACGGCGCCAACGGCAAGGACGCGACGCTGCGCGTGCCGGTCGGCACCCAGGTCTACGAGGAAGACGGCGAGACGCTGCTCGCCGATTTCACCGAAGTCGGCCAGCAGTTCACCATCGCCAAAGGCGGCAATGGTGGCTTCGGCAACGCCTATTTCAAATCGGCCACCAACCAGTCGCCGCGCCGCGCCAATCCCGGCCAGCCCGGCGAAGAACTCACCATCCGCCTGCGTCTCAAGCTGATCGCCGACGCCGGCATCATCGGTCTGCCGAACGCCGGCAAGTCGACCTTCCTTGCCACCGTCACGGCGGCCAAACCGAAAATCGCCGACTATCCCTTCACTACGCTGCATCCGCAGCTCGGCGTCGTACGCGTCGACGAGCGCGAATTCGTGCTGGCCGATCTGCCCGGCTTGATCGAAGGCGCGCATGAAGGCGTCGGCCTCGGCGACAA
>CAISIV010000250.1 GCA_903885555.1 uncultured Hyphomicrobiales bacterium
CGGCCTTTTTGACCCATTGTTGGGGCCTAAAGCCACGGTCCGCGTGAGTGGTTTAAGTGCCGGGCTTATATAGGCCGGATATGGAGGACGCAAGGCGCATAGCCGCCAGAATACCGCCGGAAACACGCGAAACCGGCCGATTTCCGGCCCCGGAGACGCAAACAAGCCTTTGGGCCAGCGAATCCCGCACGGTTAGACTTTGAAATACTGCGAATACTTCGTCTTGATCTCGTCGCTCTGCGCTTCGACCGCGGCGGCGTCGTCTTTCATCACCTTGATTTCCGACAACGGCTTGCGGCCGGGCTTGTCCTTGACCTGCGCATGCAGCGAACGGAGCCCGCCGATATCGACGAACAGCTGCTGCGCCTCCGGCGTGAACAGGAAACTCTGGAACAGCCGCGCGGCGTTGGGATGGGCCGCCTTCTCGAAGATCGCCGACGGCTGCACGATGAAGGGCGAGCCTTCGGTGGCATAGACGACCTCGATCGGCTTGCCGCTCTCCTTGAGCAGAAGCGTGTTGTATTCGTTGCCGTCGGCCATCACCGGACGCTCGCCGAGGATGACCTTCTTCGGCGTGTCGGTCGCCGACTGCACCTGCATCACCTGTTGCGCTGCAAGCTTTTCCAGATAGGGCCAGCCGATGTCGCGCGCGACCTGGAAGGTCGAAGTCATGATGGTGCCGCTGTAGCTCGGATGCGCCTTGACGATTTTGCCTTTCCATTTCGGATCGAGCAGATCGGCGAAGCTCTTCGGCGCGTCTTCCTTCTTCACCATTTCGGTGTTGTAGCCGATGACGCAGAGCGACGAACGCACCGTGGCAAAGCAGCCGTCGGGATCGCGATGCTCGGCCGGAATATATTTGGCGACATCTTCCGGCACATGCGCGGCCAGCCACTTCTGCCGCTTCCAGACCAGAAACTGCGCGGCGTCGCCGGTGCTCACCGCATCGACGGTGTAAATATTGGCGGCATATTCCTGCCCGATGCGGGTGAAGATGCGCTCGCCGCCGGCGCGTTCGACGCGTGCTTTGATGCCCGGATATTTCTTCTCGAAGGAGCGCCCGATCATCTCGGCGACCTGAAGGTCGGCCGAGGTGTACCAGACAACGACGCCTTCTTTTTTCGCCGCTTCAATCAGCGCCGGCGTGATCGGCTCGGCCGGTGGCGCCGCGGCCATGACGCGGGTGGCGTAAGCGACGAACGGCAGCGCGGCCGAGGCTTTGAGAATGGCACGGCGGGACAGCATGTGAATCCTCCAGGACGGGTGTTTTCTTTGGAGGATAGCACTGCCCGACGCCATTGTCTGGCCTGCGCGCGCGAAACTACACCGCCTCGACCTGCACCACGCCGGGCACGGCCTTGATGGCGCCTGCGATCTGCGGCGAGACTTTGAAGCGGCCGGGCAATTTCACTTCGACTTCGGTGCCGGCTTTGAGCATCAAAATAACGCTGACCTCGCCATCGCCGTTACCCGGACGCGGCACGGTCTCCAGCCGTTTGGCGACGCCTTCGAGCGGCGCGCCGTCGCGCAGGAAAACCCGCAAGCCTTTGTGTAGATTGGCGGCGGCTTTATCGAGCGGCTCGACCGACTGAATACGAGCACGTACGTCGTCGCCCTGCACTTCCGCCGACAGGACCAGCAGCACGGCGGCGCCGGGCTCCAGCAACTCACGATATTCGGCAAGACCTTCCGAGAAGATGACGGCCTCATAGGCGCCGGTCGGATCGGACAGCCCGAAAATGCCCATCTTGTTGCCGGTCTTGGTGCGGCGTTCCTGCCGCGACACCACGGTGCCGGCGACCTTGCCGGCGGTGGCGCCCATCTTCACGGCGCGGGCGAATTCCGCCCAAGGCTGCACGCGCATCTTCTTGAGCACCGTCGCATAGTCATCGAGCGGATGGCCGGACAGAAAGAAGCCGATCGCTTCGTATTCGCGGCGCAGCCTTTCGGCCGGCAGCCATGCGTCGATCTGCGGCATCGTGATCGGTTCCGGCGAACCGCCGCCACCGAACAATTCGTTCTGACCGACCGCCGCGGTTTCATGCGCGCGCTGCGCACGGCCGAGCACCTGATCCATGGCGCCAAGCACGCGGGCACGGTTCGGCTCGAAGCTGTCGAAGGCACCGGCGGTGGCGAGGCTTTCCAGCACACGCTTGTTGACCTCACGTGGGTTCACGCGGGCAGCGAAATCGGCAAGGTCCTTGAACTTGCCCTTGGCGCGCGCCTCGACGATGGCCTCGACTGCCTGACGGCCAACGCCTTTGAGCGCGGCGAGCGCGTAGATGATGGTGTTACCGTCGACATCGAAGGCGACGCTGGAACGGTTGATGGACGGCGGATCGACCTTGATGCCGAGACGCTCGGCCTCGGCGCGGAATTCCGCGAGCTTGTCGGTATTGCCCATATCCAATGTCATGGAAGCAGCCATGAACTCGACCGGATAATTCGTCTTCATGTAGGCGGTCTGGTACGCGACCAGTGCGTAAGCCGCGGCGTGGCTCTTGTTGAAGCCGTAGTCGGCAAAACGTTCGAGCAATTCGAAGATGGCGTCGGCCTGCTGCTTGCCGATGCCGCGCGCGACGCAGCCGTCGACGAAGATGCTGCGCTGCTTCTGCATTTCGCTGCGGATCTTCTTGCCCATGGCGCGGCGCAAAAGATCGGCGTCGCCGAGCGAATAGCCGGCCAGAATCTGGGCGGCCTGCATCACCTGCTCCTGATAGACGATGACGCCGAAGGTCTCCTTCAGCACCTCCTCCATCTTCGGATGGATGTAATCCGGCTGCTCCATGCAGTGCTTGCGCGCGCAATAAGTCGGGATGTTCGCCATCGGGCCCGGCCGGTAGAGCGCGACCAGCGCGATGATGTCCTCGAAACGATCTGGCCGCATGTCGAGCAGCGCGCGGCGCATGCCGGCGCTTTCCAATTGGAACACGCCGACCGCTTCGGCGCGCGCCAGCAGATCGTAGGTCTTGGTGTCATCGAGCGGGATGGCGGTGAGATCGATCTCGACGCCGCGGCGCTTCAACAGCGCCACCGCGGTCTGCAGCACCGTCAGCGTCTTGAGACCGAGGAAGTCGAATTTCACCAGACCGGCCTGCTCCACCCACTTCATGTTGAACTGGGTGACCGGCATATCGGATTTAGGATCGCGATAGAGCGGCACCAATTCCGACAGATTGCGGTCGCCGATAACGATGCCGGCGGCGTGCGTCGAGGCGTGGCGCGTCAGGCCTTCGAGCTTGCGGGCAATGGCGAAGGCGCGCTTGACGGTCGGATCGGCGTCGGCTTCGGCCTGCAGCTTGGGTTCGCTCTCGATCGCCTGCGCCAGCGAAATGGGCGCGGCGGGATTCTGCGGCACCAGCTTGCACAGCTTGTCGACCTGGCCATAGGGCATCTGCAGCACGCGGCCGACGTCGCGCAACACGCCGCGCGCCTGCAGGGTGCCGAAGGTGATGATCTGCGCGACGCGATCGCGGCCATAACGCTCCTGCACGTATTCGATGACTTCCTGACGGCGGTCCTGGCAGAAGTCGATGTCGAAATCGGGCATCGATACGCGTTCCGGATTGAGGAAGCGTTCGAACAGCAGGCCGAAACGGATCGGGTCGAGATCGGTGATGGTCAGCGAGTAAGCGACCAGCGAGCCTGCGCCCGAACCGCGGCCGGGCCCGACCGGAATGCCTTCCGATTTCGCCCACTGGATGAAGTCGGCCACGATCAGGAAGTAGCCGGGATATTTCATCTTGGCGATAACGTTGAGCTCGAAGGCAAGCCGCTCGCGGTATTCGTCGACGGTGTGACCTTCGGCGACGCCGGCGGTCGACAGCCGCAGTTCAAGACCGGTCTCAGCGCGCTTGCGCAACTCATCGGCCTCGTCGACCACGCTGCCGCCCTCACCGACCGAAAAGCGCGGCAGGATCGGCGCGCGGGTGCGCGGCCGGAACGCGCAGCGCTCCGCGATCTCGACGGTCGAGGCCAGAGCCTCCGGCAGATCGGCAAACAGCTCGCGCATTTCGGCGCGAGTCTTGTAGCGGTGCTCGACGGTGAGCTGGCGGCGGTCGCCCTGCGACACGACGCGGCCCTCGGCGATGCAGATCAGCGCGTCATGCGACTCGTGATCGGCGACGGTGGCAAAGAACGGCTCGTTGGTCGCGACCAGCGGCAGGTTACGGCTGTAGGCAAGATCGATCAGCAGCGGCTCGGTCATGCGCTCGTTGGCCGTGCCGTGGCGCTGCAGTTCGACATAGAGTCGGTCGCCGAATAGCTTGATCAGCGTGTCGAGCCGCGTGCCGGCGAGCTGGCTCTGGCCGGCGGCTATCGCATAATCGAGCGGGCCGCCCGGGCCGCCGGTGAGCGCGATGACGCCTTGTTGAAGTCCCTCGGCCTCGCCTTCCAGCCATTCCAGCTTGAGGCGGGGCGGCTCATTCGGCGGCGTATCCATGAAGGCGCGGGAGGCCAGCCGCATCAGACTGCCGTAGCCGGCCTCGCTGGCCGCCAGCAGCACGATCCGCGAGCGCTCCGGCGTCGCATTGGCGTTGCGGGCGCCCTGGTCGGTATCGCCGAAGTCGATCGCCAGCGCGCAGCCGATGATCGGCTGGATGCCATAGCCGGCGAGCTTCTCGGAGAATTCGAGCGCGCCGAACATGTTGTCGGTGTCGGTCAGCGCCAAAGCCGGCTGCTTGTCCGCCTTCGCCAGCTCGGCCAACCGCGCGATCGGCAGCGCGCCTTCCAGCAGCGAATAGGACGAGTGCACGTGAAGGTGCACGAAATCGGGATCGGACATGCTGGCTCGGAGTTTGGGGTGATTCCCTCAGTCATCCAACGTGAGGACGATGAGCCTTCAAGTCCACCCGCCCTTGCGGCGGGCCTCGATCTTTCCCCGTCATCCTGAGGTGCACGCGGCGGCACCTGAGGGAACTCAGTCATGCCCGGCTTCGGGCCCTGAAAAGGCACCCTCAGACCGGTCATGACCACGCAACGACGCCACTTAACGCAACTATAGACCCAGAACGCTACGCTACCTTGGCTTCATCGCACGCACGCAGATCCGCTACGTACGCAAATCCCTCTAACCGACTGAGAACGCTACATATTGCTGAAAACTTGCGACCAGATTGCGACCATCCCGACAAACAGCGACAGCGACGCCAGGGCGGCAGCTTCTTGAACCATGACCTTCAACATTGCTCGTCTCCCCAAGAACGTAGAGAGAACATAGTTCAGGTTTTGTTCTAGAGTCAAGGGGCGCGGTATCTGAATCCGCAAAGCCGTAAATGAGCTGGGAAACCAACAGCCTAAGCGGTTTCGTACCGGGCGAAACGCCTACTCCAACTCCACCACCAGCCCGTCCTTGATGGTCACACGCCGGTCCATGCGGGCGGCGAGCTCCATGTTGTGCGTGGCGATGATGGTGGCGAGCCCCGAGGCGCGCACCAACTGGGCCAGCGTGTCGAACACGCGCTCGGCGGTGTGAACGTCGAGGTTGCCGGTCGGCTCGTCGGCGAGAAGGATGCGCGGCGCATTTGCGACCGCGCGCGCGATGGCTACGCGCTGCTGTTCGCCGCCCGACAGTTCCGCCGGACGGTGGTTGAGCCGGTTGCCGAGGCCGAGATAATCCAGCAGTTCTGCGCCGCGCTTCTTGGCCTCAGCCCGCGACAGACCGCGGATCATCTGCGGCATCACGACGTTTTCCAGCGCGGTGAATTCCGGCAGCAGCCGGTGCGACTGATAGATGAAGCCGACTTCGTTGCGGCGGATGCGCGTGCGCTCGGAATCCGCCAGCGCCGCCGTCGCCTGGCCATCGATATAGACATCGCCGTGGTCGGGATGCTCGAGCAGGCCCGCGATATGCAGCAGCGTCGACTTGCCGGCGCCCGACGGTGCCACCAGTGCCACCGACTGCCCGGCCCACAGCGCCAGCTCGGCATTGTTGAGGATGTGCAGCGTGGCGTCGCCCTGTTTATAGGTGCGCTCGACCTGATGCAGGAACAGAATCGGGATTTCTTCCTGCGGCTGCGTCTCGCCGACGTCTTGATCGGCCATGACGTCACTCATAACGCAGCGCCTCCACCGGATCGAGGCGCGCCGCGCGCCAGGACGGATAGAGCGTGGCCAGGAACGACAGCACCAGCGCCATCACCACCACCGCGCTGGTCTCGGCCAGGTCCATGTCGGCCGGCAGCTTGGACAGGAAATACAGTTCCGGCGAGAACAGCTCGGTGCTGGTCATCCATGACAGGAACTGGCGGATGCTCTCGATGTTGAGGCAGATGACGAGGCCAAGCAGGAACCCGGCAATGGTGCCGACCACGCCGATAGCCGCGCCGGTGATCAGGAACACCCGCATCACCGCACCCTGCGTCGCGCCCATGGTACGCAGGATGGCGATGTCCTGGCCCTTGTCCTTCACCAGCATGATCAGGCCGGAGACGATGTTGAGCGCGGCGACCAGAATGATCAGCGTCAGGATCAGGAACATGACGTTGCGTTCGACCTGCAGCGCATTGAAGAACGTGGCGTTCCGTTGCCGCCAGTCGATCATGAAGATCGGTCTCTGCGCCGCCTCCTGCACGTCCTTGCGATAGCGGTCGACCCTGTCGGGGTTGTCGGTATAGATCTCGATGGCCGTGACGTCGCCGGCGCGGTTGAAATAGTTCTGCGCTTCCTTCAACGGCATGAAGACCATGGCGCTGTCGTATTCCGACATGCCGATCTCGAACACAGCGGCGATCTTGTAGACCTTGATGCGCGGCGTGGTGCCCATCGGCGTCACCGCGCCTTTCGGCGCCACCAGCGTGATGTTGTCGCCGGAGCGCAACGACAACTGGTCGGCGAGCCTGCGGCCGATGGCGACGCCCTGCCCGTCGTCAAATCCGCCGAGCGAGCCCTGCCTGATGTTGTTGATGACCGACGGCAGCTTTTCGAGGTCCATCAGCCGGATGCCGCGCACCAGCACGCCGCCGGAATTGAACGGCGATGACGCCAGCGCCTGGCCTTCGACAATGGGGGCCGCGAGCTTGATGCCTTTGACGCCGTTGATGCGCGCGGCGACCTCTTCCCAGTCGGTCAGCGGCTTTTCCAGCGGCTGGATCAGGAGATGGCCGTTGAGCCCGAGGATCTTGTCGAGCAGTTCCTTGCGGAAGCCGTTCATCACCGCCATCACGATGATCAGCGTGGCGACGCCCAGCATGATGCCGAGGAAGGAGAACCCGGCGATGACCGAGATGAATCCTTCCTTCCGCCGCGCCCGCAAGTAGCGCAGCGACAGCATCCACTCAAACGGCGAGAAGGGCCGCGTCCCGTTGGGCTCGGTCATAGATGATTGTTTCCGCTCACGGGATTCTCACACGATTCGGGCGGATTCATGCCACGGATCGCGCGCAAAGTCCTTGGAAGCACACAGGAAATCTGCGTTCGGCACGGCCTGATGGCCTAAATCACCGCGACAGAAGGTCCAGCGCCGCGGCGGGCGTCATCATTTCTTTGCTGCCATCGGCGCGCTTCTTGACCTCGACCTTGCCTTCGGCGAGCCCGCGCGGACCGATCATCACCTGATACGGCAGGCCGATCAGGTCGGCGGTGTTGAACTTCGCGCCCGCGCCTTTGTCGGTGTCGTCGTAGAGCGCGTCGATGCCCTTTGCGCAGAGGCCGCGATAAAGTTCCTCGCAGGCAGCTCCCGTTGCTGCGTCGCCCTGCTTGAGATTGAGGATGGCGACCTTGAACGGCGCCACCGCCTCTGGCCAGATGATACCGGCATCGTCATGCGAGGCCTCGATGATCGCAGCCACCAGACGGCTCGGGCCGATGCCGTAAGACCCCATGTGCACCGGCACGTCGCCGCCCGCGCCGGTGGCGACAACCGCCTTCATCGGCTCGGAATATTTGGTGCCAAAATAGAAGATATGGCCGACCTCGATGCCGCGCGCCGAGACCTGCTCGCCGGGCGCGATTTTGCCGTAGGCGTCCTTGTCGTGCATGTCGCTGGTCGCGGCATATTGCGACGTCCACTTGTCGAAGATGCCCTTGAGCTCGGCGCGGTCATCGAAATTCACGTCGGCTGGCGGCGTCGCCATGTCGAGGAAGTCCTTGTGGCAGAACACTTCGGACTCGCCGGTGTCGGCCAGGATGATGAATTCGTGGGACAGATTGCCGCCGATCGGGCCGGTATCGGCGCGCATCGGGATCGCCTTGAGACCCATCCGCGCGAAGGTGCGCAGGTAAGCGACGAACATCTTGTTGTAGGAATGCTCGGCGCCGGCCTGATCGACGTCGAACGAGTAAGCATCCTTCATCAGGAATTCACGGCCGCGCATCAGGCCGAAGCGCGGACGCACCTCATCGCGGAATTTCCACTGAATGTGATAGAGGTTGAGCGGCAGATCCTTGTAAGAGCGCACATAGGCGCGGAAGATTTCCGTAATCATCTCTTCGTTGGTCGGACCAAACAGCATGTCACGCTCGTGGCGATCCTTGATGCGCAACATCTCCTTGCCGTAGGCCTCGTAGCGTCCGCTCTCGCGCCACAGATCGGCCGACTGCATGGTCGGCATCAAGAGTTCGATCGCGCCGGAGCGGTTCTGCTCCTCGCGCACGATGGCGCAGATCTTGTTGAGCACCCGCAGGCCCAACGGCAGGAAGGCGTAAATACCCGCGGCTTCCTGCCGCATCATACCGGCGCGCAACATCAAACGGTGCGAAACGATCTCGGCTTCGCGCGGCGGTTCGCGCAAAATCGGCATGAAGTAGCGGGACAGGCGCATGAAATCCTTGGCAGATTCGAGGTCGACGGACGTTGAGTGAAAGCGGATTGGGCCCGAAAAAACAAGGCCCGGAACGGTTGATCCCGAATAATTCGCCGGTGACAGCCGCGCGAAGGCGGTGTTATGTAGCCGTCTCGGTTGGGATGTTCCGTTCAATGCGTCGCGGTGTGAAACGATCCTTGGGCTGGCTGGCGATCGTTGCGATCGCCCTGCACACCGTGCTGTGGGGCGTCGCCGCGCCCATGGCGCAGGCCTCAACCGTCGATCCCTTCTCCATCATCTGCTCCAGCGCCACGCACGCCGCCGCCCAGACCGAACAGGCGCCCGATCAGGTTCCGGCACCGGCCGCCGCCTGCGACCACTGCAACCTGTGCGGCGCCGCGGCCGCGCCATCGGCCTCGCTCGACAGCATCATCGCCGGACAACTTCAGCCGGCAAAGCTTCTGCAGGTGCTGCGCCCGGCGACGGCCGCCGCGCATGACGGGGTCGCGAGCAGCCCCCATCAAGCCCGAGGTCCTCCGCACCACGTCTGACGCCGTCCGGCTTGGGCCGGACACGCCATGACCCCTGTTGCAAGGACATTCCCGTGTATCGTTCATTCGCTGGTGGCTGCGCACTTTGCTGTGCGCTCGCCGCCGTCTCGCCCGCAGCGGCGCAGACCCAGATTCCCGAAATCACCATCAACGCCCTGCCGTCAGAACTGGCAACGCCGCCGATCAAAGAGCGCTATCAACTGCCGCAGACCACGGCGGGCACCACCGCGGAAAAAATCGAGACCACCACCAACGCGGTCGATAGCGCCGATACGATCAAATATCTGCCGAGCCTTCTGGTCCGCAAAAGGAACTACGGTGACAACCAGGAAGTTCTGGCGACGCGCAACTGGGGCATCAACGGCTCGGCGCGCAGCCTCGTCTACGCCGACGACATCCTGCTGACACCGCTGATCGGCAACAACAACACCAGTGCCACGCCACGCTGGGGCATGGTCGCGCCCGAGCAGATCCAGCGCGTCGACATGATGTACGGGCCCTTCGCGGCTGCCTACCCCGGCAATTCGATTGGCGGCGTGCTGCTGTTCACCACCAAGATGCCGGACAAGCCGCAGGCGAGCATCAAGCAATCGGAGTCGTTCCAGACCTTCGATTTCTACAATACCAAGGACACCTACCGCACCGACCAGACCAGTGTGACGCTCGGCAATCGCTGGAACGATCTGTCGGTCTTCCTCTCGGGTAGCTATCAGAACAGCTACAGCCAGCCGCTCGGCTGGGTCACGACGGCGAGCGCGTTGCCGGCCGGCACGACCGGCGTCATTCAGCAGTTGAGCCGGACCGGCACGACGGCGAACGTGCTTGGCGCATCGGGCCTGCTGCACACCGAGCAGACCAATCTCAACGCCAAGGCGGCGGTTGATATTACGTCATGGCTGACCGCCACCTATTCGGTCGGCTTCTGGCAGAACAACCAGAATTCCAATGTTCAAAGCTACCTCAAGGACGCGGCCGGCAATCCGACTTTTGCCGGGCCGGCCATCGGCGCCGGCTTTGCCAGCGGCACCTATACTTTGAAGCAGCAGGATCTTGGCCAGGCGCTATCGTTGAAAACCGACACGCGTGGCAGCTTCGACTGGGACGTCGCGATCACGCGGTTCGATTATCTCACGGATATCCAGCGCAATCCCTTCACCGTGGCCGCGACCGGCACCGGCTTTACCAATACCGGCAAGATCGCGCGGCTCGACGGCACCAACTGGACCACGGCGGATGCCAAAGGCATCTGGCGCGTGACCGGCGGCCACGAAATCAGCTTCGGCGTGCACGGCGATTACAACGTGCTCAACAATCCGACCTACCAGACGGCAAACTGGACCGGCGGACCGGATTCGACCGGCACGCTTTATTCGCGCGGCGACGGCAAGACGCAGACCGTTGCGCTGTGGGCGCAGGACGTCTGGCGTTTCGCGCCGCAGTTCAAGCTGACACTCGGCGCGCGCTGGGAAAGCTGGCGGGCCTTCGATGGCTATAATTACGTCGGCAATACCGCGACCAATTCAGCGACCGGCGCCATCACCTCGACCAGCCTGCTGCTGCCGCCGGATTTGAGCGCCTCGCGCATCTCGCCCAAGGCATCGCTGAGCTGGGAGCCGAACAATGACTGGACGGTGACCGCCTCGTTCGGCGTCGCCAACCGTTTCCCGACCGTCGGCGAGCTGTACCAGATCGCGAGCAATGGCGGCGTGCTGTACAATCCGAACCCCGGCCTCAAGCCGGAAAAGGCGTTCTCGGAAGAGATCGCCATCGAGCGCAAGTTCGCCGACGGCAAAGTGCGCGTCTCGTTCTTCCAGGACGACACGCGCGACGCGCTGATCTCGCAGAGCAGCACGTCACCGACCTCGGGGCTGGTGACGGCTTTCACCACCAATGTCGATCACGTCCGCAACCGCGGCGTCGAACTGGCCTGGCAGAAAGAGCGGGTCGTATTCGACAGTCTCGATCTGTTCGGCAGCGTGACCTATGTCGACAGCGTCATCCTCAGCGATCCGGCCTTTGTCGGCACCAACGGCTCGACGGCCGAAGGCAAGCGCGCGCCCTACGTTCCGGCGTGGCGTTCGACGCTGGGCGGCACCTATCGCTTCAACGAGGCGTGGGCGTGGACGGTGGTCGGCCGCTATCAGAGCAAGATCTACGCAACGCTCGACAACACCGACAATGTTGCGAACGTCTACCAGGCCTTCGATCCGTTCTTCGTGGTCGATACCCGTATTCAATACAAAGTGACCCAATACGGTTCACTCGCTTTCGGCATCGACAATATCGGCAACGCGAAATATCACCTGTTTCACCCGTTCCCACAGCGGACGTTCGTGGTTCAGGGCCGCCTGCAATTCTGAACCAACGCAAGGACTCAAACGATGTTTGCAAAATCCCTCCTCGCCCTCACCCTGCTCGTCGGCTCGACGTTCATGACCGAAGCGCATGAATTCAAGCTGGGTGACCTGACGATCGGCCATCCCTGGAGCCGGGCGACGCCGGGCGGCGCCAAGATCGGCGGCGGTTATCTGACCATCACCAATAATGGGAGTGCGCCGGACAAACTGGTTGCCGCGACGACCGCCGCTGCAGATCACGTCGAAATCCACGAGATGGCGATGGCCAATAACGTCATGACCATGCGCAAGCTCGACAACGGTGTAGCGGTTCCGCCGGGAAAGACAGTGACCTTCGCGCCGGGCGGCTATCACCTGATGCTGATGGGTCTGAAAGGGCCGCTGAAGGAGGGCGACCGGCTCAAGGCCACGCTCACTTTCGAGAAAGCGGGACCGATCGAAGTAACGATTAATGTCGAGGGTATAGGCGCGCAGCATCCGGCGCCGGCCGAGGACCACTCGAAGCACAAAATGTAAGCAGCGCGGCTTCGCTGTCTCGCGCATGACGCGAGTTTTATGACGCTCTCGCTGGAAAGCGGCGCCGCGAGCGTCACACTCGCTGCAAAATACGCGCACGAAATGTAGAAGGAACTCTATGTTTCGCGTTTGCTGCAATGCGGCATCGATTTGTGCTTAATCGTGCGCGATTGCGCAATGATCTGTCTGATTGTCCGTGACAAACGTCCACATCGTGGTCTAGGTTAGCGGCATCCGAGTGAATGGCGATCCGGCACGTAAAGATCGGACACCAACGCGCGGTCCAAGTCTTGGGAGGGACGAAGTCCTTGGCGCGGGAAACCGCCGCCGCCTCGAAAGAAAAAGAACAGTCGAGGACGGGGACACTAAAAAAGCAACGAGCAGGGCATCGCGCCCTGCTCTTTTTTTTGCGCAACCAATCAATCAGCGGGGCGGCGCCGCGATCCGCGACAAAAATTCGTACGGGATCAGGCCGCGGTCATAGGCGAAATACAGCGCGCCAAACACGACGGTGGCCACGATCGTGGTCCACAGCAGCTTGCCCCACAGGCGATGCATCGCCGGCGCGCCGGGATCGGAGCCCGGCACGACCTCGCCCGCCTCTTCCTGATTGCGCACACCCCACGGCAATACCGCGAACAGCGTGAGCCACCAGATCAGGAAATAGATCGCGAGATAGGTGCCGAACTTCATAGGGTCTCACAGTCTGATGGTTACGCCTGTTCGAGCTCGACCAGCGTGCCGCAGAAATCCTTGGGATGCAGGAACAGCACCGGCTTGCCATGCGCGCCGATCTTGGGCTCGCCACTGCCGAGCACGCGCGCGCCCTGGGCCTTGAGCTGGTCGCGCGCGGCGATGATATCCGGCACCTCATAGCAGACGTGGTGGATGCCGCCGTCCGGGCTCTTTTCGAGGAACTTGTTGATCGGCGAATTTTCCCCGAGAGGTTCAAGGAGTTCGATCTTGGTATTGGGCAGATTGATGAACACGGTGGTGACGCCGTGGTCGGGCTGCTGCACCTGGGCCGTGACTTCGGCGCCGAGCGTGTCCTTGTAGACCTTGGCGGCCTTGGCGATGTCGCGCACCGCGATGGCGACGTGATTGAGACGACCGATCATTTGCATCCTCGTGACTTGCTCGTGACTTGGCGCCGGCAGGAACCATCATACCGTCAAGACGTGCACATGGCACATCGGCTTTTTGCCCCAGCGCTGCACCACGGTGGACCGTACCGCCCGCCGCACCGCCTCGCCGACCGCGTCCGGATCGCTGCGGCGCTTGCGCGGCAGCGACTCCATGGTGCTCTCGATGGCGTCGTAGACCGCATCGGCGATCACCAGACCCTCGCGGTCGCGCTCCGGGATACCGATCAGGTCGATTTCCGGGTCGGCGGCCAGAACGCCCTTGTCGTCAATCGCGATGGCGACCGAAACGCTGCCGGCAAAACTGAGCCGCTTGCGGTCGGCGACCGTGCGGGAATCCGCCTCGACCAGGATCGAGCCGTCCTTGTAGAGCCGCCCAGCCGGGACTTCGTCGATGACGCCGGCACGGCCTTCGGCCAGCCGCACCAGATCGCCGTTACGGCACTGGACCACTTCCTTGATGCCGAGGCTGCGGGCGAGCTTGGCGTGCTCGGACAGATGCAAGGACTCGCCATGCGCCGGGATCAGGATCTTCGGCTTCACCCAGCCGATGAGTTCGGCGAGTTCGGCGCGGCGCGGATGGCCCGAGACGTGGACGAGATGGGTGCGATCAGTCACCACTTCGATGCCCTGGTCGATCAGCCCGTTGATGATCTTGCCGACCTCCTTCTCGTTGCCCGGAATGGTGCGGGCCGAGAAAATCACCGTGTCGCCGCGCGACAGCGTGATGTCGGGATGCTGGTCGGTGGCGATGCGCGACAGCGCAGCGCGCGGCTCGCCCTGGCTGCCGGTGCACAGCGCCACGACCTTGTTCGGCGGCAGGTAGCCGTAGGCATCGGCCGGACGGAAATCAGGCACGCCTTCGAGATAGCCGCATTCCCGTGCGATCTGCGAAATGCGTTCCATAGCGCGGCCGACCACGACCACTTCGCGGCCGCAGGCCCGCGCCGCTTCCGCCACCGTGCGCAGGCGGGCGACGTTGGAGGCAAAGGTCGTCACCGCGACGCGGCCCTTCGCGGCGCCGATCAGCTCGGCGATGGTCTTGCCGACGTCGGCCTCCGACGGCGAGCGGCCTTCGCGAACGGCATTGGTGGAGTCCCCAACCAGCGCCAGACAACCTTCTTCGCCGAGCGCGCGCAGCTTCTTCTCGTCGGTGACATCGCCGAGGATCGGCGTCGGATCGATCTTCCAGTCGCCGGTATGCAGTACGGTGCCGCAGGGCGTGCGGATGATCAGCGCGTTGGATTCCGGAATCGAATGCGCCATCGACACCAGCTCGACGTCGAACGGGCCGATGTTGAAGCGGCTGCCGAGCTTGACGATGGTGACGGGAATATCCGGGGCGCCCGGCTCGTTGGCGCATTTGGCGGCGAGCAGCGCCGCGGTGAATGGCGTGGCGTAGACCGGCACTTTCAACTTCGGCCACAAGTCGATCAGCGCGCCGTAATGGTCTTCATGCGCATGCGTGAGGATGAGCCCGGCGAGATTTTTACGCTCCTGCGTCAAGTACCGGATGTCGGGCAGGATCAGATCGATGCCGGGCAGATGCTCCTCCGCCGCGAAGGACACGCCAAGATCGACCGCAAGCCAGCTCCGGGTCTTGCCGTCGCCGAGCCCGTAGATCGACAGGTTCATGCCGATTTCGCCGATGCCGCCGAGCGGCGCGAAGACGAGTTCTTGTTTTTGTTGGTTCATCAGTTTTGACCTAAATCGAAGACTTCACCGGCCGTGACGGGTGTCACGCGGCCTTCCGCTTGCAACAGCAGGCGGCCCATATCATCGAGACCCTGGAAGCGGCCCGACAGTTCGCGTTCCGGCAGGCGGACGCGGATATCCTGGCCAAGGCCTGCGGCGCGCTTGAGCCAGTCAGCGCGCACGCTGGCAAAGCCCTGCCCGCGCTGCCATTGCGCGAGCCGCCGGACAAAAGCGAGCGATAGCACGCCCAGCAACGCCGCGGGCGCCACGAGAGCGCCGGCGGCGGCCATATCGGTCGCCGGGTACGGCGTGTCATCGGGGTGCGCGGCGCAGTTCACGCCGATGCCAACGGCGACCGCAAACACTGGATTGCTTTCGGCTTCGATCAGAATGCCGGCGAGCTTGGCGCCGCCCAGCAGCAGGTCGTTGGGCCATTTCACCTTCAGCAGCGGCCCGAGCTGCGGCGCGCACTCAGCGACGGCATCGTGCAGCGCCAGCGCCGTGACGAAGGACAGTTGCGAGGCGACGTCAGGCACAGAGGGTTCTGTCAGCAGTAGCGTGGCGAAGAGATTGCCCGGTGTGGAGACCCAGGTACTGCCGCGGCGGCCGCGGCCGGCGCTTTGCGTCGCGGCGGTGATCCACAACGGTCCCCGCTCGCCGGCACGTGCACGCGCCAGCGCCTCGGCATTGGTGGAGCCGAGCGTCTCGTAAGTTATGGTCCGGACCCCCGCCAGGTCCGTGGCTTCGCGGTTCATCGGTTTTCTATTCGAGCAAAGGGCTCAGAACAGAGATTTCGCTGCCGCCGTCGCCGCGCCAAGCAGCGGCCCCGGATAGGCAAAGAACAGAATATTGATCAGACCCGTGATCGCCAGCACCAACCGCAGCAGTCCAGGCATGTCCTGGAAGCTTTTGGCCGGCTCGTCGAAATACATGATCTTGACGATGGTCAGGTAGTAGTAAGCGCCCACCACGCTCGCCAGCACGCCGATGACGGCAAGCACATAGAGTCCGGCCTTGATGGCGGCGAGGAACACATAGAATTTGGCGAAGAAACCCGCCAGCGGCGGAATGCCGGCAAGCGAGAACAGCAGCATCGCCAAGAAGAACGCCATGCCCGGCTGGGTACGCGCCAATCCGGCCAGATCGCTGATGTTTTCCACCAGCATGCCGTCACGCCGCATCGACAAAACGCAGGCGAAGGTGCCGAGCGTCATCACGACATAGATCGACATATAGATCAGAACGCCCTGCACGCCTTCCTGCGTGCCGGCGGCAAGACCGACCAGCGCAAAGCCCATGTGGCCGATCGAGGAATAGGCCAACAGGCGCTTGATGTTCTTCTGCCCGATGGCGGCGAAAGCGCCGAGCACCATCGAGGCAATCGAGACGAACACAACAATCTGCTGCCAGTCGTGCGTAATGCCGGGGAACGCCACCACGGTGGCGCGCACGAAGATGGCCATGCCGGCGACCTTGGGCGCGGCGGCAAAGAAGGCGGTGACCGGCGTCGGCGAGCCTTCATAAACGTCGGGCGTCCACATGTGGAACGGCACCGCCGAAATCTTGAAGCAGAAGCCTACGAACAGGAACACCAGACCGAAGATCAGGCCGAGCGTGGCGCCGTGGCTGGTCGCTTTGGCGATGCCGGCGAAGTTCACCGTGCCGGTGAAGCCGTAGATCAGCGAAGCGCCATACAGCAGCATGCCGGACGACAGCGCGCCGAGAACGAAATACTTCAGGCCTGCTTCGGTCGAGCGGATGCTGTCGCGATTGGAGGCGGCAACAACGTAGAGCGGCAGGCTCATCAATTCGAGGCCGAGATAGAGCGCGATCAAGTCGTTGGCCGAGATCAGCATCATCATGCCGAGCGTCGACAGCAGGAACAGCACGCCGTATTCGAATTTCTGCTGCTTGATGTCGTTGAGATAGTTGAACGACAGCAACAGCGCCCCGCCCGACCCGATCACGGTCAGAACTTTGAGGAAACGCGCGAAGTCGTCGACCACGAAGCTGCCGCCGAACAATTCGGTGCGCCCGGCCGGCACATACATCAACAACACCCAGGCAACCGCCACCAGAATGGCGACGCACCAGGCGTTGACGATGGAAGCACTGCGTTCGCTCTGCACGATGCAGACGCCGATCATCAGCATCAGCATAGCGCCGAACGCCAGAATGAGTTCGGGCAGCACCGGCATCAATGGTTGAAGATGCGCGGTCATTGAGGGACGCTCACAGGGATGACGATTGGCAAGTCGGTCTTCAGCGCCGCCGTTTTTGGCGCTTCAAGCTTGGCGACCGCCTTGTTGTAGCCGTCGAGCAGTTGCGTCACCGACGCCGCCGACATGTCGAGCACCGGCTTGGGCGCCACACCAAACAGGATCGTCAGCACGACCAGCGGGGCGAAAATCACGCCTTCCCGCCAGCCGATATCGGTGATGTGCGCGACCGCGGGCTTGAGGGTGCCGAACACCATCTTGCGGTACAGCCACAGCGCATAGCCGGCCGACAGGATGACGCCGAAGGTGGCGAAGAACGCCACGGCGATGTTGTTCTTGAACGTGCCGATCAGCGTCAGGAATTCGCCGACAAAGCCCGACGTGCCCGGCAGGCCGACATTGGCCATCGTAAAGACCATGAAGATCGCGGCGTAGACCGGCATACGATTGACGAGGCCGCCGTAGAACGCGATCTCGCGCGTATGCATGCGGTCATAGACCACGCCGACGCAGAGGAACAGCGCGCCGGACACGATGCCGTGCGAAATCATCTGGAAGATGCCGCCGGCGATGCCCTGCGTGGTGCCGGCAAAGATGCCCATGGTGACGAAACCCATGTGCGCCACCGACGAATAGGCGATCAGCTTCTTCACGTCCTCCTGCATCAGCGCCACCAGCGAAGTGTAGATGATGGCGATAACGGACATCGTGAAGATCAGCGGCGCGAAGTCGTGGCTCGCCGCCGGGAACATCGGGATCGAGAAGCGCAGGAAGCCGTAGCCGCCCATCTTCAGCAGGATGGCGGCCAGGATCACGGAGCCCGCGGTCGGGGCCTCGACGTGCGCGTCGGGCAGCCAGGTGTGCACCGGCCACATCGGCATCTTCACGGCGAAGGAGGCAAAGAACGCCAGCCACGCCCATTTCTGCATGCCGAGCGGGAAGCCGTGCTTCATCAGCGCCGGGATGTCGGTGGTCCCCGCCTCCCAGTACATCGCCATGATGGCGAGCAACATCAGAACGGAGCCGGCCAGCGTATAGAGGAAGAACTTGAAGCTGGCATAGACGCGGCGCTGACCGCCCCAGACGCCGATGATCAGGAACATCGGGATCAGGCCGCCTTCGAAGAACAGATAGAACAGCACCAGGTCGAGCGCCGAGAAGGTGCCGATCATCAGCGTTTCCAGCACCAGGAACGCGATCATGTATTCCTTCACGCGCTTCTGGATCGAGGTCCAGCTGGCGAGAATGCAGATCGGCATCAAGGCTGTGGTCAGGATGACGAAGGGCAGCGAAATACCGTCGACGCCCATGTGATAGGCGGCGACGCCGAGCCAGGGCAGCTTTTCGACGAACTGGAAGTCGGCCGTGGACGGATCGAAGCGCACCACCATCACCAGCGAGATCGCGAAGGTGACCAGCGTGGTCCACATCGCAACCCAGCGCGCGGTGCCTTTGGCGAGCGGGCCATTGCCCTGCACCATCACCATGATCAGCAGCGCGCCGATCAGCGGCAGGAACGTAACGAGTGAGAGGATCGGCCAGGTCATTTAATGAATCCCCGCCGAAAACATGAACCAGGTGATGAAGGCGGCGGCGCCGATCAGCATGGCGAAGGCGTAGTGATAGAGATAACCGGTCTGCAGCCGCACCACGTTGCGCGTGACGTCGAGCACGCGGGCGGAGACGCCGTCGGGGCCGAAGCCGTCGATCAGCCAGCCGTCGCCCTTCTTCCACAGCTCGCGGCCGATCCATTTGGCCGGACGCACGAAGATGATCTCGTAAAGCTCGTCGAAGTACCACTTGTTGAGCAGGAAGCGGTACAGGAACGAATGCTGGCGCGCGAGTTCGACCGGAATGTCCGGGCGGCGGATGTAGAAGTACCAGGAGATCACAAAGCCGATCACCATCATCGCCGTCGGCAGCAGCGCGACGTGCAGCGGCACGTGGTGCATGTCTTCCAGCACCGTATTGGTCTTGGCGAAGGTCAGCGATTCACGGAAGAAATGCTCGACGCCGTGACCGGCGAAGAATTCCTTGAACGGCAGACCGGCGAGGAACGAGCCGATCGCCAGGAAGCCCAGCGGGATCAGCATGGTCATCGGGCTTTCATGCGCCGCCTTCCAGTGCTGCCGGTCGTGCGGCTCGCCGTGGAAGGTCTTGAACACCAGACGCCACGAGTAGAACGACGTCAGCAGCGCGGCCGCAACAGTGCAGGTGAAGGCATAAAGCGCCATCGGGTTCTTGCCGACGAAGGCGGCTTCGATGATGGCGTCCTTGGAGAAATAGCCGGCGGTCAGCGGGAAGCCGGTCAGCGCCAGCGTGCCGATCACCATGACGATGTAGGTGAAGGGGATCCGATCCTTCAGGCCGCCCATGTGGCGGATGTCCTGCTCGTGATGCATCGCGTGGATGACCGAGCCTGACCCTAAGAACAGCAGCGCCTTGAAGAAGGCATGCGTGAACAGATGGAACATGCCGACCGAGTAAGCGCCGCAGCCCATGGCGACGAACATGTAGCCGAGCTGCGAACAGGTCGAATAGGCGACGATGCGTTTGATGTCGTTCTGCACGAGGCCGATGGTGGCGGCAAAGATCGCCGTGGTCGCGCCGATGAAGGTGACAAAGGTCTGGGCGTTCGGCGCCAGTTCGAACAACGGCGACAGACGCGCCACCATGAACACGCCGGCGGTCACCATCGTGGCGGCGTGGATCAGCGCGGAGACCGGCGTCGGGCCTTCCATGGCGTCCGGCAGCCAGGTGTGCAGCAGGAATTGCGCGGATTTACCCATCGCGCCCATGAACAGCAGCAGGCAGATGATGGTCAGCGCATCCGGGTGGTAGCCGAAGAACCACATGGTCTTGCCGGTCAGCGTCGGCGCCTGCGCGAACACGGTGTCGAGGTCGACGGCGCCGACCATCGCAAACAGCGCGAAGATGCCGAGCGCGAAGCCGAAATCGCCGACGCGGTTGACGACGAAGGCCTTGATCGCCGCCGCATTGGCTTCCGGCTTCTGGTACCAGAAGCCGATCAGCAGGTAGCTGGCGAGACCCACGCCTTCCCAGCCGAAGAACATCTGGACCAGGTTGTCCGACGTCACCAGCATCAGCATGAAGAAGGTAAAGACCGAGAGATAGGCGAAGAACCGCGGGCGGTACGGGTCCTCGTGCATGTAGCCGATGGAATAGAGGTGCACGAAGGCCGACACCGAGTTGACGACGACCAGCATCACCGCGGTCAGCGTGTCGATGCGCAGCGCCCAATCGATCTTGAGATCGCCGGACACGATCCAGCTCATGATCGGCACGCGGACGTTGCCCTCGTGGCCGAAGCCGACCTGCACGAAGGCGATCCACGACAGGATCATCGAGATCATCAACAGCGTGGTGGTGATCAGCTCGGCGGTGCGCGACCCGGCAGCCGCCGGCTCGGCCGGACCGTGACCGTCATGGCCGCCATGGGCATCGTGAGCGTGCGCCTCATGCGCGTGATCGTCATGCGCGGCGTGATGCGTCTCGCCGTCCGACAAACCCGGCGGCGGTGCTTTGCCGGGGAAACGAGCGCGCGCGCCACCCAGCGCGATAATCGCGGCCAGGATGGCGCCGAGGAGCGGCAGGAAGACGATGGCCTGATACATCTAAACGTACTTCTTTTTGCGCATGATCTGATCCGAAAACCGGTGCCCACTTTTCGGGATCATGCGCTATCCCTTCATCATATTGACGTCTTCAACCGCAATCGAACCGCGATTACGGAAGTAGACCACGAGGATGGCGAGACCAATCGCGGCTTCGGCAGCAGCGACAGTCAGCACGAACAGCGCGAAAATCTGGCCAACGATGTCGCCGAGATGGGTCGAGAACGCCACCAGATTGATATTCACGGCAAGTAGAATGAGTTCGATCGACATCAGGATGATGATGACGTTCTTGCGGTTCAGGAAGATGCCGAAGATCCCTAGCGTGAACAGGATCGCGGCGACCGAGAGATAATGTCCGAGGCCAATGGTCATGGGTTGCTCCCAAAACTATTACTGCCAAGCCCCTGCCCGGTGCGAACCTTGACGACCTCGATCGACATCGCCGGCGTCCGCGCCACCTGCTCGGCGATGCTCTGCCGGCGCACGCGCTCCTTGTGACGCAGCGTCAGCACGATGGCGCCGATCATGGCGACCAGCAGGATCATGCCGGCGGCCTGGAAGAAGTAGACGTATTTCGTATAGAGCACGAGGCCGATCGCCTCGGTGTTGGAAATCCCCGTCGGGATCGGCGCAACGATGGCCTGCGGCACGCCGGGCCCGATGACCCAGGCGCCGACAACCAGCAGCAGTTCGGCGATGAAGATGCCGCCGATCAACAGGCCGATCGGCAGATACTGCAGCGCGCCCTGCTTCAACTCGGCGAAGTCGACGTCGAGCATCATGACGACGAACAGGAACAGCACCGCGACCGCGCCGACATAGACAACAATCAGGATCATCGCCAGGAACTCGGCGCCGATCATCACGAACAGTCCGGCCGCGTTGACGAAGGCGAGGATGAGATAGAGCACCGAATGCACGGGGTTCTTGGACGCGATCACCATGAAGGCGCTCGCGACGCAAAGCCCGGCAAACAGATAAAAGAACAACGCGGCTATCATCGGATCACCTGTAGGGCGCGTCGAGCGCGATGTTTTTCGCGATCTCGCGTTCCCAGCGGTCGCCATTCGCGAGCAACCGTTCCTTGTCGTAGTACAGCTCTTCACGGGTCTCGGTGGCGAATTCGAAATTCGGGCCTTCGACGATGGCGTCGACCGGGCATGCTTCCTGGCACAGGCCGCAATAGATGCACTTCACCATATCGATGTCATAGCGCGTGGTGCGGCGGGTACCGTCGTTACGGCGCGGCCCCGCTTCGATGGTGATGGCCTGCGCCGGACAGATCGCCTCGCAGAGCTTGCAGGCGATGCAGCGCTCTTCGCCGTTGGCATAACGGCGCTGCGCGTGCTCGCCACGGAAGCGCGGGCTAATCGGTCCCTTCTCGAACGGATAGTTCAGCGTTGCCTTGGGCGCAAAGAAGTAGCGCATGGCCAGCACGAAGGCGGTCACGAACTCCCAGAGGAACAAAGCCTTTGCCGCGCGGTCCAGTCTCATTTCACCGCTCCCGCTGCCAGGCCGCCGTACTGCAGGACGCCGGCGACGATCGCCACCATCGCCAGCGACAGCGGCAGAAACACTTTCCAGCCGAGACGCATCAATTGATCGTAGCGGTAGCGTGGCACGATCGCCTTGACCATGGCGAACATGAAAAACATGAACAGCACTTTGAGCGAGAACCAGACCACGCCCGGTATCCAGGTGAAAGGCGCGAACGGCAGCGGCGACAGCCAGCCGCCGAGGAACATGATGGTCGCCATGGCGCACATCGTGACGATGGCGACGTATTCGCCAAGCATGAACATCATGTAGGGCGACGAGCCGTATTCGACCATGAAACCGGCGACCAGTTCGGATTCCGCCTCGACCAGATCGAACGGCGGGCGGTTGGTTTCAGCCAGCGCCGAGATGAAGAAGACGATGAACATCGGGAACAGCGGCAGCCAGTACCAGCCGAGCGCGCCATATTTGGTATCCTGCGCGTTGACGATGGCCGTGAGGTTCAGCGAACCGGCGCACAGCAACACGGTGATGATGACGAAGCCGATCGAGACTTCGTAGGACACCATCTGCGCCGCCGAACGGACCGCGGCAAGAAAAGCGTATTTCGAATTGGACGCCCAGCCCGCCATGATGATGCCGTAGACCATCAGCGACGAGATCGCGAAGATGTAGAGAACGCCGACATTGATGTCGGCAATGGCCCAGCCGACATTCACGGGAATGACAGCCCAGGCGGCAAGCGCCAGCACGCAAGTGACCAGTGGCGCCAGCAGGAACACGCCCTTGTTGGAGCCGGACGGGATCACCGGCTCCTTCAGCACAAACTTGATCAGATCGGCGAAGGACTGGAACAGACCCCAGGGTCCGACCACGTTTGGACCGCGGCGCATCTGCACCGCCGCCCAGATCTTGCGGTCGGCCAGCAGCACGTAAGCGATCGCCACCAGCAGGATCACCAGCAGCAACAGCGACTGCGCCACCATGATGATGACCGGCCAGATATAGCTGAAGAAGATTTCTGCCATCGCCCTACTCCGCCGCCGTTTTGGCAGCCGAATTCGCCAGCGCCGAACATTCGGCCATGATGGCGGACGCCCGCGCGATCGGATTGGTCAAATAGAAGTCCGTGACCGTAGCCGCGAACGGCGCCTTGTCGAACGAACCGCCGACCGTGGCGAGCTTCGACAGCGCCGCCGCATCGGCAGTCTGGATCTGGTCGAGCCGCATCATGTGCGGATGCGCAGCAAACAGCGCCTGGCGCAGCGCGCCCAGCGAGTCATAGGGCAGTCTGTGGCCGAGCGCGTCGGACAGAGCGCGCAGGATCGCCCAGTCCTCGCGGGCATCGCCCGGCGGGAACGCGGCGCGGTTGGCCATCTGCACGCGTCCTTCGGTGTTGACGTAGATCGCGGATTTTTCCGGATAGGCAGCACCCGGCAGGATGACGTCGGCGCGATGCGCGCCCTTGTCGCCGTGCGTGCCGATGTAAACGACGAAGGGACCTGCCGCGACGTCGATCTCGTCGGCGCCGAGCAGGAACAGAACTTGCGCGGCACCGGCGGCCATCTCGGCGGCCGTCTTGCCGCCCTTGCCCGGCACGAAACCGATATCGAGCGCGCCGACGCGGGACGCCGCTGTGTGCAGCACCGAGAAACCGTTCCAGCCTTCGGCAATGACGCCGAATTCGGTCGCCGCCTTGGCGGCGAGCGAGGCGATAGTCGCGCCATCCTTGCGGGCCAGGCTACCTGCGCCGAGGATGATGAGCGGGTTCTTCGCCGCCTTGAAGGCTTCGCCGAACTTGGTCTTGGCGAGACCGGCCAGCGTTTCCGCGCCGGCGCCGAGATAGTCATATGAATAGGTCAGGTCGGCCTTCTCGCCGATCAGCGCGATCGGGAAATTGCCAACGCGCGAGCGCTTGCGGATGCGGGCATTGAGCACCGCGGCCTCGCGGCGCGGATTGGCGCCGATGATAAGCAGCGCGTCAGCCTTTTCGATGCCGGCGATGGTCGAATTGAACAGATAGC
>CAISIV010000251.1 GCA_903885555.1 uncultured Hyphomicrobiales bacterium
ATAGACCACGCGATTGACGCCTTTGACCTCGTTGATGATCCGGGTCGCGACGTGGCCGATGAATTTCATGTCGAAAGGATAGAAGTCGGCGGTCATGCCGTCGACCGAGGTTACGGCGCGCAGGCCGATGACATATTCATAGGTGCGACCGTCGCCCATCACGCCGACGGTCTTGACCGGCAGCAGCACGGCAAACGCCTGCCAGATGTCGTCGTACTGGCCGGTGCGACGGATTTCCTCGATGTAGATTTCGTCCGCCAGCCGCAGGATGTCGCATTTCTCTTTGGTGATGGCGCCGGGAATGCGGATCGCCAGGCCCGGCCCAGGGAACGGATGCCGGCCGACAAACGCTTCCGGCAGGCCGAGCTCGCGGCCGAGCGCCCTCACCTCGTCCTTGAACAATTCGCGCAACGGCTCGACCAGCTTCATCTTCATGCGCGCCGGCAGGCCGCCGACATTGTGATGCGACTTGATGGTCACCGACGGCCCGCCGGTGAACGATACGCTTTCGATCACGTCCGGGTAGAGCGTGCCCTGCGCGAGGAAATCGGCGCCGCCGATTTTCTTGGCCTCGGCGTCGAACACGTCGATGAACAGGCCGCCGATGATCTTGCGCTTCTTTTCCGGATCGTCGACGCCGGCCAGCGCCGCGAGGAACGTGTCCTCGGCGTTCACGTGCACCAAAGGAATGTTGTAGCTGTCGCGGAACAGCGACGCGACCTTCTGGCCTTCGGCGAGCCGCAGCAGACCGTGGTCCACGAACACGCAGGTGAGCTGCTCGCCGATCGCTTCGTGGATCAAGACCGCCGCTACCGCGCTGTCGACGCCGCCGGACAATCCGCAGATGACGCGGCCCTTGCCGACCTGCGCGCGGATCTTCTCGATTGCCTCATCCTTGAAGGCGCGCATGGTCCAGTCACCGGTTAGCCCCGCGATGTTGCGCACGAAATTATGGATCAGCGCCGCGCCTTGCGGCGTGTGCATCACTTCGAGATGGAATTGCGTCGCGTAGAATTTGCGCTTGTCGTCGCCGATGATGGAGATCGGCGAGTTTGGCGCTTGGCCGAGCACACGGAAGCCCGGCGGCAGTTCGGTGACGCGGTCGCCGTGGCTCATCCAGACCGGATATTTGCCGCCCTTTTCCCAGACGCCCTCGAAGATGGGGCTGTCGGCGATGATCTCGACTTCGGCGCGGCCGAATTCGCGGTGATGGCCGGCCTCGACCTTGCCGCCGAGCTGGTGCGCCATCGCCTGCTCGCCGTAGCAGATGCCGAGCACCGGTACGCCGGCCTCATAGATCGCCTGGGGCGCCAGCGGCGCGTCCTTGTCGAGCACCGAAGCCGGCCCGCCCGACAGGATGACGGCCTTCGGCTTCATGGCCCGGAAGGCTTCCTCGGCCTTCTGGAACGGCACGATCTCGGAATAGACCTTCTCCTCCCGCACCCGGCGCGCGATGAGCTGGGTAACCTGGGAGCCAAAATCGACGATCAGAATCTTGTCATGCATGGGCAGGTGACCCGGGGCCGGCCCTGAATCGGGCGCCGCAAAAGACGATTTAAGAGGCGTTTTGGGGTTCAACGCTGGTGGGGTCAAGGCGCGTCAGGCTCCGGTTAACTACACCCGATTTCGAGCCTTTCAGATAACCCTCCATTAGCCCCGGCGTGAGACATAAGAGCCAAGAATTTCGCCATTTCCACACTTTAAGGCAGCGCTTGAGCATCCACGCCGACCATATGGCGCATATCGCGGCAAATGACCCGGCAGGCCGGCGCGCGGCGCTGTTCCGGGAGAGCCCGCTCGACATGGCGGAACGCTGGACGCTGGCCGCGGCGCGGCTTTTCAAACCCTCGCGCCTCGGCGCGCTGCCCGGTTTCGCCAAGATCTTTACCGAGGAACTGCTGTCGCCGAATTACGCCCTGCCCGATCCCGAGCGCGCGCTCGACAATCCGCCGGGGCTGGCCGGCCTGGTCCATGGCAAACTGACGCTGGAGACGCTGCTCGAAGCCTACCGGCGCGGCCTGTACCCACTGGCGCATGTCGCGCCGCTGAAATGGTGGTCGCCGCCGCAGCGCTCGGCGCTGCTGTTTGACGACATGCACATCTCGAAGAATCTCGGCAAAACGATGCGCCAGCATCGCTACACCGTGACCTTCGACCGCGATATCGAGCGCGTCATCGCCGCTTGCGCTGGACGCCGCAAAGGCCGCTGGCATCTCACCTGGATCACGCCGCAGATGATGCGGCTCTACGCCGACGCCTACGACGCCGGCCACGTGCATTCATTCGAAGTGTGGAACGACCGCGGCGATCTTGCCGGCGGCGGCTACGGCATCGGCTACGGCGCGGGCTTTACGTCGGAGTCGCAGTTCACCAATGAATCGAACGCGGCGCGCATCGGCATGACGGTGCTCAACTGGCACCTCGCCAAATGGGGCTATCGCTTCAACGACGGCAAGCTGATTGGGCCGCTGTGGACCAGCATGGGCTTTCACGAAATGCCGCGCGCGGGGTTTCTCACGCGCGTTGCCGAGGCTGTGCGCGCGCCGGGCAAGCCCGGACGCTGGAACGTCGAGGACGATATCGACACCATCTCGCACTGGCGGCGCGGTGAGCGCCCGACCAGTCCGTTACCTGTCGAGCAGCCGGTTCGCGAACGGAATATGCGAGATCAACTGGCCGATGCGTGAGCGTTCTTCCGGCGGCGTCGCGTCCGCAGCCTGCTCCGGAATCGCTTCCGGCGGCACCGGATGACTGTCGTCAGCACGAACCTTCTCAAGCTGCGGCTCGGGCACGCTCGCGACGGCAGCCGGCGGCGGTAGCGCCGGCGCGGCGACGGTCGCCAGCGGCGGCGTGCGCACATTCTCGATGCTCATCGGCGGCGCTTCACGCACAGCCTGACGCACCAGCGGCGCGGCAATCGCCGTTTTCGCTTCGACAGGCTTGGTCTCCAAAATCTTGGCTTCCAAAGCCTTCGACTCCAGAGCTTTGGGCTCGGCGAGCTTGGCCTCGACTTTGGGTTCGACCTTCGACGCGACAATTTCAGCGGCCGGCTCGGGCGCGCGCGCGACGAGCGCGCCACGCACCGCTTCAAGCCACTCGGCATCGGAGGTCGCGGCATCGCGCGGCGAAACTGCCGGAAGCGCGGCGACAACCGCTGCCGGCTTGGCGGCGGGCTGTTGTTTGGTCTCGACCTTGGTCTCAACTTTCGCTTCGACCTTCACATCGGCTTTCGTGTCGGCCTTGCGTTCGACCGGCTTCGGTTGCGCTTCGACGCGGCGAACCGGCACCGTGGCAACGGCCGCGATCTGCTTGTCGGTTGCGAGCAAGGTCTTGAACGCCGCCGCGGCGTCCGGATCGACACTCCCGCAGGTCTTCTCGAAAGCCTCGACGTCGCGCCGCACCAGCATGTGGCGGGCGCTGGCATCGACGCTCTTGTCCAGGATCAGGACGATATTGGCGCGCAGGCTCTGGCAGGAGGCTTCCGCACTGAAGTTCGCCTTGTACATGGAATAGGCGCTGCCGAGGCCGACCGGGATCGCCAGCACCGTACCGACGACCTGCAGCAGGCTCATGGTGCGGGCGATGCGCCCACCGCCGCTCGGGGCCGGAGGAACATCGTGCGTTCCATGGAACGGATCGCGGCTGGCCACTAACATTTCAGGAAACCTCGGAAAGACGATAACGAGGCTTCCAGACACTAAAGTATCGGGGAGAATCTTGGCCGGGATTGCGGCGCAATCGGGGTATTCGCGTTGCCGAAGCGTTAACGCGCCGCGGTGTGGCTTTTCGGTCAGCCGCGCTTGAGGATGCTGACGAAGAACCCGTCGGTTTCCGTGGTGCGCGGAGTCATCAGGATACCCTCGTCCGACAGCCGCGCCGCCTTCGAGAACGCCTCGGCGCGCGCGCCGAGTGCCTTCACGACCTCGGTCGGCGGCACGACGGAAAACTCCGGATGCCGCTTCAGGAAATCACGCACCTGAGCGCCATTTTCCTCGTCCAGCACCGAGCAGGTGATGTAGGTGATGCGCCCGCCTGCCTTGAGCAATGGCACGGCGCGGTCGAGGATCTCGGCCTGTTCCTTCTGGCGCTGTTCCAGCGCGCCCGGCCGCATCCGCCACTTGGCGTCGGGATTGCGGCGCCACGCGCCGGTGCCGGTGCAAGGCGCGTCAATCAGCACCATGTCCAGACGGCCGGCCAGATCGTCGATCTCGCCGCCGATGGATTTGGGCGTACGGACCTGCACGTTGCGCGCGCCCGACCGCGCGAGGCGATCGTGGATTGGCGCCAGCCGCCTTTTGTCGTCGTCGGTGGCGAAAACCTGCCCCTTGTTCTGCATCATCGCCGCGAGCGCCAGCGTCTTGCCGCCGGCGCCGGCGCAGAGATCGATGATCTGCTCGCCGGGCTTGGCGCCCGAGAACAGCGCCGCCAGTTGCGAGCCTTCGTCCTGCACCTCAATCATGCCCTTGATGAAGGCGGGCTCGGCATGGATCGGCGGGCTCTTGGCGTCGGCCGCAAGCTTCACGCGCAGGGCCCAGGGCGACCATTGGCCGTCTTCGGGACTGAGATCGGACAGCATCTTGGTGGCCTTGTCAGGATGCACCTTCAAGGTATTGGCGCGCAGATCGAGCGGCGCGCGCGACGCCAATGCCGCACCCTCTTCGGCGGCAGCAGCACCGAACGAATTCTTGAAGTGCGGCTCAAGCCACTCGGGATAATCACCGATGACGTGCGCGGGCGCTTTCGTCAGGTCGGCGGTTTCCAGCGCCTTGCGCTCGTCGTCCGTCAGCGCCGACGGACCGTAACCCGCGCCATCGGCCAACCGCGCGATGGCCTCGACATCGAGACCGCGCTCGCGCTTGAGCATGCCGAGCAGAATAGCGCGCGGCGTTTCCGCGCCCATGATGTAGGCGCTCGAGGCGCGGCGGCGCAGCGCGTCGTAAACAAGCCCGGCGATTCCCGCGCGATCACCCGAACCGGCAAAACGATGCGCCAGACCCCAGGCCTTGAGCGCGTCGGCGACGGGGCGGCGATCGCTTTCGAGATTGCCGAAAACTTCAATCGCGGCTGCGAGCCGCGCTGCGGGGGTCATGGCAATCCTAACAAAATGCGAACGGCGAAAATCACCCACATGATGAGCAGGATGACGGCGCCGGCGGCGAAAGCATTGAAGCGATGCCGGACATAATTTGTGCCGGTGTGAACGTAGGCGTGAACGATCCGTGTCAGCACGAACAGCCACGCCATGATGACGAAGAGGTAGTCGGCGTGCCGCGTGATGATCGCAAGCGCCGTCAGCACGTAGAACAGCACCGGCAACTGGAACTGGCTGTTGTAACTGTTCGAAACCTGCTGCGCTTTCGCCGGCCAATTCGGCTGGCCGAGCGCAATGTCAGCCAGCTTCGTCTGGCGCTGCTTCAACGCGCTCGCGCGCGAATACGCCATCCAAAACAGCAGGACGAACGTCAGCGCAACCTGAACGAACAGCGGAGCAAGAATGGTTGGTATCGACATGATGTTGTTTCCCCGGCACAAAATCGGACCCTAACAGCGTCCGATCACCGGCAATACGTACTAGCGAGTATACCCAGAGCCGGCGTGGCAAATTCCAGCTGGCGCTAGTGTTTTCCGCTCCGAGCCATGCGGTACGGCAGGACGGCCCATGTTGCAAGGCCGGATGCCCGGCCCACGGAATGCCCCGAAGGTCCGAAATGCTTACCGGACATCGGCTTGTCGCGGTCCTGCCGCCTGATACCGTATGCCCGATTTCCCCGACCACAGGACATTCACCATGCGGATTTTGGCCAATATTCTTGTCGCGCTGTTCGTCACCGCTAGCGCCTGTCCGGCATCCGCCAAGATCGAGAAATTCCCGGCCGGGTTCCGCATCGAACGGATCATGATCGACGGCGCCTCCATGTATGTTCGCGTCGGGGGCAAGGGTCCGGCGATCGTCATGCTGCACGGCTTCGGCGATACCGGCGACATGTGGGCGCCGATGGCGGCCGCGCTGGTGAAGGGCCACACCATCATCGTGCCCGACCTGCGTGGCATGGGTCTCTCAACCCATCCGGAGGGCGGCTACGACAAAAAATCGCAAGGTGCGGGCATCGCCAAGATCATGGACGCGTTGAAGGTCGACAAGGCCGACCTGATCACCCACGACATCGGCAACATGGTCGGCTACGCGCTCGCGGCGCAGTATCCCGACCGGATCACGAAGTGGGCGATCATCGACGCGCCGATCCCGGGTATCGGTCCGTGGGACGACATCCTCAAGAGCCCCCTGCTTTGGCATTTCAATTTCCGCGGCCCCGACGTCGACCGCTTGGTAAAGGGCCGCGAGCGCATCTATCTCGATCGCTTCTATAACGAGCTATCGGCCAATCCGAAGGCGATCGACGAAGCAACGCGTAACCACTATGCGAAGCTCTACGCGCGGCCCGGCAACATGCACTACGCTTTCGAGCAGTTCGCGACCTTCAACACCAAGGACGCCGTGGACAACAAAGCGTTCCAGGCCAAAGGCAAGCTGCCGATGCCGATCCTGGCGCTCGGCGCCGATCATTCCTTCGGCGAGACGCAGGCTTTGGTGATGCGCGAAGTCGGCAGCAATGTCGAAGGCAGCATCATCGCCAACTCCGGCCACTGGATCATGGAAGAACAGCCGGCGCTGACGGTGAAGCTGGTCAGCGCCTTCATCGACAAGAAGTGAGGCAGTCACGCCATGTCGGAGATTTTAAATCACCAGACCATCGGCGTTGACCTTGCATTGAAGGCCGCGACCGCGGCGCTCGAAGCGGCGCGCAGCCGCGGCTATCCGCGTATCGGCATCGCGGTGGCCAACCGATATGGCCAACTGATGGTGCTGATACGCAGCGATGAAGCCGGTCCGCATCTGCTCGATTCGGCCCGGCGCAAGGCCTACACGGCGGCGAGCATGAACGCCCGCACCAGCAAGGCTTCGAAAGCCATCGACGAGCGCAGCGGCGAGCCGGACCCACATCTGGTCTATCTCGATGAAGTGCTGATCGTCGGCGGCGGCGTACCGATCCACGCCAATGGCGAACTCATCGGCGCCATCGGCTGCGCCGGCGCGCCCGGCAGCATTCACGACGAGGAATGCGCCGACGCCGGTATTGCGGCCATCGCGACTGCGCTGAAGTAACCGCTACACCCGGCTCGGATAGTTCGGGCTCTCGCGGGTGATGACCACGTCATGGACATGGCTTTCGCGAAGCCCTGCGCCGGAGATGCGCACGAACTGCGCCTTGTTGTGGAAGTCGGCGAGATCCTTGGCGCCGGTGTAACCCATCGCGGCACGCAGACCGCCGGCGAGCTGGTGCAGCACGTTGCTGACCGGACCTTTGTAGCCGACCTGGCCTTCGACGCCTTCCGGTACCAGCTTCAGCGCATCCTTGATGTCCTGCTGGAAATAGCGATCGGCCGAGCCGCGCGCCATCGCGCCGACCGAACCCATGCCGCGATAGCTCTTGTAGGAGCGGCCCTGGTACAGAAACACTTCACCCGGCGTTTCGTCGGTGCCCGCCAGCAGCGATCCGACCATGGCAACGTCGGCGCCGGCGGCCAACGCCTTGGCAAGATCGCCGGAATACTTGATGCCACCGTCGGCGATCACCGGGATACCGGCTTTCTTCGCCGCTTCGACCGAATCCATGATCGCCGTGAGCTGCGGCACGCCGACACCGGCGACGATGCGCGTGGTGCAGATCGAGCCCGGACCGATACCGACCTTGATGGCATCGGCGCCTGAATCGATCAGCGCCTTGGCGCCCTCCGACGTCGCGACGTTGCCGGCCACGACCTGAACCAGATTCGACATGCGCTTGATGCGCAGCACGGCGTCGAGCACGTGCTGCGAATGACCATGCGCGGTATCGACTACGACGAGATCGACACCGGCCGCGATCAGCGCCTCGGTGCGCGCAAAACCCTTATCGCCGACGGTGGTGGCGGCGGCAACGCGCAGACGGCCCTGCTCGTCCTTGCAGGCGTTCGGATTAGCGACCGCCTTTTCGATATCCTTGACCGTGATCAGGCCGACGCAGCGATACTGATCGTCGACGACGAGCAGTTTCTCGATACGATGCTGATGCAGCAGGCGCTTGGCTTCGCTCTGGCTGACGCCCTCGCGCACGGTGATGAGGCCGTCTTTGGTCATCAACTCGGCAACACGCTGGCGCGGATCGGTGGCAAAGCGCACATCGCGGTTGGTGAGAATGCCAACCAGTTTGCCGGCCTTGCCGTTGACGGCGCCTTCGACCACCGGAACGCCGGAGATCCGGTTGTCCTTCATCAGGTCGAGCGCTTCCTGCAGCGGCGCGCTCGGCTCGATGGTCAGTGGGTTCACCACCATGCCGGATTCGAATTTCTTGACCTGGCGTACCTGCGCCGCCTGCTCGTCGGGCTCCAGATTACGATGGATGACGCCGATGCCGCCGGCCTGCGCCATGGCGATGGCCATCTGGGATTCGGTCACCGTATCCATCGCCGAGGCGATGATCGGGATATTGACTGAAATCGACCGCGTGATCTTCGAGCGGATGTCCGCCTCGCCGGGCAACACTTCCGAGAGGCCGGGCCTGATCAGAACGTCGTCGAAAGTCAGCGCTTCGCGGGGATTTGCATTGTTAATCGTGGCCATCGCCAACTCCTCGCCCAAACAGGGTCTAGGACCGGACGAAGGCATCGGATGCCTTGGGTTTACGAAAAACCCGCCGCTGGAGAGGTCTCCGGCGTCGTTCACGGCCCGCTTTTGGGTTGGCGGTGGTCGTTAGCATGGTGGAGCGGTGATTCCTAGGCGTTTCAAGGATGGCTGTTATGAACACCCACAGGCCTAGTGCGGTGGATTTGAAGTTCCTCCATTGTAGCGGCGATTTCGCACAGGAACTTCAAATCCAAAGCCGCACTAGAATCATATGCTTGCTAGTGTCCCTTTGATTCCGAAGTTCGCATCGGTGGGTTCTGCAAGCTATTGCGAACTTCGGAATCGGGACACTAGGGGGGACTTCCTTCCGCCCCCGCTTTGCTGTTCAAGACCTGCGGGCCTTCGCGGGGAAACAAGAATAAAAATGCGCCCTGACCGCATCATTCCGCTGATCATTGCCTGCGCGCTGTTCATGGAAAACATGGACTCGACGGTCATCGCCACTTCGTTGCCGGCGATCGCGGCCGATATCGGCACCAATCCGCTGGCGCTGAAGCTCGCCGTTACCTCCTACCTGCTTTCGCTGGCCATTTTCATCCCGGCCAGCGGCTGGACCGCCGACCGTTTCGGCGCCCGCACGGTGTTCCGCGCCGCCATTGGCGTCTTCATTCTTGGCTCGATCGGCTGCGCGCTGTCGAGTTCGCTGACCGATTTCGTCATCGCCCGCATCGTCCAGGGCATGGGCGGCGCCATGATGACGCCGGTCGGCCGCATGGTGCTGGTGCGCTCGATCAGCAAACGCGAACTGGTCAATGCCATGGCCTGGGTGACGACGCCGGCGCTGATCGGTCCGGTGCTGGGCCCGCCGGTCGGCGGCTTCATCACCACCTACGCCACCTGGCACTGGATCTTCCTTATCAACGTGCCGATCGGCTTGCTCGGCATCGTGCTGGCGACCCGATACATCGACGACATTCGCTCCGAGACGCGCGAGCCGTTCGACACGATGGGCATGGTTCTGGCCGGTCTCGGCATCGCCGGCGTCGCCTTCGGCCTGTCGATCCTGGGGCTGAACTTCTTGCCGTTCAGTGTGGTGGCGGCGCTGGTGATCGCCGGCGCCTGCTTCATCGTGGCCTATCTGGTGCACGCCCGCCGCGTCGAAAACCCGGCGCTGGACCTCACGCTGTTCCGGTTGCCGACATTCTTTGCCAGCGTCGCCGGCGGCTTCGTGTTCCGCCTCGGCCTCGGCGCGCTGCCGTTCCTGCTGCCGTTGATGCTTCAGGTCGGCTTTGGCTTTTCGCCGTTTCAGTCGGGTTCGATCACCTTCGCCACCGCGCTCGGCGCCATGGGCATGAAATGGGCGACGGTGAAGATCCTGCGGCGCTTCGGCTTCCGCACCATCCTCGTCTACAACGGTCTGATCAGTGCGGTGTTTCTCGCCATCTGCGCCTGGTTCACCGCCAGCACGCCGCTGACATTGATGCTCGGGCTGCTGTTTGTCGGCGGCTTCTTCCGCTCGCTGCAGTTCACCAGCATCAACACCATCGCTTATGCCGAGGTGGACAATACCCGCGTCAGCCGGGCAACGGCGCTGGTCAGCGTCGGCCAGCAGCTGGCCGTCGCGGCCGGCGTGGCCATCGGCGCCATCGCTGTGGAACTTTCGCTACATTTCCGCGGCGACGGCATTTTGCAGGCCGCGGACTTCCCACCGGCTTTCCTGGCCGTCGCGGCCATTTCGGCCTTCTCCGCCCTCATTTTCTGGCGGTTACCGCACGATGCGGGAGCCGAACTAGCCAACCGGCTGCCCGCCCCGGCTGAGCCGCCGGACCAGCGCAGGGCCTGATCCCCGAGTTCCATATTAACCATAACGAGAAGTTAACACGCCCGCAGTGGACCTTAGTTGCTGGACAAGCCTTTGGTATCCCGAGTAATTTCCGGTTTTACTATGGTTAATAGTGGGTAACTGCGTATGCGCCGCGTACAGCCAAAATGGCTGATTCAGGCCTTCGGACTGGCTGGGCTTGCCTATGGGCTCGCTCAGGCTGGCGTGCCGATGGCGGCGCAGGCGCAGGCCCGTGTCCAGCGGACGGAAGTGAGTGTCGATAGTAAGCGCACCGAGCCGACCGAACGGGTCGAGGCAACAGATTTGCCTCCTAGCCGAACCTATATCGGCAATCCCGCCCAAGCCTGCGCTAATCAGTCCGAGGCCGTAGCCCTCGAACGGATAGCCGGTTGCGCCAAGCTAATTGAATCCGGACGGCTCAAGGGCAAACCGCTCGGCGTCGCCTACAGCCTGCGCGGCCTCGCCTTTCTCGACCGCGGCGACGTTCCGCACGCCATCGCCGACCTCAACCGCGCCGTCGATCTCGCGCCAGATTTCCCGCCCGCCTACCAGAACCGCGGCAACGCCTGGTTCGCACGCGGCAACTACGGTCAGGCCATCGCCGACTACGACGCCACCATCAAGCTCGATCCGGAAGATCCCTCGCCTTACGTGAACCGCGCTGCGGTACGGCGCGATCTCGGCTTCACCGACGGCGCGCTGGAAGATTACCAGAAGGCCATCAGCCTCGGTGCCGATCGCGCCACGCCCTACAGCGGCCGCGGACAGATTTATCTGCGCGCGAAAGAGTATCCGCGCGCCATCGCCGACTTCGACCGCGCCGTGCGGCTCGATCCGAGCCACAGCAATTACATGCTGCGCGGCGAAGCCCGCGAAGGAAACGGCGACCTCGACCGCGCGCTGCACGATTACCAGGAAGCTTCGCGCGTCGATCCCAAAAGCGTCGGCGCGCTGACCGCGCAAGCCATGGTCCTGCGCAAGAAGGGCGATCTCGAACGGTCGGTCGCCGTCTATACCCGCGCCGTCATGGTCGATCAGAACTTGCCGATGACCTACACGTTGCGCGCCGAAGCGCTGGCGCTCATGGGCGACCGCAAGCGTGCCATGAAGGACGTCACGCTGGCGCTGAAGTTTGCATGGATACCGCGCATTCTGAAGGTGCGCGGCGCACTGCGGCTTGAAGACGACGATCTCGACGGCGCAGCCCGCGACGCCGAAACGATACTCAAAGTCGAGCCCGACAATGTGTCCGCCTTCGCTTTGCGCGGCGCGGCTTAAGCACGCAAGAAGGATTACGGCCGGGCAATGCCCGATCTCGACAAGGCGATCGACGCCGGGACCATCGACGCGCTCGCCTATGCCGAACGCGGCCAGATTCTATTCGCCAAGAATGAAAGCGATCGCGCGCTGACCGATCTCAGCCGCGCCATCGAACTCGGCAGCATTAGCGCCGCGCCCTATCGCGCTCGCGGCATGATCTACAAGGCCAAGGGCGACAGCGACAAAGCCATCGCCGATTTCACGCAGGCGATTAAACGCGATCCGCGCCCGGCCGATCTCTATTTCGAACGCGCCGCGTTGCGCAAAGCCAAAGGCGACACCAGCCAGGTTCTGGCCGATCTGAACGACGGCCTGACCCGTCAGCCGGACAATCTCGCGGGCCTGCTGTCGCGTGCGCAGATCAAACAGGCCAAGGGTGACGCCGGCGGCGCGATCGCCGACTACGACGCCGTGCTCACGCGCCAGCCGGACAATGCGAACGCCCTGCGCACTCGCGCGGCCCTGCTGACCGACACCAAAAACTTCGCCAAGGCGGAGAACGATCTCGACAAGCTCATCGCGCTCGATGGAAATAATGCGAAACTCTACAGCCAGCGCGCTGCCCTGCGCGAGAAGAACAACAAGCGCGATCTCGCTATTGCCGATTACAAATCCGCGCTGTCGCGCGACCGCGACATGAAAGAAGTGCGTCAGGTGTTGACGCGGCTCGAAGCCGAGACCGCGCACGAACGCAAGCAGCGCGAGGCGATCGAAGCCCGCGAACGCAAACAGCGCGAAGCCGACGCGGCAAACGAGAAGAAGCAGAAAGAGCGGCTTGCCCGCGAAGCCCGCACGGCCGAAAAGCCGGCACAGACTGCGACAACGGACGTCAAATCGCCCGCCACTCCCGAGCCGGCCATCAACCAGCCCGTCAAGGCACCCATCGCCCTGCCGGTCCGCCCGGCCGACGAGAAGGATGAGGTTGTCGCCGCTATTCCGTCCGATCCGTCCGAAGGCGTGCCGCCCGCGGATGCCGTTGCCGATCCGCTGCCCACGCCTTTGCCGCCGGTCCGCAACGCGAGCGAGCGCAACGGCCAGACGCAGGTCCGCATCGAAGCCAAGCCGCGAGAGCCGGAGCGTGTGATGGCGCCGCCGCGCGAGCAAGCCGCAACGCCGCGCAAGCAGGAAGACGTAAAGCAAACTGAGAACAAGTCCCGCGAACCTGAAAAAGCCGAGCACAGCAAACCGGCACGCGAACAGGACGACGTGAAGCCGCGCCAACGCAATAACGACAGCATCGAGCGCACCGCTTCCACCCGCAAGGAGCCGGAGCGCAAAGAACCGGAGCGCAATACCACATCGTCTTCGTCAAAGCAGCGCGAACTGGAAGACAAGAAACGCGAGAAGGAAGCCCGCGCGCGCAAGGATCGCCTGCGCGAGCGCCAGCAGGCCGAACGCAAATATGACAATTCGATGCAACGGCGCACGGCCAATTCGCAGCCGGAGATCCGTTACTACCGCGCCGGCTCGAATGAATCGCAGCGCGGCCTGCGCTTTACCGACGCCTTCAGCGACCGGCGCTAGGCCGCCTCGCCCCTAAATCCCAAAGCAAGAAGATAAAGCTCGGCCGAGTCCGAACGGCTCGCTGCCGGCTTGATGTGCTTCACGGTCACGAAGTCACGCTTGAGCGGGCCGAGCAACGACGCTTCGGTGCCGCCTTGCAGCACCTTGGCGAGAAACGTGCCGCCCGGCGCCAATACTTCACGGGCGAATTCGTAAGCCGCCTCGACCAGCGCTACGATCTTGATGTGATCGGTTTTGCGATGTCCGGTCGCGTTCGCCGCCATGTCGGACAAAACGACATCGGCTAGACCGCCCAACATAGCCTTGAGTTGGTCGGGCGCCGTTGGATCGAGAAAATCGAGCTGTGAAAATTCCACGCCCGGCAAAGGATCGATCTGCAAAAGGTCGATGGCGACGACGCGGCCCTGCTTCGGTGCGTTGATGCGCTTGGCCGCGACCTGACTCCAGCCGCCAGGCGCCGCGCCGAGATCGACCACGCGGCTGCCTTTCTTGAGAAAGTGCACCTTGTCGTCGATCTCCGACAATTTGTAGGCGGCGCGCGAGCGCATACCTTCGCGCTTGGCGCGCGCGACGTAAGGATCGTTGAGCTGGCGATCGAGCCAGAGCTTGGATGATAACTTGCGGCCTTTACCGGTCTTGACGCGAACCTTCAGTTCGCGCGCACCGCTGCCTTTGCCTGGCATGCCCGTCATGACGCCGCCGTCTGATTGCCGCCGTCGCGATTCCAGGCGCCATCGTCACGCATCATCTGCACCAGCATCCCTTCGCGCAGGCCCCGGTCGGCGACACGCAGCCGCGGACACGGGAACGCGCGGCGGATGGCTTCGAGAATGGCGCAACCGGCCAGCACCAGATCGGCGCGTTCGGCGCCAATGCAGGGACTCGCGATCCGCTCGTCATAATTCATGTTCAGCAGTTTCTCGAGCACGGCATCGATTTCTGTTTCGCCCATCCAGCAGCCATCGACCCTGTTGCGGTCATAACGCTTCAGGTTGAGATGGACGCCTGCGATGGTGGTTACGGTCCCCGACGTACCGAGCATATGGACGCCGCGCAAGCCATCGCCGCCATGATCGCGCGCAAAGGGCGCAATCTGGCCCGACACTTCTGCCACCATGTTCTCGTAGATCTCGCGGGTGACGTGGATACCGCCATAGCGCTCGGCCAGCGTCACCACGCCGTTCGGCAGCGAAATCCAGCCCCGGATCTGCGGCAAGGGCGGTCCACGCCAGGTCTTGTGCGACTGCTCGAGCCGAACCAGTTCCGACGAACCGCCACCGATATCGAACAGCACCACGCCATCGGCCTGCGGATCGATCAAAGGCGTGCAGCCGGTCGCCGCCAGGGTCGCTTCGGTCTCGCGGTCGATGATCTCGAGCTCGAGACCGAGTTCCTCGGCCACCCGGGCCAAAAAAACATCGCCATTGCCGGCGGCGCGGCAGGCTTCGGTCGCAATCAGCCGGGCGCGGGTGACGCCCCGGTTCTTCATTTTGTTGCGGCAAATGGCGAGTGCTTCCAGCGCGCGCTCAATCGCGGCTTCGCTCAGCACGCCGGAGGCCGATACGCCCTCGCCGAGCCGGATAATGCGGGAAAAGGCGTCGATAACGCGGAACCCGTCGCCGGCCGGGCGCGCCACCAGCAGGCGACAGTTATTGGTGCCCAGATCGAGCGCAGCATAGGTGGGACCGCCCCGATCGCTGCCGAAACCGGCATCGGGGCGTCCAGACGACCGCCGACCCCACGGGGGCCGCACATCGGGCACCCGATCGACAAAGGGGTCGAGGCCCGGGGTATCCCCGGCCTCGCCGCTCATGATCTCTAACCTTCCTGCCGGCCCGGGATCGCCTCCTAGCGCTCCACGACGACGACATATGTTTCCGTGTCCCGAAAAGTGTAACAGCGCCGTCACATGGTGCAAGCTCACGCGCAACCCTCGTTCCCGAAACCTGGTGTTGTAGAACCGTCCCCGCTGCTTTATTTGGAGCATCCCACTCCCCAAACCCCCATATGTACCGGCATGGATGACAGAACCACCGAAGCCGCTCTTTCTTTGACCAAATTCGGCGTGGGCCAGCCGGTCAGGCGCAGCGAAGACCCGAAGCTGGTTCGGGGCGATGGCCGCTACACCGACGATCTGGGCCGGGCCGGTCAGGCCTATGCCGTCATGGTCCGCAGCCGCGAGGCGCACGGCATCATCCGCGGTATCGATACCGCCGCCGCCAAAGCCATGCCGGGTGTGCTGGCCGTCTATACCGCCGCGGATCTTGCCGATTACGGCGCCCTCAAATGCATGATGCCGCTCAAAAACCGCGACGGCTCCGGGCTGCACTACACGCCACGGCCGGCGCTGTCGGGCGACAAAGTTCGCTTCGTCGGCGATCCGGTCGCCTGTGTGATTGCCGAAACCGTTGCCCAAGCCAAGGACGCCGCCGAAGCGGTGACGCTCGACATCGAGCCGCTGCCGGTCGCGATCGGCGCGGCCAACGCCGTGAAGCCCGGCGCGCCGCAGCTCTACGACAGCGCGCCGAACAACACCGCGCTCGATTTCCATTTTGGCGACGCAGAAAAAGTCGCCGCCGCTTTTGCCAAGGCCAAGCATGTCACGCGGCTTGAAACGTCCAACCAGCGCATGGTGGTCAATCCGATGGAGCCGCGCGTGGCGCTCGGCGAATTCGATGCCGCCACGGGCAAGTGGACGTTGAATTCATCGAGCCAGGGCGTCATCGGCATGAAGACGTCGCTGATGGAAATCCTCGGCGCGCCCGCCGACAAAGTTCGTGTCGTGACCGGTCAGGTCGGCGGCTCGTTCGGGATGAAGGCCACCGTCTACCCCGAATACATTTGCATCCTGCACGGCGCACGCGCTCTCAAGCGGCCGGTCAAATGGACCGACGAGCGCTCCGGCAGCTTCGTGTCCGATCATCACGGCCGCGCCCAGGATATGGTCGTCGAGATCGCCTTCGATGAGAACGCGCATATTCTCGCCGTGCGCACCACCGGCTATGGCGACATGGGCGGCTTCCTGTCGAGCTTCGGCCCGCTGCTGCCGACCGTGAACCAGGTCAAGAACGTCGCTAGCCTGTACCGCACACCGCTGCTCGAAGTGGCGACCAAATGCGTGTTCACCAACACCACACACGTTTCGGCCTATCGCGGCGCCGGACGCCCGGAGGGCAACTACTACATGGAGCGCACGCTCGATGTGGCGGCCGCCGAACTCGGCATCGACCGCATCGAATTGCGCAAGCGCAACATGATCAAGCCGCGCGACCTGCCCTTCAAGGCCGCGTCCGACATGACCTACGACTGCGGCGATTTCCCTGCGGTGCTCAAGCAGGCGCTGGAGATGGCCGATTATCCCGGCCTCAAGAAGCGCAAGCGCGAGAGCAAGAAGCGCAAGATGCTGCGCGGCTTCGGCGTCGGCTGTTATCTCGAAGTCACCGCCGGCGGCGGCAAGGAACTGGGCGGCATCCGTTTCGATGACGATGGCGGCGTCACCCTCATTGCCGGCACGCTCGATTACGGTCAGGGCCACGCCACCGCCTATGCGCAGGTACTCAATAGCGAGCTCGGCATTCCGTTCGACCGCATTCGCCTGATCGAAGGCGACAGCGACGACGTGCGCTTCGGCGGCGGCAGCGGCGGCTCGCGTTCGATCATGAATGCCGGCGCGGCCGTGGTGCAATCCTCCAAGCTCGTCATCGAAAAAGGCAAGCAGATCGCTTCGCATGTGCTGGAAGCCTCGCCGGGCGATATCGAATTCAGGACCGGACGCTTTGTCGTTGCCGGTACCGACCATTCCATCGGCGTTCTCGAACTGGCGGAAAAGCTGCGCGCCGGACTGAAGCTGCCCGAAGGCGTGCCGAACTCACTGGACGTCGATCACATCACCGACGAAGCGATCCCATCGGCATTCCCGAACGGTTGCCATATCGCCGAAGTCGAGATCGATCCCGACACCGGCGCCACGCACGTGGTGAAATATTCCGCGGTCAACGATCTCGGCACCGTCATCAACCCGATGCTGGTCGAAGGCCAGATCCAGGGCGGCGTGATGCAGGGCTTGGGACAAGTGCTGCTCGAACAGGCGGTCTATGATTCCGACGGCCAGTTGGTCACCGGCTCGTTCATGGATTACGCCATGCCACGCGCCCATGACGCACCGATGATCGACGTCGCCAACCATCCGGTGCCGACCAAGACCAATGCACTGGGCGCCAAAGGTTGCGGCGAAGCCGGCACCACCGGCGGACTCTGCGCCGTTTCGAATGCCGTAGTCGATGCGCTGTCTGACTACGGCATCCGGCACCTGGAAATGCCGATGACGCCGTCGCGCATCTGGCACGCCATCCAGGATGCGAAAGCCAAGATGCCGAAGGCGACCGCCTAAATGACGGACGCGGCCGACATTCTGGCCGAACCGCGGCCGTCGCACGTCCGCCTCGTCGGATTGGTCAGCGCGGCGCATTTTGTGTCGCACTACTACATTCTGATCCTGGCGCCGTTGCTGCCCTTCGTGCGCGAAGCCTATGGCGTGAGCTACACCGAGATCGGCCTGGCACTTGCCGCCTTCAACGTCATCACCGCCGCGTTGCAGACACCCGCCGGCTTCCTCGTCGACTGGCTGGGCGCGCGCATCATCCTGATCATCGGCCTGCTGATCGGCGCCTGCGCCTTCACTGTTGTCGGGCTGGTGGATTCATTCTGGGTGATGGTGGCGATGTTCGGTCTCGCCGGTATCGGCAACACGGTTTATCACCCGGCCGATTACGCGCTGCTGTCGCAGCACGTTCCGTCCGAACGCATCGGCCAGGCTTTTTCGGTTCACACCTTCGCCGGCATGATGGGTTCGACGGCCGCGCCCGCGAGCCTGCTGATGATGCAGAGCCTCTGGGGCTGGCGCGGCGCCTTCATCGGCGCCGGACTGCTCGGCTTTGCCGTGGCGGCAATCCTGATGCTGGTGCGCGAAGGCGCGCCGCTCCCCGCAGCCGCACCGGTAGCGAAAGATGGCGCGGACAAACCCGCCGATGGCTGGCGGCTGTTGCTGTCGACGCCGATCCTGATGAACCTGTTCTTCTTCGTGCTGCTGGCGATGATCAGCGGCGGCATGTTCAATTATTCCGTGGTCGCGCTCGGCGCGCTCTACGGCACACCGCCGGCCATTGCCAACAGCGCGCTGTCGAGCCTGTTGCTGCTCTCGGCACTTGGCGTGCTGGCAGGCGGCGTCATCGCCACGCGCGGCACGCGCCACGCCTTTGTCGCGGCGCTGGGGCTGGCCGGCATGGCGGCGACCACCCTCCTGATCGCGCAAATCAACTTCGGTACGGCCGCGCTGGTCGCGGTGATGACGGTGTTTGGTTTCTTCTACGGCGTGATCATGCCGTCGCGGGACATGATCGTGCGCGATGTCACCCCACCTGGCTCGTTCGGCAAGGTGTTCGGCTTCATTACCACCGGCTTCAATATCGGCGGCATCGTCTCGCCGCTGATTTTCGGCGCTATCATGGACCACGGCAATCCGCAGTGGGTTTTCGTGGCGGTCGCCGTGGCCGCCCTGCTGTCGGTGCTCACCGTGGTCACCCTACCGCGCAAACCGGCCTGATTTCCGGCTTCTGGAGGGAAAAAGGGCCCGGCGGGCCCCGGTCCGCCCTTGTCAAATCAGCCGAATTGCCGCATGTCAGGGGCCTTCGGACGGCCCGGCGCCAGCCTTTCAGGCTCTGCCCGGCCACCCCGTTGGGGAATAGTTCAACGGTAGAACCGCGATTTCTGGGCTAAGTCCTTGATTTTGCTAATCGTGTTTTCCAATCCGACATCAAGTTGATCCTGATAAATCCGAGTGTTTCCGGTTGCGCTGGAAAACATTTTCATCCAGTTCTGAAAATGGAATGGTCAGCCTTTGGGCACGTCTGATTTGACTTGGGGAACTGCCGAGCCTCGAGGCGCACGTGGTGCTGCTGATGGTTTCGGTTTCACCCCAAACATGGCTTGGACTGCAAGAGTTATTAGCGCCCAAACAACAGAGAGTGTTGCGGCCCACCATAACGCCGATTGAAATTCTTCAGGCCAAGTAGGAATATTTTTTGATAACGTAATGCCCAACCCGAATAGGGAGGCGCCAGATCCAATTTTTCCGCCGCCTGCGTTTTTCGCTCGGTCGAAAAGCGAAACGCCCCATCTCGTTATGGGGTCCACGTTACTCCGCCTCAGCTTTGCTTTTACCTGCGACGAGAGAAACTGTCGCCAAAATAGCGCCTGATGTTGCCACGCCGTATGTAAACGAAGATGGCGAAATTACCGCAAAGACAAACCCAACAATTCCAAGTGCAATGCCGGCGAGAAAAATGCGAGAGAGAAAAACAACGTCCGCGTCCATGCTTTTGTCAACGCTCATATCGCCGCTCATAGATGGAATGTATGTATCTATTTCAATTCTGAAGGCCGCAGGTGAAGCGGTCTCCATGGCCGGCAATGATAACGATAACGGTCGCGCCGCTGCCGAAGGCACCGAACTGATGAACAACGCGTCGCCGTTGTAGACCTGCATGGCGGGAATGGCATCAATCAATTTTTTCTCCCAGGCCATTAGCGGTTAGGACGAATTGCGCCGGAATATTATATTTTTCACGCTGCTCTGGCGAAAGCAAATTCAAGTTGCCAATCAAAACACTTGCGATTTCGTACAGCTTGTCTGGCGTCACCATCACCGAGATCTCGTCAATCTTTTTCAGTGTGTGGTCGATCTTTGTTTCAAGACCTTTGAACCCTTTACCGCTGTCGTGAGGTGCTACCTTTTGGGTTTCAGTAATTGGATTAAAATCAAAGTGGTAAAACGTCAGCTGATATCTAAATGAACCCGGATCTACATAGCTACTGACCGCAACCCCATCCGAATAGATAAGCCGGTAGAACTGCGTTTGTGTGTGTTGGAAAACAAGGGTTGAGGAGTTGTCATCAGTCATTAAGGCGCCTCTAGTGAATTACCTTGTTGATCGAGTTCTCTCATAAATTTCGGCATTTTAATAGCTACCATATTGCCCGCCCTATGACGTCCAGGTTCAGGCCGACACGGTCCTACATTCCAGCATACGTGGACCGCGAGCGCGGGGCACGAGAGCTTTCGATCACTCCCGATCTCTGGGACGAACTAGTCACGACAGGCATGCTGCCTCCCCATGCGGCAGGGTTTCCGGCTTGCATACGCCGGTGGCGATGGAGCGACATCGACCGGACACTAGCGACAGACAGCCACGAATTCGCGAAATCGAGGCAAGTCGAAATCATGCGCGCCGCCGATAGGCTTTCTCTCAAATATCGAAAGCAACGAAGCTAATTCCCCAACTCAGAATCCGTTAATGACGGGCAGATGTAATATACTGATCTTATGTGCCCGAAACCCTTCAAAACGCTGGACGTTTCTGCCTTTTCATCTATATCAAGCAGATCGCGCCGAAACCGTGAAGGTTTTGGCTTGGAAAACGATCTCTAATTCCGTTGATATTTCAATGGGTTAGATGGGGAATAGTTCAACGGTAGAACTGCGGACTCTGACTCCGTCAATCTAGGTTCGAATCCTAGTTCCCCAGCCATCCAAAATACTGCATCTAAAAGCTAATAAAAACAAAGATTTACGGGGTCTCGCCCAAGCCACGGTACCCAACAGTACCCCAATGCGGTACCCCATTTGAGTGCATTTGCACCCCCGGATGAACAATCGCCATATAGGGAATGCACCCAACAATCCCTACTACTCAATCACACACCCGGTTCGCCGCCCTCATCCTCGACCGCACGCCTCGCTTGGTCGGGCCAGAACCGCACAAGCTCTTCAGGCAACCGTTCGCTGTATAGTTCCAGCGCCCTCGCCGCGATCTCTGGCCGCTCAGCAAACTTCTTCCCGAAATGCTTCACCAGCCGCTTCTGCC
>CAISIV010000252.1 GCA_903885555.1 uncultured Hyphomicrobiales bacterium
CCGCCATGACGCGCGGCTGGCGCGCCGGGACCAAGCGGCTTGGACCGCCGATGGGTTTGTTGCGCCGAATCTCCGACACCCCCACCGGCCACCGCTCCCCGCCCAACGTCTAATGACGCTGATCAAACGCCCCTCGTAGAAGGGCGGGATTCGGTGTATATAGTCCTATTTAGGATTTATGTCAAGTCGACGTTCGATGCCGATTGAGCGCGTGACAAGCCCCTGGAGACCGGCGATCCTACCAGCAAAACAAACATAGGGAGACGCGCCATGGCCAAGTTCGTGATCGAGCCGCATTTCCGGCTGCAGGAATGGGTGGCCGAGGAGAAGGACTATTTCCGTCAGGAAGGTCTCGACTATGAATTTCGCGAGCTGATGCGCGCGACCGACGGCAAGATCCACGACAAAGGCAGCAACGGCGCGTTCCAGTCTTTCGAGGAGGGCCGCAAGGCCAGCGTAAGCTGCGCCTGTCACTGGACCGTCAACGTCGCGGCCTCCAACGGCCACGGCAAAATGTATACGGACGTCTATTCGGTATCGCCGGCGGGCATCTTCGTGCCGGCCGATTCCCCGGTGAAGTCGCCGGAAGACCTCGCCGGCGTGCCGGTCTCGGTCGGCTTCCAGTCGGGCAGCCACTACGCCACCGTTCAGGCGCTCGAGGTCTATCTAAAGCCCGAGCAGATCAACCTCAATTACGCCGACGGCATGCTGTTCAAGCGGATGGAGTTGTTGCTCGACGGCCAGTCGCCGGCCTGCAGTCTGTTCGGCGGGCCTTATTACTTTGCCGAACAACTCGGCTTCCGCAAAGTGATCGACACCACCTTCATGATCGGCACCATGATCCACGGCGATCCCGATCCGGAAGACCTGCGTAAATTCTTCCGCGCACTGCGCAAGGCGCAACGCGACATCGACCTGCGGCCGGAACTTTATACGCATTACTACAAGAACGAATTCCCCGACCGCTTCCATGCGCGGATGGACACGCGGCGCTGGGGCCCCGGCGAACGGCTGGTGTTCGAGCCCTACACCAAGGAAACCTACGAGGAATCCTTCGAGTGGATCGCCGCCCATGGCATCTTCCCGGACGGAAAGATGGGCAGCGGCAAGTACGAACAGGCGACGCTGTCTTTAGCCTCATAACAGCGGGCTTTTGACCCATAAAGTGGGGCGTCCAACCATTTCGCACCGCGACATTGTGCGATCTTGGGAGCGCTTTTCTTTGCGCGAAAATTGGGGCAATGTCCCCGCCAATAAACGTCAAACGGGAGGGTTTAGAATGAACTATCTCAAGATTGCCGCGGCAGGATTGCTCGCCGGCACGATGAGCTTCGGAGCCGCGCAGGCACAGGAGACCGTCAAGATCGGCCTCGTCATCGCCATGACCGGCCAGCAGGCCTCGACCGGCAAGCAGCTCAAGGCCGCAGTCGAACTTTATATGAAGGAACACGGCGACATGGTCGCCGGCAAAAAGATCGAAGTCATCCTGCGCGACTCCGCGAGCGTGCCGGACAACAGCAAGCGCCTGGCGCAGGAATTGATCGTCAACGACAAGGTCAGCATTCTGGCCGGCTTCGAAGTCACGCCCGCTGCCATGGTCGTCGCTCCGCTCGCCACCGAAGCCAAGGTGGTCGAACTGGTGATGGCCGCCGGCACCTCGGTGATCACCGAGCGTTCGCCCTATATCGCGCGCACCAGCTTCACGCTGCCGCAGTCGTCGGTCATCATCGCCGACTACGCGCTCAAGAATAACATGAAGAACATCGTCACCATGGTGTCCGACTACGCGCCGGGCGCCGATGCCGAGAAGTCCTTCACCGGCCAGCTCACCGCCGGCGGCGGCAAGGTGATCGAATCGATCAAGATCCCGCTCGCCAACCCCGACTTCGCGCCGTTCCTGCAACGCGCCGCCGACGCCAAGCCGGATGCGCTGTTCGTATTCGTGCCGTCCGGTCAGGGCGCGACGTTCATGAAGCAGTTCGCCGAACGCGGGCTCGACAAGGCCGGCATCAAGGTCATCGGACCCGGCGACGTCACCGACGACGACCTGCTGCCGCAGATGGGCGATGCCGTGCTCGGCGTCGTCACCGCGCATATGTATTCGGCCGATCACAATTCGCCGATGAACAAGAAGTATGTCGAGGCCTTCACCAAGGCCAACAATTTCCGTCCGAACTTCATGTCGGTCGGCGGTTATGACGGCATGCACCTGATCTACGAAGCGCTGAAGAAGACCGGCGGCAAGGCCGACGGCGACTCGCTGATCGCGGCGATGAAGGGAATGAAGTGGGAAAGCCCGCGCGGGCCGATCTCGATCGATCCCGAAACCCGCGACATCATCCAGAACATCTACATCCGCAAGGTCGAGAAGAAGAACGGCCAGCTCTACAATGTCGAGTTCCAGACGTTCAACGACGTCAAGGACCCCGGCAAGATCAAGAAGTAATCTCCGACCAAGTAGCAACCTTCTCCCTCCAACGGGGGAGAGGGTTTTTTCTCACCCGCGTGATCCAAGCATGCTGACAATCCTCTTCGACGGCGTCGCTTACGGCATGTTGCTGTTCGTGCTGGCGTGCGGCCTGTCGGTCACGCTCGGCCTGATGAACCTCATCAATCTGGCGCACGGCGCCTTCGCCATGGCCGGCGGCTACACCACCGTGGTGCTGGTCAACAGTTTCGGCGTGCCGTTCTTCCTGTCGTTGCCGCTCGCCTTCCTGGTCGCCGCCGTGATCGGGCTGGTGATGGAGCGCGCCGTCTATGTCCACGTCTATCGCAAGCCGCATCTCGAGCAGGTACTGCTGACCATCGGGCTCGTCTTCATGGCGGTGGCCGGCACCGACTACGTGATGGGCACATCGCAGGTGTTCGCCAATACGCCCGAAGTGCTGCACGGCCAATTCCAGTTCTTCGGCGTCGGCATCGGCCGCTACCGCCTGCTGATCATCGTGGTCTGCGGCGTGCTGGCGATCGGCCTGCAATATATCCTCACGCGCACGCGCTTCGGCAGCCGCCTGCGCGCCGCGGTTGACGACCAGCGCGTGGCGCAAGGGCTCGGCATCAACGTCAACGGCATCTTCGCGCTGACGTTTGCGTTCGGGTCGGGCCTCGCCGGTCTCGGTGGCGCGCTCGGCACCGAAATCCTCGGCCTCGATCCGACGTTTCCGCTGAAATACATGATCTACTTTTTGATCGTGGTGACGGTCGGCGGCACTTCGAGCATCACCGGGCCGTTCGTCGCTTCGCTGCTGCTCGGCATCAGCGATGTCGCCGGCAAATATTATGTGCCCAAGCTCGGCGCTTTCGTCATCTACACCATCATTATCGTGGTTCTGATCTGGCGGCCGCAGGGCCTGTTCTCGCGCGCCTCGGCGAAGTGAGAGCGTCATGACCTCGCCTCTTATCAGACGCGCCACCGAAAGCATGCTGAGCCGCGCGCGCTGGCATCCGCTCGAGATCATTTTCTGGGCCGGCGCCTTTGCCGCGATCTGGTTGCTGCCGACCCGTCATCTGATCCTGACGGAAATCGCCTGGCTCGCTTTGTTCGCCCTGTCGCTCGACTTCCTCGTCGGTTACGCCGGCATCATCTCGCTCGGCCACGCGGCATTTTTCGGCGTCGGCGCATACGCGGCCGCACTGCTCGCCAAACATGAACTGATCAACGAGCCGGTGCTGGCGCTGTTCGCCGCGGGTCTGGTGGCCATGGCGCTCGGCTTCGTCACCAGCTTCCTGGTGCTGCGCGGTTCGGATCTCACGCGCATCATGGTGTCGCTCGGCGTCGCGCTGATCCTGCGCGAACTCGCCAACCAGTTCGGCTGGCTGACCGGCGGCGCCGACGGCCTGCAGGGCGTCACCATGCAGCCAATCCTCGGTACCTTCCGCTTCGATATGTTCGGCCATAACGGCTACGCCTATTGCCTGGTCGTGCTGTTCGTTCTGTTCCTCGTGGCGCGGCAGATCGCCAATTCGCCGTTCGGCCTGTCGCTGGTGGCGATCAAGAACAATCCGCTGCGCGCGGCGGCGATCGGCATTCCGGTCGACCGGCGATTGATCGTGATCTATTCGATCGCCGCCTTCTATGCCGGCATTGCCGGCGGCCTGCTGGCGCAGACCACCTCCTTCGCCTCGCTCGACGTGTTCTCGTTCGACCGTTCGGCCGACCTGCTGCTGGTGCTGATCATCGGCGGCGTCGGCTATCTCTACGGCGGCTTGATCGGCGCCATCCTGTTCAAGGTGATGCAGGACTATCTGTCGGTACTCACACCGCAATACTGGCCGTTCTGGATCGGCGCGCTGCTGGTCGCCATGGTGCTGATCGGCCGCGACCGCATCACCGGCTGGACAACGCCGTTCCGCAAGCTCGCCGCGAAGCTCGACTGGCGCGCCGCGCGACGCGACGCGGCGGCGGCGGAGGACCGCCGATGACGCTGGCGCTCGAAACCATCGGGTTGGTCAAACAGTTCGGCGGTCTGACTGCGACCAACGATGTGTCGCTGAAAGTCGAGGCCGGCGCGCGCCATGCGTTGATCGGGCCGAACGGCGCCGGCAAGACGACGCTGATCAATCTGTTGAGCGGAGTGCTCAAGCCCACCTCCGGCCGCATTCTGCTCGAAGGCGACGACATCACCGGGCTGCCGCAGCACACCCGCGTCCATCGCGGCATGGTGCGCACCTTCCAGATCAACCAGTTGTTCGGCGACCTGACGCCGCTGGAAACCGTCGGCCTCGCGGTCTCGGAACGCAACGGCGACGGCATGGACTGGTGGCGCATGGCCGGCAGCAAGCCGTCGCTGCTGGAAGAGATTGCCTCGGTGCTGGAGCGCTTCAAGCTCGCCGACGTGATGAATGAGCGCACCGCGATTTTGCCCTACGGCAAGCAGCGATTGCTGGAGATCGCCGTGGCGATTGCCGCCAAGCCTCGCGTGCTGCTGCTCGACGAGCCGGCGGCCGGCGTGCCGGAAGGCGAGCGCCATGAAATTCTCGCCAGCATCGCGGCGCTGCCGAAGGACGTCACCGTGCTGCTGATCGAGCACGACATGGATATCGTGTTCTCATTCGCGGAAAAGATTTCGGTGCTGGTCAATGGCGGTCTGTTCGTCGAAGGCCTGCCGGGCGACGTGGCGAAAGACCCGCGCGTGAAAGCCGTCTACCTTGGAGAAGAGGTCCATGGTCAATAATTTGGCTGACGTCCTCACGCTGGAAAAACTGTCAGCCGGCTACGGCGAGGCGCAGGTCTTGCGCGAGGTGTCGCTGACCATTCCGGCGGGCAAGTCGCTGGCGCTGCTCGGCCGCAACGGCATGGGCAAGACCACGCTGATCAACACCATCGTTGGCGTCACCCGCTATCGCGGCGGCAAGATCATACTCGACGGCACCGACATCACCGCGTTGCGGCCCGACCAGCGCGCGCATGCCGGCATCGGCTGGGTGCCGCAGGAGCGCAACATCTTCAAGTCGCTCACGGTCGAGGAAAACCTCACCGCCGTGGCGCGGCCGGGCGCCTGGACGCTCGAGAAGGTCTACGACATGTTCCCGCGGTTGAAGGAGCGACGGCAGAATCTCGGCAGCCAGCTGTCGGGCGGCGAGCAGCAGATGCTGGCGATCGGCCGCGCGCTGATCCTCAACCCGCGCATCATGCTGCTGGACGAGCCGCTCGAGGGCCTCGCGCCCATCCTGGTTGAGGAACTTCTGGTTGCATTGCAACGCATCATTCGCGAAGAGGGAATTTCGGCGATCCTGGTCGAGCAGAACGCCAAGAAGATCCTCGGCATCGTCGACCTCGCCGTGATCATCGAGCGCGGCGGCATCGTGCACAAAAGCGACAGCGCAACCTTGCGCAACGACCAGGCGACGCTGGAGACCTATCTCGGAGTCGCCAAGATCGAAGCGGCGCACTAAGCTTCGAGGGTAAGACGCAGAACCTCAGGAGCGCCTCTTGTCCAATCCCAATACTCCGCCGATGATCCCGCGCGAGCGCAACGAGTTTTCCGCCATTGTCGACCGCCCGCCGCTGAAGCTGCCGGGCAAGGCGCGCATCATCTTCTGGACCATCGTCAACTATGAAGTCTGGGACATCGGCAAGCCGATGGCGCGGCAGCTGCTGCCGGCGCCAACCGGCGCGGTGCTGATGCCGGACGTGGTGCACTGGGGCTTCCACGAATACGGCATGCGGGTCGGCTGCTGGCGCTTCTTCGATCTCTACAAGCGCCTCGGCATCAAGCCGACGCTGTCTGCCAATGCGCGCATCTGCGAGGACTACCCGCGCGTGGCGCAGGAAGCGCGCGATGCCGGCTGGGAATTCATGGGCCACGCCTATGAACAGGGGCCGATCCACAAGGAGCCGGACCAGGCCGCGATGATCAATCGCTCGATGGACGTGCTGGAGAAGTTCACCGGCAAGCGGCCGGTCGGCTGGCTCGGGCCCGGCCTGACGCAGACGCTGGAAACGCCGGACCTGCTCGCCAAAGCGGGTGTCAAATATATCGGCGACTGGGTCTATGACGACGAACCGACGGTGATCAAGACCACCAGCGGACCGCTCGTGACCCTGCCCTACACCATGGAGCTCAACGATATTCCGATGATGATGGTGCAGCATCACCAGAGCGACTATCTGCTCAAGCGCACCATCGACCAGTTCGACCGGCTCTACGCCGAGAGCGAGAAGAGCGCCAAGATCGTCGCGCTGGCGATCCATCCCTATATTTCGGGCCAGCCGCACCGCATCAAGTATCTCGAGGCGATCTACGACTACGTCAACAAGCACGAAGGCGTGCTGCACTGGAACGGCGAGCAGATTCTCGACTGGTACAAGGGCGTCGCGAAGGTCTAAAATCGAAGCAATAGCCGCACGGCTTATAACGCGGCATTGGGGGAGAACGGCCATGCGCAGGATATTTGCGAGCGCGATTGCTTTGCTCGGTCTGGCGGCGACGGCCTCGGCACAAGTGCCGGAGATCAAACTCGCCAAGCAATTTTCGATGGGTTACCTGCAGCTCAACGTCATGGAGCGCGACAAGCTCATCGAAAAGCACGCCAGGCTTTTCGGACTTCCCGAGGTCAAAGTATCCTGGCTGACCTTCAACGGCCCCGCGGCCGTCAATGACGCGCTGCTGTCTGGCAATATCGACATCGCCTCAGGCGGCGTACCGGGGCTGCTGGTGCTGTGGGCCAAGACCAAGGGCACGCCGCAGGAAGTGCGCGGCATTACCGCGCTCAGCTCGCAGCCATTTTTGCTCAATTCGCGCAATCCGGACGTCAAGACCATCAAGGATTTCAAGGATAGCGACCGCATCGCCGTGCCGGCCGTGAAGGTTTCGGTGCAGGCCATCATGCTGCAGATGGCGGCCGCCAAGGCCTTCGGCGACAAGGAGTTCTCCAAGCTCGACACGCTGACCGTCTCGATGTCGCCGCCGGACGCAACGCTGGCGCTGCTCGGCGGCAAGTCGGAGGTGAATTCGGCGTTCAGCGTGCCGCCATTCCAGTATCAGCAGCTCGAGAATGCCGCCGTTCACACCGTGGTAAATTCATACGACGTGATGGGCGGGTCGCACACCTTCACACTGGCCTGGACCTCGGCGAAATTCCGCGACGCCAATCCGGTGCTCTACAAGGCGCTGATCGCCGCGCTCAAGGAAGCCACCGACATCGTCAACAAAGACAAGACCGCGGCGAGCGCGTTGTGGATTTCAGATTCCAATTCCAAGCTGGCGCCCGAGATGGTGGCGAAAATCGTCGCAGGGCCGCAGGTGAACTGGACGCTTGTTCCCGAAGCCACCATGACGTTCGCCGACTTCATGACCAATGTCGGCACACTCAAGGTAAAAGCGACGTCGTGGAAAGACTACTTCTTCCCCGAGGTTCACGACCTCAAGGGAAGCTGAGACCAATAACAACAAACTGAGGAAATGCCCGTGAACTTTGCCAAGCCGCCCGTCGGCATGCTGCCGCAAGACCGACTCGATTATTCCGCGATTACCCAACGCAAGCCGCTGAAGCTGCCAGGCGGCGCGCGCATGGTGGTGTGGACCATCACCAACGTCGAAGAGTGGGACCCGACCGCGGCGATGCCGCGCACCGTGCTGACCCCGCCGGCCGGCGGTTCGCCGATCCCCGACATTCCGAACTGGTGCTGGCACGAATACGGCAACCGCGTCGGCTTCTGGCGGCTGCTGCAGGTCTATGACGAGTTCAAGATTCCCGGCGTGATGAACATCAACGGCACCGCTGCTCTGGCGTTTCCGGAGATCGTCAAAGCCTGTGTCGAGCGCAAATGGGAATTCCTCGGCCACGGCCATACCCAGAAGAACATGCAGAAGGTCGCCAACGAGCGCGACGACATCCGCGCCTGCGCCGCGGCGATCGAGAAGGCGGCGGGCAAGCGTCCGCGCGGCTGGCTTGGGCCGGGCCTGACGGAAACCTGGGAGACGCCGGATATTCTTGCCGAGGAAGGCTACGACTACGTCGCCGACTGGGTGCTCGACGATCAGCCGGTGTGGCTCAAGACGCGCGGCAAGCCGATCCTCAGCGTGCCCTATACGCAGGAGAACAACGACGTCGCCATGATGCTGATCCAGCATCACAAGGCGTCGGAATATTACGAGCGCGCCATCGACCAGTTCGAGCAGATCTACAAGGACTCGAAGGGCTCGGCGCGCTGCATGGCGCTGTCGGTGCACCCCTATCTGATGGGGGCGGCGCACCGGGTGAAATATTTCCGCAAGATCTTTCAGACCATCCGCAAGAAGAAGGACGTGCTGTTCTGGACCGGGTCGCAGATCGCCGATTGGTACAAGAAGACGGGGCCGAAGCCGCCGGCCTAACTGTCATTCGGAAGCTGGCCTTGCTTTACCCTCCCCCGGCGGAGCGGTGGGGAGGGTCGGTTCGCGGCGCGTCAGCGTTGCGAACCGGGGTGGGGGATTTTTAGTCGCGGCACATCGCCCCCCCACCCCTGACCCCTCCCCACCACTCGCATGCGCTCGTGGGGGGAGGGGAAATGAGGCCACGGCGTTCCACAATGGATAAATGCGCCGCGACACTTGGTTTCAGCGGCGTACTGGAATATCGGTTAGCCCATGACCAAAACCTTCCTCGACAAAAAGACCATCGCCGAGCTGACCGCGCGGATGTATCTCGACACCGGCGCGGTGCGGTTCATGACCGACAAGCCCTTCATCTTCACGTCGGGCTGGGCGAGCCCGGTCTATAACGACTCGCGCTGGCTGATCTCGTTTCCGGCGGTGCGTTCGGCGCTGATGAATTTCACGGTCGAGGGCATTACGCGCGATATCGGCCGCGACAAGCTCGACGCGGTGGCCGGCGGCGAGACCGCCGGCATTGCCTTTGCCGCCTGGGTGTCGGACCGGCTGAACCTGCCGATGCAATACATCCGCAAGAAGCCGAAGGGCTTTGGCCGCGGCTCGCAGATCGAAGGCCAGATGCTGCCCGGCCAGCGCGTGCTGCTGGTGGAAGATCTCGCCACCGACGGCCGCAGCAAGATCAACTTCGTCAACGCCATCCGCGACGCCGGCGGCTCGTGCGACCACTGCACCGTGCTGTTCTTCTACGACATCTATCCGGAAGGCCGGAAAATTCTCGCTGATATCGGCGTGACGCTGCATTACCTGACGACCTGGCACGACGTGCTGCGCGTCGCCAAGGCGAGCGGCAAGTTCGAACCGAAGATGCTGGCCGAGGTCGAGAACTTCATCAACGATCCGGCCGGCTGGTCGAAGGCGCATGGCGGCGTCGCGACGGCGGCGGAGTGATCCCTGGCCCGGACGCGGCGCATCACCATAAGCGCGTTCACGCGCGTCTTCGACGCGCTATGGTGGTGCGACGCAGAGCCGGGGCCGTTCCAAATTCCGAATGCGCGAAGGTCCCGGTTCTGCAGCGCACCACGGAGACGTGCTGCGCTGCGCCCGGGACACGCTAGCCAATCTTCCTCTTCAACCGCGTCACCGCCAGATCCAGCGCCGACAAAAACCGCGAAATGTCCTGCCGCGACAAAGGCGGCGGACCGCGCGTCACCGCGCCGGCCGAGCGCAGGTCGGTCATCAGATCGCGCGTCGCCAAAGCCATGCCGATGGAATTGTCGTCGAACGGCTTGCCGATGGGTGAAATCACCGACGCGCCGTTGCGCACGCAACGCCCGGCCAGCGGAATGTCAGCGGTAATGACGATGTCGCTCGCCCCCGCCCGCTCGGCAATCCAGTTGTCGGCGATGTCCGGCCCGTCGGGCACGATGACGCGCTCGATCATGTCGCTGCGCGGCACATTCATGAACGAGTTGGCGACGATGAAGACCTTGAGGCCGTAGCGCTCGGCCACCTTGTAGACCTCGCTTTTGACCGGACAGGCGTCGGCATCGACAAAGATGCGGATGGCGGGCGTTCCCGGGGCTTTCAAGTCATCGGTCATCGTGGTCAAATCGGGCATATCCGGGGGAACGTCAATGGCCAAAGGCCGCAAGAAGGTCCAGGCGCGCAAGCCTGCTAGCCGCAAACCAGCCTCGCGCAAGGTCAACGCACGGCGCGCGGTCAAAGCCAAGACGCGGGCGAAGAAGCAGACCAAGCACCATTTCACTGTCAGCCATCTCAACGAGGCCGATTTCGACCAGGGCCTGCGGACTTACGCCAAATACCGCGATCTCGGCATCGCGCCGGCGACCGGCGGCATGGTGCAGGCGCATGTCATCCGCATGCTGCCGCCCTATCGTGCCGAGGAAGTTGCGACGCCGCATCTGCACGACGTCGAATTCCAGATGATCTATGTGCTCAAGGGCTGGTACAAAACCGAATTCGAGGGCGAAGGCGTGCACACCTTCCACGCCGGCAGCTGCTGGCTGCAGCCGCCGCGCATCAAGCATTCGGTGCTCGGCTATTCCGACGACTGCGAACTGCTGGAGATCGTGCTGCCGGCGGAGTTCAAGACGGTGACGCTCGCTTAATCCCTCCCCCCGCAGGGACTTTGCATATTTGCATAGATGCGAAGACTGTACAGCTGAAAGATATCTTATTTTCAGATTGATGAAAGAGAACGTCTAGTGCAGATAAAATTTCGTATTCCGGAAATTCTATTCGGCGCACTGTTGGCGGTTGCTGTGTTTGCTATGGGAATGATGGTTGAATCATCTCGTCATCAGCTAACCACTCAGGATTCCCCCACTAATCCTAGTCACGGCAGCGGCATAGTATCTCCAAAAGACTCGGAAAATAAAACTACCGATTGGCTTTTGGTTATTTTTAACGGTCTTCTTTTCGGTTCCACCGTTCTGCTGTGGAACGCTAATAATAGAAGCGCCAAAATAGCCGAACGTACCTTGGTCGATCTGGAAAGGGCGTTCGTTTTCATTGACGGGTTCAATTACGAATTGACAACATTGGCCGACGCAGGAATCAGCGAAGATGTGATGGAAGGACTCCCCCCTTCCACAGACAGGTCTCTCTACGTCACAAGATTCGCTGTTCAACCAAGATGGAAAAATAGTGGGAATACTCCGACCAGAGAAATGAAAATCCAGGTTGATTGTATTCTTCCTGGATCGGTCGTTACCGATGACTACCGTTACAAGGTCTCTCCAGACCCATTTTTCATTGCCCCCAAGGCTATTGAGGTAAGCGAAACGCTCGAAATGCCTGGGGCCAATGCGCTTATCCAGAACGGCATGCCTTTTGGCCTTGTGCCGTTGATGTTTATTTACGGACGCGCCACCTACGACGACATTTTCGGAAAATGCCATTGTATCGAATGGTGTTACCGCATCTCATTCGAGAGACACGACCGAAAAGCTCTCCGCGCGCACTTCATCCAATGGGGCGAGTACAATCGCTCCTACGAGACATCCATAAAGAATTAGCGCCACATTTCCCTACCTCAGCCAACGCCAGAGTTTTTGCGCAGGATGGATTGTTGGGCAAAGTCCCGCAGCGGGAGGGATCAAACGAACTTCGCCAGGAACAGGCAGCCGGTCACGATCACGAAGATCACGGTGGTCGAGGCGACCACGGTGGCGACGTGGCGCCAGCCCAGCGCGATGATGGTCGAGATCGACGTTCCGAGACCCAGCGCGCCGATCGCGATCAGCAAGCCCCAGTTCGACGCGCCGACCAGCAGCGCCTTGACCGGCGTGAACACCGGCAGCAGCGACGGCGCCATCGGCATGGCGCTATTCAACAAGCACAGCAGCAGAAACACCACGGCGAAGACCGGCACCGGCACCTTGGCCTCGCCGTGCTTGACGCCTTGCGTGGTGAAATACCAGCCGACGCCGAGCACCACCGGCAGCAACAGGAAGACGCGGAACAGCTTGACGATGACGGCGGTATTGCCGGCCGGCTCCGACACCGCGTAGCCGGCGCCCACGACTTGCGCGACGTCGTGAATAGTAGCGCCCAGCATCACACCGGTGGTCTGCGCGTCGAAGCCAAGCAGGACGCAGAGCGGCGGGTAGACCACCATCGCCAGCGTTGCCAGCGCGTTGACAGCGACGACGACGAAGGCGATGTCGGCTTCCTTGCCCTTGTAGTCCGGCACCACGGTCGAGGTCGCCAGCGTCGCCGAGGCGCCGCAGACGGCTGTGGCAGAACCCACCAGCGCGCCGAAGCCGGCGCCGCGCCCGCTCATGCGCGCGAATAGAAATCCGGACAGCAGCGTCACGATCATCGACACCACGATGATGGCGCCGGTGCCGAGCCCCAGCGCCGCGATGTCGGCCAGCGCGACCCGCAAGCCGAGCAGCGCCACCGCCCAGCGCAGCAGCGTGCGCACGCAGAACGCCATGCCGGGCTTGAAGCGGGCTTGCGTGGACAGCGGGTTGAGCGCGATGCCGATCACAAGCGCCAGCACCATCGCCGGTATAGGCAGAGCCTTGGCGACATAAGGCGCGACGAAAAAGGCGGCGACGGCGACGGAAGCCGACAACAGCACGCCGGGCGCGTAGTCGATGACGGTTTCGGAAAAAGGACGGCTTGCTTGTTCGGTCGGGAGGGCCACGTGTTCTTCTTTCTTTTTTACCGGCTGGCGGCTTGCGCGCCGGAATGTCCGGCGCCGAGACCCGCGGTAACCGCGGGGGCGAGTTGCGAAGGCGTATCGACGACGACCACACCGGCGGCTTCGAGCGCCTTGCGCTTGCCGGCATAGCTGCCGGCGTTGCCGGTGACGATGGCGCCAGCATGGCCCATCTTCTTGTCGCGCGGCGCCGCGGCGCCGGCGATGAAAGCAACCATCGGCTTACTCATTGTCTTGGCGTATTCCGCAGCCGCCTCTTCCATCGCGCCACCGATTTCGCCAACGATGACGATAGAGTCGGTGCCGTCGTCCTGGTCGAGCGCTTCGAGCGCGTCGCGCGTGGTGGTGCCGAGCATCGGATCGCCGCCGATGCCGATGAAGGCGGACTGGCCGATGCCGGCGCGCGTCAGGTTGAGACAGACCAGCGTACCGAGGCTGCCCGAGCGTGAAATCACGCCGACGCGGCCGGGTTTGAACACGCTGGGCACGAAGGCCGGCATGATGCCGACGAAAGTTTCGCCGGGCGTGACCAAGCCTGCGGTGTTCGGCCCGACAATGCGGGTGCCGGACTTGGCCGCCGCCGCGTGGATCGCCATGACGTCCTGCGCCGGGATATGCTCGGTCAGCACCACCAGCGTTTTGACGCCAGCCTCGCAGGCCGACACGGCGGCTTCGCGCGCCATTGGCGGCGGGATGAACATGACGGCTACGTCGGTACCTACGGCCGCTACGGCTTCCGCCGTGGTGGCGAAGATCGGCACGCCGACATGCATCTCGCCGGCGCGCTTGGGATTGATGCCGCCGACCACGTTGGTCCCGTAGGCGATCATCTTTTCGGTCCAGAAGGTGCCCTGCTTGCCGGTGATGCCGAGCACGACGACGCGATCTTTTTTGCGAACGATCATTGCGCCGCCTTTACCGCCGCCTGGATGGCGTCTTCCATGAAGTCATAAGGTTCGATGCCGAGTTCGCGGCGCACCAGCGCCACCGCCTCGACCTCGCCGGTGCCGTGGATGGAGAAGAACACCGGCACTGTCGGCTTGAGCTTGTGCCAGGCCTTGACCACGCCTTCGGCCATCACGTCGGTGCGGGCGAAAGCGCCGCAGAAGTTGATCACCAGGCTTTTGACGCCGGGGTTGGACAGCACCAGATCGAGCGCGATCTCGGACTGGGTATAGGCCTCGCCGCCGATCTCGAGGAAGTTGGCCGGCTTGCCGCCGTAATGGCTGATGACGTCCATGGTCGTCATGGTCAGCCCGGCGCCGTTCGCCAGCACGCCGACATTGCCGTCGAGCTGGATCAGCTTGAGGCCGGCCGCGGCGCCGCGCGCTTCGAGGTCGGTCATGGCATTAGCCGCGCCACCGGGCGCGAGGTCCGGCTGGCGGTAGACCGCGGCATCGTCGAGCACGAATTTACAATCGAGCGCGACGACGCGGCCGTCGGCCAGCAGCGCTAGGGGGTTGATTTCCAGAAGCTCCGCATCGCACGAACGGAACGCGGCATACATCTGGTCGATGATCTGCGCGATCTGCGGCACAGCGTCGCCGAGATCGAGGCCCTTGAGCATGGCCTGGATATCGCGGGCGCGCGGCACGGTATTGATGTCGACCAACAGGCGGCGGATCGCCTCCGGATTCTTGTCGGCGACCTCCTCGATATCCATGCCGCCTTCGGTCGAGAACAAAATGAGCGACTGGCGCGCGGCGGTGTCGAACAAGACTGCAACATAGAATTCACGGACGATTTTGCCTTGTTCCTCGATCAGCAGGCGCTCGACGGTGTAGTCGCCGATGGTCATGCCGAGAATCTGCGAGGCCACCTGCTCCGCTTCCGCCGGCGTGTTGGCGAGCTTGATGCCGCCGGCCTTGCCGCGTTTGCCGACCGGCACCTGCGCCTTGACGACACAGGGACCGATCTGCGCGGCGGCATCTGCAGCACCTTTGGCGTCGGTGACGAGAATGCCGCGCGGCATCGGAATGCCGGCAGGCGCCAGCACCAGCGTTTTCGCCGCGTGTTCTTCGAAGTTCATCTTTGTTTACTTGCCGTATTTCGCCCAGAAGCCGCCGAACAGGTCTTCTTCGCTCGGTTTGTCTTCGGGAATGGTGGTGACGAGGTGGGTGATGTTGAGGAAGTTCATGTAGTTCAGGTTTTCGGTGATCGAGTTGCCGCCCCAGGTGCCGCACCCCATGCTGAGCGTGAAATTCAGCCCGGAATCGAAGCCGCCGCCATTGGCGAAGGTGTGCGCCTGGTTGATCAGCACGCGCACGACGTCGGAGCGCTCGGCCAGCGTGCGGGCGCGGTCCATATTTTTGGTGTGCAGGCCGAGCGAATGGCCGCGGCCCTGATGGTCGAGAATATCGTTGGCCTGCGTCATCGCCGCGTCGAAATTCTCGGCGCGGTAGACGGTCAGAACCAGCGCCAGTTTCTCGCCGGAGAACGGGTAGTCGCGGCCGACGCCGGTTTCCTCGACCATGAAGAATTTCTTGGCCTCCGCCTCGTTCGGCAGGCCGGCGCCGCGCGCCAAAATATCGGCATCACGCGCGATCAGCGTGCGCGACAGCTTGCCATCCGGCCACAGCGCGGCCTGGATGCGCGGCTTGTCGTCAGGCTTGGTCATGTAACCGCCGGCACGTTCCAAGGCAGCGATGGCCTTGTCGTAGACGGCGTCGACGATGACGAGCGAATTTTCCGACGAACATGACGTCGAATTATCGAAAATCTTGGACGCGGTGATCTTGCGTGCCGCGTCGTCGAGGTCGGCGGTCTCGTCGATGATGACCGGCACATTGCCGGTGCCGACGCCGATGGCCGGCGTACCGGATGAATAGGCGCGGCGCACATTGTCCTGCGAGCCGGTGGCGACGATCAGATCGGCCGCCTGCATCAGCGCCTGCGTCATGTCCTTGGAAGCCGGTGGCGGCAGGATCTGCACCAGATCCTCCGGCGCGCCGACCTTGCGCAATTCGGCGCGCATGTAGTCGACGGTTTTGGCCGTGGTCTTCATGCCGGCCGGCGACGACGCGATGATGATGGCGTTGCGGCCCTTGATCGCCATCATCGCCTTGTTGACCGGCGTCGCGCCCGGATTGGTCGACGGCGTGATGGCGCAGACCAGGCCGACCGGCTTGGCGAATTTGGTAATGCCAAGGTTCTTGTCCTCTTCGATGATGCCGACCGACTTAACCCGCATCAGATCGCGCAAGGTGCCGAAGGTCTTGCGCGTCTTCTTGATGATTTTGTCCGGCACATTGCCGAGCTGGGTGTCGGCGACCGCCAGTTCGGCCAGTTCCTTGGCATGTGCCGGATTGTAAATCGACCACGCCAGTGCGGTGACCGCTTCGTCGGTGTGGGCCTGATCGGCCTGCCCGAAGATCTTCTGCGCGGCGCGGCCGCGCCGCACCAGTTCGTCGACCACCGCCTTGGCGGCGGGGTCCATCGGCGTTTTGACGGCGACGGTCATCGCACTCTCCTTAGGATACGACCTGCGGGCGCATGTCTTCGCGCTTGATGCCCGCCACCACCACCGGCTTCTTCATGGCGTCGCGGCGGAACGGCTCGCCCAGTTCCTGGTTGAGCACCACTTCGATGAACGTCGTGATGCGCTTCTTCTGGTCCTCGCAGGACTGGCGCAGCGCCTCGGTCAATTCGGCCTGCGTCTTCACCATGACGCCCTTGAGGCCACAGCCTTGCGCGACCTTGGCGTAGGAGAGATGCGGGTCGAGTTCGGTGCCGACGAAGTTGTCGTCGTACCAGAGGATCGAATTGCGCTTCTCGGCGCCCCACTGGTAGTTGCGGAAAATCACCATGGTGATGCCCGGCCATTCCTCGCGGCCGATCGAGCTCATCTCGCTCATGGAAATGCCGAAGGCGCCGTCGCCGGCAAAGCCGACGCAGGGCACGTCGGGATTGCCGATCTTGGCGCCGATGATCGACGGGAAGCCGTAGCCGCAGGGGCCAAAGAGTCCCGGCGCTAAATATTTCCGGCCTTTTTCGAAGGTCGGATAGGCGTTGCCGATGGCGCAGTTGTTGCCGATGTCGCTGGAGATGATGGCGTCCTTCGGCAGGCCGGCCTGGATGGCGCGCCAGGCCTGACGCGGCGACATGCGGTCGGCGTCGCGGGTGCGGGCGTCGGCGTTCCAGGTCGTGCCCGGATCGTCGTCCTCGTGATCCATGCTTGAGAGCGTCTGCAGCCAGCGCGACTTAGTCTGGTGCACTATCGCCTTGCGGTCGGCGCGGCCGTCATTGCCCGCCGACGGCGCAAGCTGCGCCAGGATCTGCTGCGCGACGAGCTTGGCATCGCCGCAGATACCGACGGCAACCGGTTTGGTCAGGCCGATGCGGTCGGCATTGATGTCGACCTGAATGATCTTGGCGGTCTTGGGCCAGTAGTCGATGCCGTAACCCGGCAGCGTCGAGAATGGATTGAGCCGCGTGCCGAGGCACAGCACAACGTCGGCCTTCGCCACCAACTCCATCGCCGCCTTCGAACCGTTATAGCCGAGCGGGCCGACGGCGAGCGGATGACTGCCGGGGAAAGAGTCGTTGTGCTGGTAGTTGTTGCACACCGGCGCATCGAGCTTCTCGGCCAGCGCCGCGCAATCGGGAATCGCGTTGGCCAGCACGACGCCGGCGCCCGACAGGATCACCGGAAATTTCGCGCTCGACAGCAGCTTGGCCGCTTCGGCAATGGCATTCGCGCCGCCTGACGGGCGCTCAAACTCAACGATGGCCGGCAGCATGATGTCGATCACCTGCGTCCAGTAATCGCGCGGGATGTTGATCTGCGCCGGCGCCGACAGCCGCTTAGCCTTGGTGATGACGCGATTGAGCACTTCGGCGGTGCGCGACGGATCGCGCACTTCTTCCTGATAGCAGACCATGTCGCGAAACAGCGCCATCTGCTCGACTTCCTGGAAGCCGCCCTGCCCGATGGTCTTGTTGGCCGCCTGCGGCGTCACCAGCAGCATCGGCGTGTGATTCCA
>CAISIV010000253.1 GCA_903885555.1 uncultured Hyphomicrobiales bacterium
GTTGCCGCCCGAGACCTCTTCCCAGACCGTCTTGTTGTTGTCGAGCGCATCGCGCGACTGGTCGACGTAACCGAGCTTCACCGATTCACCGACCTTGATCGTGCCGGCGTCGGGCGTCTCCTGCCCGGTGATCATGCGAAACAGCGTGGTCTTGCCGGCGCCGTTGGGACCGATCACGCCGACAATGCCGCCGGGCGGCAGCTTGAAGGTCAGGTTTTCGATCAGCATGTTGTCGCCGAAGCCTTTGTTGAGGCCTTCGAAATCGACGACGTTCTGGCCGAGCCGCTCGGCGACCGGAATGGTGATCTGCGCCACGGTGTTGGTCTTGGCGTTGGCGATCTTGAGCAACTCGTCGTATCGCTCGTAACGCGCCTTGGACTTGGCCTGACGCGCCTTGGGCGACGAGGAAATCCATTCGCTTTCACGCTGCAGCGTGCGCTGGCGGCTGTCGTCTTCGCGGGCTTCCTGGGCGAGGCGCTTCTGCTTCTGCGCCAGCCACGAGGTGTAGTTGCCCTCGTAGGGAATGCCGCGGCCGTGATCGAGTTCGAGAATCCAGCCGGTCACGTTGTCGAGGAAGTAGCGGTCATGCGTGACGATGAGGATGGCGCCGGGATAATTGCGCAGATGGCCTTCGAGCCAGTTTACGCTTTCGGCGTCGAGATGGTTGGTCGGTTCGTCGAGCAGCAGCAGGTCGGGCGCATCGAGCAGCAGCTTGCACAGCGCGACGCGGCGCTTTTCGCCGCCTGAGAGCTTGCTGATATCGGCGTCGTCGGGCGGGCAGCGCAGCGCGTCCATCGCCAGATCGACCTGGCTGTCGAGATCCCAGAGGTTCTTGGCGTCGATCTCGTCCTGCAGCTTCGCCATCTCGTCGGCGGTCTCGTCCGAATAATTGGTGGCGAGATCGTTGTAGCGGTCGAGAATCGCCCGCTTGGCGGCGACGCCTTCCATGACGTTTTCGCGGACCGATTTGGTCTCGTCGAGCTGCGGTTCCTGCTCCAGGTAACCGACGCGGGCGCCTTCGGCGACCCAGCCGTCGCCGGAGAACTCGGTATCGATGCCGGCCATGATCCGCAGCAAGGTGGATTTGCCCGAACCGTTGACACCGAGCACGCCGATTTTGGCGTCCGGGTAGAACGACAGGTGGACGTTATCGAGGACCTTCTTGCCGGCCGGATAGGCCTTGGTCAGACCCTGCATGTGGTAGATGAATTGGCGACCGTTCATTGCGATCTGGAACCTTTAGTTTTCCGGGCGGAAACAGCGCTGTAAACCAGCGCAGCCGGACGTTTTTGTCGGGAAATTCGACGCTGATGTAACGGCGCGGGGGCCAAAGAGCAAGGCGACGGCTGCCGGCTACCGTGCGGCCGTCCCCCCGGTAAAGATTGGGAAAGCCTGTTCGGTAACCTGCCCTCAAGGGCGTTAACTGACCCGATCTTAAGAACTGGACCCGCATACTCGTCTGCATGAACTTGGCCGCCGGGTGAGGCGACCAAGGGATAGGCGGGCAGAAAGCCCGCGGTCGACGGAGAAGCGTCATGGGTCGGGCCATTCTGGCAATTTCGGGTTCTGCGGCGTCGCTGCTGCCCCGCCCGTTCGCCGCGCTCACCAGCTTCTGGCGCGACATGACCCGCGATATCCTGCGCCCCTACCACCCGGAACGTCACTACATGCGCGGCCCCGGCCCCGCCTGCCGCGCCAAATACGGCGACCGTTTCCCCGGCTGATACCCCCCTATCTTTTCGGCTGACCGGCTCTAAATTGCGCGCCCTGGAACATCTCCAGCACCGCGCATGATCCCGAAAAGTGGGAACCGGTTTTCGGAAAAAGATCATGCGCAAATCCAATCAAGGAGTTCGCGTATGCTTCGCGCCGCCATTCTCGACGACTACCAAAACTGTGCCCTGAAGCTCGCCGACTGGTCGAGCATCAGCAAGGACGTCGAGGTCAAGATTTTCACCGCGCCGATCGGCGACGATGATGCCGTCATCAAGGCGCTGCAGGGCTTCGCCATCGTCAACATGATGCGCGAGCGCACGCCCTTCAACCGCAAGGTCATCGAAGGCCTGCCGGAGCTGAAGCTGCTGATCACCACCGGCGCCCGCAACGCCTCGATCGATCTCAAGGCCTGCGCCGAGCGCGGCATCACGGTTTGCGGCACCGGCGGTTTCGGCAGCCCGACCACCGGCATCGCCGTCGGCCTGATGCTGGAGTTGACGCGCCGCATCGGCTGGGAAAATGCCCGCATGAAAGCCGGCGAAGCCTGGCAGGTGACGCTCGGTCAGGACCTTGAAGGTCTGACGCTCGGCGTGCTCGGCCTCGGCAAACTCGGCCAGCGCGTCGCCGGCGTCGCCAAGGCACTCGGCATGAAGGTGATCGCCTGGAGCCAGAACCTGACGCCGGAGAAGGCCAAGGAAGCCGGCGTGGAATACGTGAACAAAGAAGACCTGTTCGCCAAATCCGACATCGTCAGCATTCACGTCGTGCTGAGCGATCGCACGCGCGGCATCGTCGGCGCCAAGGAACTTGGGCTGATGAAGAAGACCGCCTATCTCGTCAACACGGCGCGTGCGCCGATCGTCGATGGCAAGGCGTTGATGGCGGCGCTGCAATCGAAGTCGATCGCCGGCGCCGGCCTTGACGTATTCGAGGTCGAGCCGCTGCCGCTCGACCATCCGTTGCGCAAGATGGACAACGTCGTCATCACGCCGCACCTCGGTTACGTCAGCGAGCAGAATTACCGCAAGATGTATCCCGACATCGTCGAGGACATCCGCGCCTGGCTTGATGGCAAGCCGGTGCGCGTCGTTACCGGCGGCTACTGAGCAAACCTCGATCTATACCCACACGGAACATCGGAATTAGTTTGAGCGGATTTTTTAAAAATTATCCGCTCAAACTTGATCCGCTCTGTCGCGGTTAATCCTAAGCGGCCAAAATCCTGTTCATGTGTCGCAAAGCGGATCGTCATAATCCGTCAAGACCGACAATGTCCTTCCCGTTCTGAACACGGGGACATCACATGCACATGCAGCCGACCGCCGAGATCAACGCCGCAGCCACATTCGGCCGGCGAAAAGTTGCACCCCACGCCTGTGTTGCCGACGACAAGCCGCACATCAGAAGTTTTCTTCTCGAAGCGCTGGAGGAACTCGGCTTCATTGCCAGCGACTGCGATCAGCCCACGGCGTTGCCAGCCGTCGTGCTCGACCGGCAGCCGGACCTGTTTCTGCTGGGCCTGTCTGGCGGCGGCATCGCCGCCAACGAGATGCTCGAGACGCTGCACCGGATCGTGTTTTCCGGAAAAGTCCTGCTGTTCGGTCCGCGCGCCTCATTGATGGTGATGGCGTTGCAGAGTGTCGGCGAAACGCTCGGGCTCGATATGCTTCCGCTGCTGCCGACGCCGTTCAGCGACATCGACTTGCGCGACCGGGTTCGCGCCCTGCTACCGGTCGAAGCCCCGCCGAACCCGCCGGTCGATGTCGGCGAAGCGCTTCACGCCAACTGGCTCGAGCTTTGGTACCAGCCGAAAATCGAAACCCGCACGCTGGCAATGTCCGGCGCGGAGGCGCTGATCCGCCTGCGTCATCCGGCCTGGGGGATCGTTTCACCGGCCTGTTTTCTGCCGGACGTCGCCGACCCGCATTTTCAGACGTTGTCGGAATTTGTGGTGTCGCGCGCCATGGGCGATTGGCGAAATTTCGTGACCGATCACGGCCACGTCGAAATTTCGCTCAATCTTCCCGTCACGTTTTTTGAGCATCCGGCGGCCATCGAAAACCTGGCGCGGCAGATGCCGACGCATCCAGCATTCGAAGGCCTGATTGTCGAAATCGACGGCAGCGAAATCGTTCGCAATCTCGCGCTGGCCAAACGCGTCGCGCAACAGCTTCGCAATCACAACATCGGAATTGCCATCGACGATCTCGGCACGGATTGGCCTTTGCTCATGGAGCTCGACAATTTTCCGTTCGTCGAGATCAAGGTAGATCGTGCTTTCGTGTCGGGTTTTGCAGACGACCGGCTGAAGCAGGTCGTGTGCCGGCGCATTCTCGAACTGGCCGACGGCTTCGGCGCGCGCACGGTGGCTGAAGGCGTCGAGACGCGCGCCGACTTTCAGACGGCGCGCGAACTCGGCTTCGACCTGATCCAGGGCTTCTTCTTCGCCAAGCCAATGCTGCCGGGCAAATTTGCCCGGCATATTCTCAGTCGCTCATCTGCGAGGCAGAGTTAGAGCCCGAGGAGCTTCGCCGCGTTGTTGTAGGCGACATCGGCGCGCAAGCCTTCGTCGATCGCGACCGTATCCATCCAGTGTCCGGCCCCGGCCGCGTCTTCGAACGGATAGTCGGCCGAGAACATCACGTGATCGCGGCCCAGCGCATCGAGCGAGCAGCGCAGCGGCTCCAGCGAGCACATGCCGGAGGTCGTCACGTAGACATTGCGCTTGATGTATTCGGACGGCGGCTTCGGCAGCTTGAGGCCCTGGAATTTGGCGCGGCTGTCGAAACGCCACAGCAGGAACGGCAAGGTTTCGCCGAGATGGCCGAGCAGCAGCTTGGCATTCGGGAAGCGTTCGAAGTGACCCCCGACGACGAGGCGCAGCGCGTGCGAGCCGGTCTCGACGCCCCAGCCCCACATTGGGCGCGCCAGTACCTTGTAGCCTTCGAGCACAGGCAGCGGCGCGACCGGATCGGCAGGATGAATATAGATCGGAGCTCCCAGCGCATTGGCGCGCTCCCAGAACGGATCGAACAGGGGGTTGTCGAGATACATGCCGTTGGTGTGGCCGTTGATCATCGCGCCGCAAAACTTCAGTTCCTTCATGCAGCGCTCGAGCTCGTCGGCGGCATTCTTCGGGTCCTGCACGGCGATATGGGCGAAACCGGCATAGCGGTTGGGCTTCTTCTGGATTTCCGTGGCTAGGAAGTCGTTGGCCTCGCGCGCCTTGCGCGTCGCCAAAGCCGCATCGCGCTCGGCCTGCACGCCGGGGCCGGCGACCGACAGGACGGCGCGCGTAATGCCGCCTTTGTCCATGCCTTCGATCCGCATGTCGCCGTAGTCCGACAGGCGATTGAAGAAGTTCTCGACGGCCGGTGCCGGCAATTCCGTCATCGTCGAGCGCCAATAGTCGATCAGGCCCGGCGCCATGACGTGTTCTTCAAGTGCGATCTTCTGGACCATGCGTTTCCCCGTTTATTGCCGCGTCTCACGATGCGGGTCGCGAAGGCGGTAACTGCCTAAAGATTCTTCTTTCCGCTGTATCGGATATTGGGTTATCGTGACCCACGATGCAAGGCGGCTTAGATCGTCAGAAGCGTCAGGGATGAAACGGTACGAGTGAGTGCGTCAATGAATCGCCACGTCACCAACGA
>CAISIV010000254.1 GCA_903885555.1 uncultured Hyphomicrobiales bacterium
ATATGCGCTCCCGAACGGCGTTTTTACGCCGCCAGGTCCAGCTTCGACTTCACCGTCGCGTCGGCCTCGAGCCGGTAGATGATCGGCACGCCTGTGCCGATCTCGCGCTGGAGAATCTGCTCGGGCGACAGCTTTTCCAGCACCATCACCAGCGCGCGCAATGAGTTGCCATGCGCTGCCACCAGCACGCGCTCACCGCGCAGCACGCGCGGCAGAATTTCGGTGACGTAATAGGGCAGTGTGCGCGCCAGCGTGTCCTTGAGACTTTCGCCGCCGGGCGGCGCGATATCGTAGGAGCGGCGCCAGATGTGCACCTGCTCCTCGCCCCATTTCTTGCGGGCGTCGTCCTTGTTGAGGCCCGACAGATCGCCATAGTCACGTTCGTTCAGCGCCAGATTCTTGATGATCGGAATGGTCTGGCCCATTTCCTCAAGCATCAGGTCCAGCGTGCGCTGCGCGCGCTTGAGCGCGGAGGTATAGGCGACGTCGAACTTCAGGCCCTGGGCCTTGAGCTTGCGTCCGGCCTCACGCGCCTCGGTGACGCCCTTGTCGGTCAGATCGACGTCGCGCCAGCCAGTGAAAAGATTCTTGAGATTCCACTCGCTTTGGCCGTGGCGCACGAGCACGAGAAGACGGTCTTCCATCCTTGTTTCCTATCTACGCTTTTAGAAATCTTTCAGTCCCAGCACATCCATCATCGAATAGAGGCCCGGCTTCTGGTTGCGCGCCCACAACGCGGCGTGCAGCGCGCCGCTGGCAAAGATCATGCGATCCTCGGCCTTGTGCACCAGTTCGATGCGCTCGGCGGGGCCGGCGAAAATCACGCTGTGCTCGCCGACGACGCTGCCGCCACGCAAGGTGGCAAAGCCGATATCGCCGGCCCGGCGCGCGCCGGTGTGACCTTCGCGTGTCGCCACGGAACACTTGTTGACGTCGATGCCGCGGCCGTCCGCCGCCGCGCGGCCGAGCAGCAACGCGGTGCCTGAAGGCGCATCCACTTTCTGACTGTGGTGCATCTCGAGTATTTCAATGTCGAACGACTTGTCGAGCGTCTTGGCGACACGCTTGGTCAGCGCCGCCAGCAGATTGACGCCGAGGCTCATGTTGCCGGATTTCACGATTACGGCGGTCTTGGCCGCGGCCTTGATCGCTTCTTCGTCCTCTGCGGTCAGCCCCGTTGTGCCGATGACATGGACCTTGCGGGCCTTACCCGCCAGCGCCGCCAGCGCGATGGTCGCGGCCGGAATCGTGAAATCGATAATGCCGTCGGCCTTGTCCATCAAGGCCGCGGGATCGCCCGACAGCTTGACGTGGTTTTCGCCGAGGCCCGCGAGCGTACCCGCATCCCAGCCGATCAGCGGCGAGCGCGCGTCTTCCAGTGCGCCGCTCAGCGCAAGATCCTTGTGATCGGCGATCGCCTTGACCAGCGTGCGGCCCATCCGCCCGCCGGCACCGGCGACCACGAGCCGCATTTCGGCCATGGCTTTAACTCCCGGACTGTTGGGGTGGGTATAGCGGGCTGGGGCCGCGCCGTCACCCTCTCCGGGCCGTTACGGCTGCGGGCCGTCGTAGCCCTCGATGACGAGGATCTCGCCGATTCCTTTGCCGATGCGGAGCGCCTTGGCCTTCTGATATCCAGGCGAGTGATAGCAGGTCAGCGCCGCCTCATAGCTCGGGAATTCGATCACCACCACGCGCGAACGCAGCTTGCCTTCGACCGCCTCGGACTTGCCGCCACGGGTCAGAAACCTGGCGCCGAATTCACGGAACGGCTCGGCATTGGCCGCGACATAAGCCTTGTAGCCGTCCATATCGGTGACATCGATATTCGCCACCCAGTAGCCTTTTGCCATTTCGCTCCCCTATGCGCCTTTGGCGCTTTGGATTTCGGCGACGATCGCTTCCGCCGCCGCCTTCGGATCGGGCGACTCAACGATGGGCCGCCCGACCACCAGATAGTCTGCACCAGCGGCGATCGCCTTCTCCGGCGTCATGATGCGCTTCTGGTCGTCCTTGGCAGCACCAGCCGGACGAATGCCTGGCGTCACCAGCGACAGGCTAGGTCCGACAATCTTGCGCAGGTTCGCCGCTTCTTCCGCCGAGCACACAAGACCGTCGACCTGGAGATCGCGCGCCTGGCCTGCGCGCTGACCGACCAGCGCGCTGACACCGAGCTTGTAGCCGGCGGTAAACAGATCCGCGTCGTCATAGGAGGTCAGCACGGTGACGGCGAGAATCTTCAGCTTCGAGCCGCGCTTGCCTTCCATCGCCGCTTTCATCGTCTGCGGGTAAGCGTGCACCGTGAGAAACGTCGCGCCGGTCTGCGCCACGCTCTCGACGCCCTTGGCCACCGTGTTGCCGATGTCGTGCAGCTTGAGATCGAGGAACACCTGCTTGCCCGCCGCGATCAAGGCCGACGTGAACGACAGACCGCCGGCGAAAGCCAGCTGATAACCAATCTTGTAGAACGTCACCGAGTCTCCGAGCCGCGACACCATCGCTTCGGCATCTTTCACAGCCGGCAAATCGAGAGCGACAATCAGGCGATCACGCGCGTCCAATTTATTTCTCCACATTTTTCTTGCGCATGATCTTTTCCGAAAACCGGGTCCCACTTTTCGGGATCATGCGCTATCCAATCACCCGCGCCATTTCTACTAAACGCGCAAGTTGAGCGCGAAACAGATTGGCGGTGCGGATATCGATAATGTTGTCCATGTCGTCGAACGCGGTTTCGGCCTGCTGCACGGCGACCTGCTCGGGGATCACCAGCGCGCCGCAACCGAGTTCGAGAATCTGCCGCAAGGCCATCAGCGAACGCAAGCCGCCCGTCGCGTTCGGCGATGCCGCTGAAATCGCAAAGACGCGGCCCTTGAACGCGGCATAAGACGCATCACCGCGCTCGCGCACGCGCGACACCCAGTCGATGGCGTTCTTCAGCAACGGCGTCACCGACGCCGAATATTCCGGGCTGGCGATAAACACGCCCTGATGCGCCATGATCATCTGCTTGAGCTTGACGGCATTTTCCGGCGGGCCGCCGCGCGTCTCGAGGTCCGCCTCGAACAGCGGCAGCGGATAATCGGCGAGCGAGATCCGCGTCACGTCTGCGTCGATCAGCGTGAGTTCCTTGGCCGCCAGCGCCGCAAGCCGGACGTTGTGCGATCCGCTTCGGGTCGAACCCGGCAGGACGAGGATTTTCGGGGCAGACATCGGCGGCTCCGTTACGGCGCCAGCCATAACACGCAGGCACTACTTCCCGCGATAGACCCAGACGCGTGCCGGCGGCAGGTTCAGCCAGATCGTCTCGGACGACTCGGAGCTGATGCCGGCAAGTCCGCGCGGGATCGGTGGCACCGGCGCGTAGGTAAACTGGATGAAGGGCGCGCCCGGCGCGAGCAGCGACAGCGCGTCGGACATCAGGCGCAGGCGCGTGCGCAGCGGCTTGGTGACCAAAGGCAGCCCCGACACCATCGCCGCAGCCGGCTCACGGACCGTATCGCCGAGCAAACGCTTCAGCCGGTAGGCATCGCCCTGGACGACCGTCGCCGCCGGATAGCGCGTACGCAGCAGACGGGCAAAGTCGGCATCGAATTCGACCAAGATCAGACGCTTGGGATCGACGCCGCGCTGAACCAGCGCCTCGGTCACCGGACCGGTGCCCGGCCCAAGTTCGATCACGGGGCCGGTCGATTGTGGATCAACGTAGTTCGCCATTGTGCGCGCGAGCGCCTTGCTCGACGGCATCACCGCGCCGGTCGACAGCGGGTTTTCAAACCATGTGCGGATGAACCGCATCTCGTCATCGAGACGGAGCGGCTTTTTTTCAACGCGGGCGAATGAATGCGACGGCATTGAATGGGGTCACGCGTGCAATGCGGCGAATGCCGCTAAATTAATCGGTATAGGGCTGCGGGCGAAGGGTCAAGGCGTCAGTCTGAGGGACCGCCCTTGGTGCCTAAACCATCGAGAAACTCTTTGACCCGGCTGAAGAATCCGGCGGATTCAGGCTGCGTTTGCTCGGAAGACAACTTTTCGAACTCGGTCAGCAGCTCGCGCTGCTTTTTGGTCAGATTTTGCGGCGTTTCGACCGATACCTGAACGTACATGTCGCCCATTTGTTTCGACCGCAGCACCGGCATGCCCTTGGAGGTCAGCCGGAAGCGGCGGCCGGTCTGGGTGCCGCCCGGAACCTTGACCCGGGCCTTGCTGCCGTCGATCGCCGGCACTTCGAATTCGCCGCCCAGGGCCGCGGTGGCCATCGAGATCGGTACCCGGCAATGCAGATCCGCACCATCGCGCTGGAAGAATTCATGCGGCGCCAGCGACAGGAAAATATAGAGATCGCCCGGCGGCCCGCCGCGCAAGCCGGCCTCGCCTTCGCCGGCAAGCCGGATACGGGTGCCGTCCTCGACACCGGCCGGAATGTTGACCGAGAGCATGCGCTCGCGCGTGACGCGGCCGGCGCCGGAGCACGAGGCGCAAGGGTCGTCGATCACCTGGCCGCGGCCCTGACAGGCCGGGCAGGTCCGCTCGAGCGTAAAGAAGCCCTGGGCATGTCTGATCTTGCCGGCGCCGCCACAGGTCGTGCAGGGCTTTGGCTTGGTACCGGCCTTGGCGCCGGTACCCGAGCAGGTTTCGCAGGCAACCGATGTCGGGATGCGGATCTGCGCGTTCTTGCCCTCGAAGGCTTCCTCGAGCGTGATCTCCATGTTGTAGCGGAGATCCGAACCGCGCTCGCGTCCCTGACCGCCGCCGCGCCGTCCACCGCCCATGCCGAACAGGTCTTCGAAAATATCGGAGAAGGTGTGCGCGAAGTCGGAACCGAAACCATGTCCGCCGCCGCCATTACCTTGCTCGAACGCGGCATGGCCGAAGCGATCATAGGCGGCCCGCTTGTTGGGATCCTTGAGGACCTCATAGGCCTCGTTGATTTCCTTGAATTTGACTTCGCAGGAGCTGTCGCCCGGATTTTTGTCGGGGTGCCACTTCATGGCGAGCTTGCGGAACGCCTGCTTCAACCCGCCGTCATCAACGGAGCGTTCGACCTCAAGCGATTCGTAGTAACAGCGCTTGGACATTACGACACCTTACCGTCATCGCAGGTCGCAGTTCCCGCAACGACGTCCGCCATGACATCCATCATGTCAGAGCAAAAAATATGCCCCCGGGAGGTCCCCGGGGGCGCTGTGATTGTGGAGGCGTTTATCATCGACGCGCTCTGACGGTTAAGCGGACTTCTTGCCGCCTTTGTCGTCGTCGACTTCGGTGAACTCCGCGTCGACCACATCTTCCTTCTTGCCGTCGGCGCCGGTGGCGCTCTCGTGATCGCCGCCACCTTGCGCGCCGCCTTCGGCATTCTTGTACATCGCTTCGCCGAGCTTCATTGAAGCCTGCGCCAGCGTATTGGTCTTGGCGGCAATCGCCGTGGCGTCGTCGCCCTTCAGCGCTTCCTTGAGATCCGCCATGGCGTTCTCGATCGCGCTGCGCTCTTCGTCGCCGACCTTCGAACCGTGCTCGGCCAGCGCCTTCTCGGTGGAATGCACCAGTGCTTCGCCGTGGTTCTTGGCTTCGACAGCAGCCTTGCGGACCTTGTCCTCTTCGGCGTGCGACTCCGCGTCCTTGACCATCTTCTCGATGTCGGCTTCGGACAGACCGCCCGACGCCTGAATGCGGATCTGCTGCTCTTTGTTGGTCGCCTTGTCCTTGGCAGACACGTTGACGATGCCGTTGGCGTCGATGTCGAAGGTGACCTCGACCTGCGGCACGCCGCGCGGCGCCGGGGGTATGCCCACAAGATCAAACTGGCCGAGGATCTTGTTGTCGGCCGCCATTTCGCGTTCGCCCTGGAACACGCGGATGGTCACCGCGCTCTGGCTGTCTTCGGCGGTCGAGAACACCTGGCTCTTCTTGGTCGGGATCGTGGTGTTGCGATCGATGATGCGCGTGAACACGCCACCCAGCGTTTCAATGCCGAGCGAGAGCGGAGTCACGTCGAGCAGCAAAACATCCTTGACGTCGCCCTGCAAGACGCCCGCCTGGATCGCAGCGCCGATGGCGACGACTTCGTCCGGGTTGACGCCCTTGTGGGGCTCCTTGCCGAAGAACTGCTTCACGACTTCCTGGACCTTCGGCATGCGCGTCATACCGCCGACCAGAACGACTTCACCGATTTCAGCGGCGGTGAGGCCGGCGTCCTTGAGCGCCTTGCGGCACGGCTCGATGGTCTTCTGGATGAGATCGTCGACCAGCGCCTCGAACTTGGCGCGGGTGAGCTTCATCGTCAGATGCTTCGGGCCCGAGGCATCGGCGGTGATGAACGGCAGATTGACTTCGGTCTGCGTGGTGGACGACAGCTCGATCTTCGCCTTTTCAGCCGACTCCTTGAGCCGCTGCAGCGCGAGCTTGTCCTTGCGCAGGTCGATGCCCTGCTCTTTCTGGAACTCGTCGGCGAGATAATTGACCAGACGCATGTCGAAGTCTTCGCCGCCAAGGAACGTATCGCCGTTGGTCGACTTCACTTCGAAAACGCCGTCGCCGATTTCCAGACAGGAAATATCGAAGGTGCCGCCGCCGAGATCGTAGACCGCGATGGTGCCCTGCTTCGCCTTGTCGAGACCGTAGGCGAGTGCGGCAGCCGTCGGCTCGTTGATGATGCGCAGCACTTCAAGGCCGGCGATCTTGCCGGCGTCCTTGGTGGCCTGACGCTGGGCGTCGTTGAAATA
>CAISIV010000255.1 GCA_903885555.1 uncultured Hyphomicrobiales bacterium
AGCGTGAAGGTCATGGCTGAATAGGTTTCGACCGAGCCGATGCCGTAGATGCACGACACGGACGCGACGATGATGACGTCGTCGCGCTCGAGCAGCGCACGCGTTGCCGAATGCCGCATGCGGTCGATCTGCTCGTTGATCGAGGATTCCTTCTCGATATAGGTGTCGGTGCGCGGGACGTAGGCTTCCGGCTGGTAGTAGTCGTAGTACGAAACGAAATATTCCACGGCGTTGTCGGGGAAGAAGCTCTTGAACTCGCCGTAGAGCTGCGCCGCCAGCGTCTTGTTTGGCGCGAGGATAATGGCGGGGCGCTGCGTTGCCTCGATCACCTTGGCGACGGTGAAGGTCTTGCCCGATCCCGTGACGCCAAGAAGAACCTGCGTGCGGTCGTGGCGCTGCACGCCCTCGACCAGGTCCTTGATCGCCTGCGGCTGGTCGCCCTTCGGTTCGAATTCCGACTTGATGACGAATTTCTTGCCGCCTTCGGATTTCTCCGGGCGGGGCGGGCGGTGCGGCGTCCACGGCTGCGCGGCGAATTCCGGCCGGCCTTCGCGCAGCAGGCGTTCGAGCGACTCCGCGGTGGCGGCGACGCCCATCGACGACAGGCCGCCGGGACCGGTCGGCAGGTCGGCCTTGGGCAGGCGGTATTTCGGATCGCCGCCGCGCGCGATGCGTTCGGCTTCCTTGGCGGACGCCGCGAACGGATCGGCCGGGGCGTCGTTACCGAGCCCGAGTTCCTGCGCCAGCGCCGGGTCGAGCCCGGTGACCGGCGCGCCGACATAGTCGGACTGCGGCATCTCGCCGAAGCCCTGAGCTTTGGATTTGCGCGCCTGGTGCGCGGCGGAAAAATCCTTGCGGCGATCGAACGAATTGTCCGGCGGCGGCTGAAGTCCCGAATTTTTGCCCGTGCCGGAACCCAGGCCGGCGGTGCCCCGCGCAATGCCGGGGTTGAGCAGCGCATCCAGCGCGTCGTCGGCCTTCGGCGTCTCGGGCCGCGCGGCCTTGGCGCGGGTGGGACGCGCAGGGTCTTTCGGAGTTTTGGGGGGCTTCGTCATGGCCGGAATATGGGGCGAGTCCGGGGGCGGGAAAAGGGCAGACGCCGGCAAAACCGGTCTTTCCAGCCGCGGTTCCGATGCTACTCTCACGTCAAACGAGAAAAAATAAAATCAGGGGGAGGAATTCGATGTCCGGGACACTCACACGCCGAACTTTGGTCGCCGGCCTTGCCGCCGCGCCTTTCGCCACGCCCGCCATAGGGCAAGCCGCCTGGCCCAACCGCCCGGTCCGCGTGATGGTGCCTTATCCGCCGGCCGGCGGCGCCGACACTACGGCGCGCATCGTCTACGCCAAGGTCAGCCAGATCCTCGGCCAGCAATTCGTCATCGAAAACCGCGGCGGCGCCGGCGGCACCATCGGCGAGGCGGTGATCGCCAAGGCCGATCCCGATGGCTACGCGATGCTGCACGACGGCACCGCGCATTCGATCAACGGCGCGCTCTATTCGAACCTGACCTTCGACTATCGCAAGGATTTCGACTCGGTGGCGCTGGTGTCGCTGGTGCCGAACATTCTGGTGGTGACGCCGTCGTTACCGGTGAAAACGCTGGCCGATGTCATCGCCTATGGCAAGGCACAGCCCGACGGCATCAGCATCGCCTCATCCGGCAACGGCACGCTGCAGCATCTTTCGCTCGAGGTGTTCCGCTTCACCACCGGCGTCAAGGTCAACCACGTGCCCTATCGCGGCGGCGGCGTCGCGCTCACCGACGTGATGTCGGGGCAGGTCGGCTTTTTCTTCTCCAACGGCTCGTCGGTGGTCGGCCTCATCAAAGGCGGGCAGATAAAAGCGATCTGCCACACCGGCAAGGGCAAGCTCGACAGCCTGCCGGACGTGCCGTCGGCGGTCGATACGCAGCCGGCGCTCGAAGCCTATGAGTGGAACGGCGCCTTCATGCCGCACGGCACGCCGCCAGACATCGTCAAGAAGCTCAACGCCGCGATCAACGAGGCCATCGCTTCGGCCGACGTCAAGGAACGCTTCGCCCAGCTCAACATCGATTCGCGCGCCAATACGCCGGCGGAATTCCGCGCCTTCGTCGAGGCGCAGATGGAGAAGTGGGCCAAGGTGGTCAAAGACGCGAATATCAAACTCGGATGACTTTGCCGGAACCGCCCCGCATCGCCGGCCCGGTCGCAGAGCCGAAGCAGCTGCGCATCCTGCCGCCGGCCGGCGCCTGGGATACGCACGCGCATATCCTCGGGCCGCCCGATAAATTTCCCTACACGGCGGGGCGTGGCTATACGCCGCCCGACGCGCCGGCCGAGAATTTCGTCGCGCTGCTGGATCATCTTGGCTTCGAGTACGGGCTTGCCGTGCAGGGCAATGCGCATGGCTACGACAACCGCGTGCTGTTCGACGCGCTTACGCGGTTTCCCAACCGGCTGCGCGGCATCGCCATCACTGACACTCGCGTTGAGCCCGCGGCGTTGCGCGACTGGGACAAAATCGGCGTGCGCGGCCTGCGCTTTCATTTGTTCAGCGACGCCGGCAAGCCGGGCTATATCCGAGGCGTCGGCCTCGACGTGTTCGAGGTGTTCCGCAAGACCATGGCCGAACTCGGCTGGGCCATGCAGATCTTCTGCGATTGGCGGCTGATGCAGGATTTGAGCCCGCTGCTGCGCGAGGTGTCGCGGGAAATGCCGGTGATCGTCGATCACATGCTGCATATTCCGGCGGAGCGCGGTACCGGCGATCCGAACTTCCAGGCGCTGTTGAAACTGGTCGGCGAGGGGCATTTGCACGTGAAGGTGTCCGGCACCTATCGTCTGTCGTCGCAGTTCCCCGATTATCCCGACGCGCGACCCTTCAACGACGCGCTGGTCGCCGCCAATCCAGAACGGCTGATGTGGGGCACCGACTGGCCGCATCCGTCGATCCCCGCCGCGATCATGCCGGACGACGGACATCTGCTGGATCTGTTCCACGACTGGACGCCGGACGTGACCGTGCGCCAGCGCATCCTGGTCGATACGCCGCAGCGTTTGTTCGGACGATAAATCTGCTGTTAGACTTGAACCTTCCGGGTCTGCGAACGCACTCATTGAAAAGGTGTGTTCGGCAAGGAGAACGGCATGAACGGCGTTGCAGCGCGGATGGGCGTATCCATCCGGCATCTGCTCATTATGGTTGCGGTTAGCGGCGCAGCTACGACCGCCGCCTTCGCGCAATCGGGGCCCTGGACCGAGCGGCCGTATAATCCGCCGGTCGGCAGCAAGTGGTCGATCGTGTCGGTCTCGGAGGCCGAGGAAGTTCGTCCGCCGAACGGCAATCGCAATCAGCAGGTCCGCACCGTTTCCGAGTTGACTATCGATGAGAAACTCGCCGACGGCTTCCGCGTCTCCTTCGTTACGCGCGACCTGCAGATCACCGGCAATACGCCGGGCGCCGAAATCGGCGCGGCCGCGTTCGGCGCCATCAAGGGCATCGTGGTGCGCGCGCGTACCGACGCGTCGGGCAAACCGGTTTCGGTCGAGAATCTGTCTGAGGTGAAGGGCGTGCTGAAAAATGTCGTCGATCGGGTCGTCGATTCCGTTAAGGGCAACCCGCAGGTCGCGGCCGTCGTCCGGCAAATGCTGGAGGGCATGCTCGTCGCCGACGACAAAGCGACGGCGCAGGCCTTGATGGAAGATCCCGTCGCGTTGTCGGCGGGGCAGGGCACCGGGCTCAAGCCAGGCACGGTGAAGCGTGAGGCCGACAACCTGCCAAGCCCGCTCGGTGGCGGCATCCTCAAATCGACACTGGTCACGCAACTGACCAAATGGGACGACAAGGCCGGCACCGCCCGCGTGACGCGGCAGCGCGAGATGGACCCCGACGCGCTCAAGGGTGTCGTGGTCGAGATAGCGCGTAAGCTGTCGGCCGCGGCATCCGACAAGGTGACGCCGGAAATGATCGAGATGATGAAGAAGGTCTCGATGGAGATCACGTCGACGACGCATTACGACACGCGCGATGGCATGACGATGGCCATCGAGGACAGCAGCACCACCACGGCGAGCGTTACTGGCATCACTTTCAAGAAATTCGAGAAGAAGACCGTTACGGTCACGCCGATGCCGAAATAGGCCAAGCCTGAGCATTTGCCCGTGCCGGAACGCTGTCACAGGGGCTTACGGGGCCAATTTGCGCCCCTTGGAGCCCTGCCGGGGCGGCGGGTAAGCAATTCCTCACTATCGGTGTGTCAGAAAGGGCGCGACCCATAAGCCGGCGTTGCCAAGTATCACTGACAGATAGTGTGAAATGTTATGATGGATTTTCTCGCTCATCCCTCCGCCGGCAAGACTGCAGTTTCAACGACGGCGCAGGCCCCCGACGCCACCGCCGGCATCTTCGAACTGGCGCCAGTCTCGCTGTGGCTCGAGGACTACAGCGGCGTAAAGGCTTTGTTCGACGCCTGGCGGCGCGCCGGCGTGACATCGCTGCGCGAACATCTCGTTGGCCACCCCGAACGCGTCAAGGAATGCGCGAACCGCATTCGCGTACTCCAGGTTAACCGCAAGACGCTGGCGCAGTTCGGCGCGACGGATCTGGCGCATCTCATCGCCAATCTCGACCGCGTGTTCCGCGACGACATGCTGACGAGCCACATCGAGGAATTGGTCCAGCTCTGGGAGGGCAAGACCGAGTTCGCCAGCCATGGCGTCAACTACGCACTCAACGGCGATCGCGTCGACATCCAGCTCAAGGGTTCGGTGCTGCCCGGATTTGAAGACACCTGGTCGCGTGTCATGGTCTCGACCGAGGACGTCACCGACCGCGAGGATGCGCGCCGTCTTCTGGTCGGCAGCGAGAACTACGCGCGCGGTCTGTTTGCGCATTCGCCGGTGTCGTTGTGGGTCGAGGACTTCTCCGGCGTCAAGAAGCTGATCGACGAGGTCCGGGAGCAGGGCATTACCGACCTGCGCATCTTCACCGATGTGCACGAAGAGTTCGTACGGCGCTGCATCAGCGAAATCCGCATCATCGACATCAATCGCCATACGCTCGAATTGTTCGGCGCGCCCGACAAGGCCACGCTGCTCAACAACATCCCGACCATCATGCGGGACGAGATGGAGCCGTGCTTTCGCGAGCAGCTCATCGACCTGTGGGACGGCAAGCTGTTCCAGCAGCGCGAGGTGGTCAACTACGCGCTCGACGGCACCAAGCTGAACCTGCTGCTGCAGTTCTCGATATTCCCCGACCGCGAAAAAGACTGGTCGCTGGTGCAGGTTGCGCTCACCGACATCACTGCGCGCAAGAAAGCCGAGGCCTATCTTGAATATCTCGGCAGCCACGACGCGCTGACGAAGCTCTGTAACCGGACGTTCTTCGTCGAAGAGATGAACCGGCTGGAGCGGAAGGGGCCGTGGCCGGTCACCATCATCATGGCCGACCTCAACGGGCTCAAGGCGGCCAACGATGAACTCGGCCATGCCGCGGGCGACTCCTTGCTGCGGCGCGCCGGCGAGGTGCTCAATTCGATCGTGGAAAAACCAGCCCGCGTGGCGCGCATCGGCGGCGATGAGTTCGCCGTGATCCTGCCGAGCGTGGAGCGCACCGAGGGCGAGGCGACGATGAAGGTCATTCTCGATCTCGTCGCCATCAACAATGAATTCTACAGCGACCTGCCGCTCAGCCTGTCGATGGGCCTGGCGACCAGCCAGCACGGCGAGCGGCTGGAAGCCGTGGTCAAGCGCGCGGATCTCGCCATGCTCGCGGCCAAACGCGAGCACTACGCGCGGATGGATACCGAGCGCCGGGTGCTGTCGGCGTCGTAGCGACCGGGACTAAGCCGCTTTCTTCCAGAGCTGCTTCGAGGCAATCGCCGCGCCTTCGGCCAGCGATTTGAGCTTCATCCAGACGATCTTGGTGTCGACCTGGACGCGGCCGGCGAAGGTGCCGAAGCCGCAATCGACCCCGCCGATGACGCTTTCGCGGCCGACCGCGCTGGCGAAATTCAGCAGGCGGTCCGCCACCAGTTCCGGATGCTCCACGGTGTTGACGGTGGAATCGATCATGCCCGGGATGATGACCTTGCCGGGCGGCAGCTTCACTTCCTTCCAGATCTTCCACTCGTGTTCATGGCGGCCATTGGCGGCCGGGAACGACACGGCGGTCGGCTTGGCGGTGAGAATGATGTCGACGATATCTTTCAGCGGGATGTCGTGGTGGCGCGGCGACATGGTCGAGCCCCAGCACACATGCATGCGCATGCGGTCGGCCGGAATGTCGGCGACGGCGTGGTTGAGTGCGGCGACGTTGACCGAGATGATCTTCCGGAAGTTGGCGAGACCTTCATCCCGGTACTGCATGTGCCAGAGCATGGCGAGGTCGGGACAATCGAGCTGGAGCAGAAAACCGGCGTCGACGATCGCCTTGTATTCCTTCTTCATCACGTCGGCGATGGCGAAGACGTACTCCTCCTCGGTCTTGTAGTGCGCGTTCTTGAGGTAACGCGCGATCTGTCCGGGTGAGGGCGAGGTCATGAAGATTTCCTCGGCCTTGATGCCTTTCATCGCCGCCCTGGTGAGTTCGATATCGGCGACTGCCGCCTGCCAGTCCTTCCAGCCGATGTCGCCCGAGCATTTCGGACGGTACTGGAACGGCGAGGCGAACATCTTGAGCATTTCGGCAAGCTCGGGGAATTCCGGTTCGCCGGTGCCCATCGGCGGCGAACTCTCGCCTTCGAAGCCGGCGAGGCGGTCGAGCACGTGCACGGTGTAGTCGGTGCGGCCCTGTTCGCCGTCATTGACGATGTCGATACCGCATTCGACCTGCTTGCCGGCGACGTACTTGATGGCTTCGCTCACCGCCGCATTCAGCTCGGTCTTGTGCCTGCCGTGCTCCTTCTGCTCGGCGAGCAGGAGTTCGACGACCTTGGCGGTGCGCGGCAGGCTGCCGGCGTGGGTGGTGAGAATGCGGTCGATGCTGCGTTTCATGTCGTCTCTTCCCAGTGTTTTGCCAGTGTTTTTGTTCTTGATCAGAAAGCGTGGACCGTTTCGGTGACGTGCTCGACCTCGGGCGGCGAGGCGAAACAATGCCCGACCAGCTTGCGCCATTCCTGGAAGTCGGCCGAGCCGCGGAAGTCGACGGTGTGATTTTCCACCGTGGCCCATTTCACATAAAGACGGTAGCGCTGCGGCTTCTCATGCGAACGGGAGATCGACATGCCACTGCAGCCTTTGGCGCGCTTGAACAAAGGCGCGGCGGCTTTCACGCCGGCTTCGAAGTCGGCTTCCATGCCGGGCTTCACGTCGATTTGGGCGATTTCTGTAATCATGATGTGGCGTCCGGTGGCGGGGAGCGGCATTATGAGTGTTCAGCCAATCGCCGCAAGGCAGTGGGCGCCGCCAACGCCCATTCTTTGGCGCATGATCTTATCCGAAAACCGGTGCCCACTTTTCGGGATCATGCGCCTGTTCCACTGATCAGAACGCCCGCATCCGACGCAGCGCCCAATAGCTGATGGCACTGGCGGCGAGCGCTACGGCGAAGGCCCACCAGGTGCCGCCGTCGGTCGCCTGGAATGGCATATCCTTGGTATTCATGCCGAAGAAACCGGTGACCAAGGTCGGCGGCAGCAGGCAGGCCGTCAGGATCGACAGCGTGAACAGCCGGCGATTGGTGATTTCGGTCATCTTCGCCGCTACTTCGTCGATCAGCAGCCGCGCGCGGTCGTGCAGCGAGCCGACTTCGTGATCAATGGAATCGAGCTTCTGCGCCAAGGCGCGGATGGCCTGCGCCACCGGGGCATTGTCGTGCTCCATGCGTTGCTCGACACGGTTGAACATCGCTCGCAGCTGCGACAGGTGACGGTGCACGCGGATCGCCTGCAGGCGGACGCGGCCGACGCGCGGCCGTTCGTCGCTGGTGCTGCCATGCATGACGCGGTCTTCGATATTGTCGAGCTCGTTGCCGAGCCGCTCGGCCATGCGGCCGACTTCGTCGGCGAATTCGTCGACCACGGCGTCGAGGAACGATACCGGCCTCGGGAAACGCTTGCCGGCGTCGATGGCGCGCTTCGTCGTCAGCACCGAATGCAGCGGCGTGCGCCGCGCACTGATCAGGGTGCGATCCGTCATCACGAAACGCAGGCGGCCGATGGTTTCCGAGACCTGCGCGATTTCCTGTTGCAGGTCCGGCACCACGCCGACGATCTCGTGACCCAGCAGGTCGATGCGCAAATGCTCTTCCGGGCCGGTCAGCACCTCGCGCGCCAATTCGGTCAGGCGGGTGTTGCCGGAAACCCAGGCCCGGCAGCGTGTATCGGCAAGCGACAGGTGAACCCAGGTCCAACCGTCGGGCTCGGCGAGTGCCTGCTCGACCGCTCCGTTGGCGATCAGCGTGGCGCTGCCATCGGACTTGAAATGATAGACCCAGACGATGCCGGATTCCGGCGTCGCGGTGGCGGGTTCGGTGTGGCCGGGGATGGTGTTGAGCATGGCGTCCTCGCGCGTTATGGCGCGAGTTGGTCTGTCCTGCGTGACAGGACGATGACAGCCGCTATTCTGCGGCTTCCCGATCGATGAAGCCGCCGGACTGGTGCCGCCACAGGCCGGCGTAATGGCCGTTCTGCCGTAGCAGGCCGTCATGCGTGCCCTGTTCGACGATCCGGCCTTTATCCATGATCACCAGCCGGTCCATGCGGGCGATGGTCGACAGCCGGTGCGCGATGGCGATCACCGTCTTGCCGTGCATCAGCACGTCGAGGCTCGACTGGATGGCAGCCTCGACCTCGCTGTCGAGCGCCGAGGTGGCCTCGTCGAGCACCAAAATCGGCGCGTCCTTGAGGATGACGCGGGCAATGGCGATGCGCTGGCGCTGGCCGCCGGACAACTTCACGCCGCGCTCGCCGACCTGCGCCTTGTAGCCCTTGCGGCCCATTTGATCCTCGAGATCGAGGATGAAGTCGTGCGCATGCGCCATTTCGGCGGCGGCGACAATGTCGGCTTCGGTCGCGTCGGGGCGGCCGTAGCGGATATTGTCCCGGATCGAGCGGTGCAGCAGCGAGGTGTCCTGCGTGACGACAGAGACCTGCGTGCGCAGGCTTTCCTGCGTCACGGCGGCGATATCCTGGCCGTCGATGAGGATGCGGCCGCCTTCGACTTCGAAGAAACGCAGCAGCAGATTGACCACCGTCGATTTGCCGGCGCCGGAGCGGCCGACGAGGCCGATCTTCTCGCCCGGTTTGACGTGCAAAGTCAGGCTGTCGAGCAACGCGGTGTCGCGGCCATAACCGAAGCGCACTTTGTCGAACAGCACGTCGCCGTGCGTCACCTGCAGCGCCGGGGCGCCGGGGTTGTCCACCAGCGTGTGCGGCTTGGCGATGGTGATCATGCCTTCCTGCACGACGCCGATGTTTTCGAAAATTCCCGTCACCTGCCACGCCACCCAGCCCGACGCGCTGACGATCTGCATGGTCATCGGCAGCGCCATCGCGACCACGCCGACACCAATATGTCCCTGGCTCCACAGCACGATGGCGAAGGCGCCGGTCACGGTGATCAGCAGCGCGTTGAGCGTCGTCAGCGTCAGTGCGAACAACGTGTTGAGGCGGAGCTGTTCGTGGAAGCGGGCGGTATGGTGATCGATGGCGTCGCGCACATAGGCTTCTTCTTCCCTGGCGCGCGAGAACAGCTTGACCGTGACGATGTTGGTGTAGGTGTCGACGATGCGGCCGGTCAGCATCGAGCGCGCTTCCGACATCACCTTGGAGCGGTCGCGCATGCGCGGCACGAAGAAACTCAACATGCCGACGTAACCGGCGAACCACAGCAACACCGGCACGGCGAGCCAGAGATCGGCGTGCGCCAGCAGGATGAGCGAGCTGGTGCCGTAGATCAGGATGAACCAGACGGCGGTGAGCAGCGCGACCAGACTTTCGCGGATCGCCGGGCCTGTCTGCATGACGCGGGTGGCGATGCGTCCGGCGAAATCGTTCTGGAAGAAGGCCCAGGACTGCCGCACGACGTGCCAGTGGCTTTGCCAGCGAATGCGGTTTGAGACGTTGGCGGCGATCGCCTGATTCATGATGAGGTGCTGGCTGACGAGCGCCAGCGGCCGGGCGATCAGCAGCACGGCCACCATGCCGGCCAGTTGCGGCCAGTAGGCCGCGAGCAATTCCTGCGGGTTATTGTGACTGATGAGGTCGACGACCCTGCCGATGAAGACCGGAATAGTGACGTCGAGCAGCGCCACCACGAAACCGGCGGCGAACAAGCCGAAAAACAGAATCTTCGCCTGTTTTGCGAAATGCCAATAGAACGCCACCAATCCGGCCGGCGGCTCGGACTGGTCCGGCAAGGACACCGGCGGTAGGCTTTTCTCGAAAAAACGAAACATCGCTGGTCTCAAGACAAAGACGCGCGGCGTTTGACGCCGCGCGTTGTTATTTGCATGGGGTATTTCCGGTTTCTAGTGCCGCATCGTGTCGAGAGCGTGGCGGCCGTGTCTCCCGGTCAATTTATGCCCGAGCGTATTTCCCGCGGCCGAAATAGCGATCCTTGTCGTCGTCGCTCGCCGTGTCGCGCGCCGACTTGATGGCGCCGATTTTGGCGTAGGCGCGCTTGACCCCGTCGTGGGCGCCGATCTTGTCGACCCAAGCTTTGACCGTTGGGAATTTCGCGGCGTCGATGCCCAGGAATTCGAAATTGCGCAGCCACGGGAACGCGGCGATGTCGGCGATTGTGTATTCGCTGCCGGCGACAAAAGCGTTCTTGCTCAGGCGGTCCTCATAGAGATCATAGAGCTTGAGCAGGGCGGTGCGGTAACGGCTCTTGCCGTATTCCTGGCCTTCCCCGGCGTATTTGGAGAAGTGGACGTGCTGGCCGGAGATCGGCCCGAGATTGGCGACCTGCAACACGACCCACTGGATCGTCTCGTAGCGGGCGACCGGATCGTGCGGGATGAACTTGCCGGTCTTCTCGGCGAGGTACATCAGGATCGCGCCGGATTCGATGACCGTATAGGGCTTGCCGCCGGGGCCGTCGTGATCGACGATCGCGGGCACCTTCTGCAACGGATTGATCTTGGTGTATTCGGGCGTGAACTGTTCGCCCTTGAAAACGTCGACGAGCTTGGTGTTGTAGGGCAGCTCGCACTCTTCGAGCATGATGAAAATCTTCTGCACATTCGGGCTGGTCAGCGCGTAAAGGTCGATCATGGCTGTGTCTCGCGTGAAGGCGCCGCGGACTGCGGCGGACGTTTATAGCGGAACGCGCAAGGCCTTGTCTCAGGCTGCCGGCGCGGACTTGGCCGCCGCGGCGGCCTTGCGCAGACAGGCCGGGCACAGGCAATCCTCCGCCGTTGCCGCGGCGGACAGCGGCATTCGATAGGGTTCGGCGGCGCACCAGCAACCGCCTTCTAGCGAACAATCGAAGGTCGCACCGCAGCGGGCGCAGGCGAGTTGGCGGGGCTGAGTCTTCGGCGTCGGCATGGCGCCATCATACTGAATTGCGCATAAAAAAACCGCCGCCCTTGCGGGGCGGCGGCTGTATTTCGAAAGCTGGTACGGATCAGGTGCCGCGGCCCCACAGGCCGCAATAGCGCCGCGCCACCATGCCGAGGCCGGCTTCATAGCCCGGCAGCGTGGCGTATTTCGGCATCTTGAATTCCTTCTCGGCCGTGTCCCAGCACTTGCCGTCCTGGCCCATCTTCTTCAGTTCGGCGGAGGCTTCCTGGTACAGCGTCAGGACATTCTGCGCGTCCTGCTTGGTGCCGAGGCGGCCGGCGGGCTGGCCCGGGTGACCGGGGATCAAACGATCCCAGTCGAGCGCGACGACTTTCTTGATGAAGGATTCGGTTTCGACCGGGAAGAAATCGATCATGCCGCGGCCGGGGAACGTGCCGACCGGAATGGTGTCGACCACGAACACGATCTTTTCCTTCGGCAGGCGGATGACGATGTTGGAGTCGGAGTGGTTGGCGCCGAGATAGAGCAACTCGACCGTGGTGCCGCCGAGCGTGATGGTCTTCTTGCCGTCGAAGGATTCGTCGGGCAACACCGTGTTCGGATCGCCGAGCGGCGCCAGATGCGTCTTGACGTTCTTGTGCGCGATGATGCGCGCGCCGGCATCCTTGAACGCCTTGCCGCCGGCGATGTGATCGTAATGGTGGTGGCTGTAGATCAGATATTTGATCGGCTGGTTGGTGACCTTCTTGATCTCGTCGACATAAGTCTGGCCGCCGGTCGGCCGTCCGTAAGCGATCGGATCGGTGGCGATCACGCCGGCCTTGGTGACGATGAACATCGACTGATGGCCGCCGTTGCGGAAGATGTAGACGTTGTCGGTGCCTTCGACCTTGGTGGTGGCGAAGGGCGGTGGGCTTTGTGCCGCCGCGGGCGCCACGAATGCGCCGATCGACAACGCAGCCAATACGGCCGCGAACTGGATTTTCATATGTCTCCCCCTGATGGCGCGGATTTTGAGTCTTTACCGCATTGCAATATGCGCCACATCGCAGCGCGGCTTATCGCCAGTATAAACGCCGGCAAGGCTAACATATTCCACGGCGTGATGCGGCGTAATGCCGCTTGAGCGTTTGCTCACGCGCTACTGGGATTCACCGCCGCCGATATAGCCGCCGATTTTCCAGGCGCCGCCGTCCTTGACGTAGCAGAGCTGGTCGTTGCCGAGCGGTGCCACGGAGTCGATCGTGACAAAGCCGGCTTTGCCGGACGGCGTGATGATGCGCTGGTAGGCGGCGGAGCCGGCGGCTTTGTCCGGCGCGATACGCACGAACATCGGGCCGAGCTTTTCGCTCACCGGCGCGCTGGCCTGCGCCTTGTCGTGCACGTCGGTCGTGGGCGACAGCGTGTATCCCCATTCCGTCACGTCGGACTGGGTCGACTTGAGAAGTTCGGCGAAGGCTGCCGCGTTGTAGGCCGGTTCGCCCGGCGCGCAAAGCGCGCTTTTGAACGCCGGCGCGGGCGAAGCGGTCGGGTCGTCTGTGTAGCTGTAGAGGATATCCCAGCCGGCGCCGCCCTTGCTGTTCAAGCTCAGCGCCGTTGCCAGATTGTCGACACCGGATTTGCGCTTGTCGGCGCGGTCGCGGCCATCGCGCTGCCAGAAGAAGCCCTGGGCGACCACCAGTTGCGACAGTGCGGCGCGATCCTTTTTCTGCGCGGCCTCGCCGACCTGCTTGCGCAGCGCATCGAAGGCCGGATCGGTGACGGGTACCGGCGTTACGACCGCGACGGGCTTGTAAGGCTTGAGCGGCGCCGGCTGCGCACCGGCCGGCGCGGCGAGCAGCGCGAGAAAAATCGAAACCAATATCTGCCTGGGCGCGTTCCCCATCCCTCGATCCTAGCAAGAACGGGGGGCATCGCAATCGCGTGCCAATTCGTTATACCTGCGATGTATCAACCGGTGAGATTCTCATGCCCATTAATTGGACCTATCTGACGCCTATCGCATTGCTGATCGGCTCCAACGTCTTCATGACCACGGCCTGGTACTGGCACCTGCGCTTCAAGGAAGTGGCGCTGTGGCAGGTGATCCTGATCTCCTGGGGGCTGGCCTTCATTGAATATTGCCTCGCCGTGCCGGCCAATCGCCTCGGCAGCGCGGTCTATGACCCGGCCCAGCTCAAGACCATGCAGGAAGTCATCACGCTGGTAGTCTTTGCGATATTTTCCATCGTCTATTTGAAGCAGGGCCTCACGATCAATCACGTCGTCGGGTTTTCGCTGATCGCTGGCGGTGCATTTTTCGTGTTCCGCGGGCCGTTCTGATCATTTCGGCACGAGACGCAATATGCGGCCGGCGTTGTTGTCGGTGAGCAGATAGAGCGCGCCGTCGGGGCCTTGGCGCACGTCGCGGATGCGCTCATTCAATCCTTGCAGCAGGCGTTCCTCCTTCACGACCTTGCCGTCCTTGATTTCAAGCCGCGACAGCAATTGGAATTTCAGCGCGCCGTTGAACAGGTTGCCCTTCCAGTTCTTGAACAGGTCGCCGGTGTAGAAGGTCAGGCCGGATGGCGCGATCGACGGCGTCCAGTGCCATAGGGGGTCTTCGACGCCCGCCATCTGCTGCTTGCCGGTGCCGACCGGCGAGCCGTCGTAATTGACGCCGTAGCTGACCAGCTGCCAGCCGTAGTTCTTGCCCGGGGCGATCACATTGATCTCGTCGCCGCCCATGGCGCCGTGTTCCTGCTCCCACAGTTTGCCGTCGGCCGGATTGATGGCGAGACCTTGCGGATTGCGGTGGCCGTAGGACCAGATTTCCGGCCGCGCGCCGGCTTTGCCGACGAAAGGATTGTCCTTCGGCGCAGCGCCATCGGGCGTAATCCGCACGATCTTGCCGAGATCGTTGTCGAGCGCCTGCGCCTTGTCGCGGTCGGTGAAGTGTTCGCGATTGGTGACGAACAGATTGCCGTCGGCGGCTTGTGCGATACGGCCGCCGAAATGACCGCCGCGCGACGGCGGGCCTTCCTGCCGGTAGATCACCTTCACGTCGTCGAGTTTCGGCGTTTCGGCATCAAGCGTGGCGCGGGCCAGCGCGGTGCGGCCGCCGCCGTCGAACGGTTCGGCATAGGAGAAGTAGATTGTCTTGTTCTGCGCGAAGTTTTTGTCGAGGGCCAGGTCAAGAAGTCCGCCCTGACTGACGGCGAAGACGCGCGGCACGTTCGCCAAAGCCGGCGACAATTTGCCGTCGCGCGTGACGATGCGGATGCGGCCGGGCCGCTCGGTCACCAGCATACGGCCATCGGGCAAAAAGGCGAGCGCCCAGGGATGCACCAGGCCTTGCGCGATGGTTTCGACGATGAGATCTCCGGCGGAGGATTTGAAGATTTGCGCTTCGGCGAACGACGGCGTCAGCAGCGCGGCGAGGGCAAGGAGGGGGCTGAGTTTCATGCGCATCATGTTGCGCGAAAACGCGGCATGAATACGATTGGTTTCGTCTCGCTCGCTGGATTGTGATCGCTGCGGCGAATTATCGCGTAATGCGCAAGAGCCGCATGACCGCGTAAACCGCCAGGATCGAAAATACGAGCAGACCCATGGCCCAGAAAAATCCGCCGCCTTCCTTGGTGAAGGGCAGGTCGGAGACGTTCATGCCGAAAATGCCGGAGATCAGTGTCGGCGGCAGCAGGAAGGCGGTCAGCACCGTCAGCACGAACAGATGCCGGTTGGTCTCGGCCGCGAGCTTGGCGGCGATTTCGTCCTGCAACAGCCGGGCGCGTTCCTGGATGGCGACGATCTCGTGATCCAGCCCGTCAAGCCGCTGCGCGAGACGCCCGCTGGTCAGGCCGATGCGTGTCGGCGAGGTGCCTTCGTCCGGCGTCGACCAGCGCCGGAACAGCAGCCGCAGCGTCGAGAGCTGGCGATGCATCCGAACCGCGGTGCGGCGTGCCGGACCGAGCCGGCGGCGTTCGTCGCCGGAGACCTCGTCGATCAGGCTTTCCTCGATGGCGTCGAGCGTGTCGGACAGTTCCTGCGCCACCAGCGCGACGGCGTCGGCGAAGTGGCTGACGATCTCCTCGAGCAGCGTGATGGCGTCGGGCAGCTTCTTGCCCTTGCCGAGCGCATCGAGCGTGCGCTGGATGGCGCCGAGCGCGGCGCGGCGGCCGCTCACCACCAGCGTATCAGTCAGCGCGAAGTGCAGCCGGCCAAGCTCGCGCGACTCCCCGGCGAATTCGCGCAACAGATCGGCAAAGACCCCGGCGACGCCGCCCTCGATCGGCTCCAGCAATTGATGGTCGTCGTCGGACAGGAGGATCTGGCGGGCGCGATCCGGCAGCGGCGCGGTCTGCGCGATCCAGTCGCGCGCGAAGCTGTCAGTCAAGGACAGATGAATCCAGATCCAGCCGCCGCCGGGTTCGGCCAGAGCGCCGGGAATGTCCTGCGCGGTCAGAGGTTCTGCCAGGCCGTCGCGAAAGCGATAGGCAAAGCTCAGACCCGGAAATTCCGGGTCGGCCGCGGCCACCGTATTATCGGGTTCGATCCTGGCGGCTAAACTCGGCATGATCCGCAGCCTCGAGCGTGATGCTCAAGCGGACGATGCAAATTCCACGCCGGGGCTCTCGGCCCCGTGCGTAAAATCCGCGAAAATTCTGACGTATTCTAGTGGCGGTGCCGGGGGTCGCGCCGCGGCAGCAAAGTAATGCTGCCGATGCCGAGGAAGGCGACCAGGCCGAGCAGGAGTGCCAGCACGAACAGCGTGCCTTCGTTGTCGATCACGCCGTCGCCGACACTGGCGCGGGCGATCCCTACCGACACCACGGTGGCGGCGACCATCGTGCACAGCGCCAGCGCCAGGCTGGCGATCAGAGATGCAATGGCCACGGAGCCGCGTTCCTGACCGTTTTCGTGATCGGGCGGAGCAATAAAACCGGTGGTTTCGAGCGGGGACTTCATGACGTGGCCTGCAAATGCAGTCTGGCAATCCATAATTGGATTGTGACGTCATAACGCTCGAAGCTGGCATTGGTTCGACGCGATTAGGGCGGAGCGGGATTGGAACCACGGCGTTTTCGTGGCTTTTATGGTTAATGAGAGATTAATAACCCTCATTTCCGGCAAGCCAGGCCCGGGTATTTGGCTTTGCGGCGGGGGGCAGCCGCGCGCTATTCCGCCGCTACGGTCTGGCGCTGCCAGTCCATCGGCACATAGCCGGGCTCGGCGGCGATGCGGTCGAGCCAGTCGCGCACGGCCGGATAACGGCCGAGGTCGAAGTCGCACTGGTGGGCGACATGGGCAAAACCGTAGAGCGCTATGTCGGCGATGGTGAAGCGGTTGTCGACGAAGTAGTCGTGCTTGGACAAATGCATGTCCATCACCTTCAGTGAGCGATAGCCGTTTTCCATCCAGTCTTCGAGCGCGTGGCTTTGCAGATCGCGGCCGCCCTTGACCAGGCACAGCCAGAAATAGGCGGCGCCGATATTCGGTTCGAGGCTGCGCTGTTCGAAGAACATCCACTGCAGCGCCTGCGCGCGCACGATGCGTTCCTCCGGCGCCAGCGTCGAGCCGCCGGCGACATACCACAGGATCGCATTCGACTCGGCGAGATGACGATCGGGCGCGACTTCGAGCAACGGCACCTGGCCGTTCGGATTCTTGGCGAGAAATTCCGGCGTGCGGCTTTCGCCTTGCAGAATGTCGACTTCGACGAGCTTGTAGGGAATGCCAAGCCGGGCCAGCGCAAGGCGGACCTTGTAGCTATTGCCGGATCGCTGCATCGAATAGAGCGTGTACATATTAGAGTTACCCCGAACGTTTTTCCGCGACGAAACGTTTGCCCCGCGCGAAGCATATGTCGGTCAAGTCCGGCAATAACAAGGCCGCAACGCGACAGTTATTTTATAAGTTTCCAAGCGGCTGCATATTGGAAGCACTGAAAACTACATAACGCGTCGTTATGGATATTTTATTCCGCGGCGACATTTATTCAGCGGCGACTCTGTGTGCGCGGGCATATTCGACCAGCGCGTCATCCTCGACCATCTCGATCGGCGTGAAGTCGCGATGCGCGATCCATTCCTCGCGGGTGAATTTTGTAATGTGGTTCGAGCAGGCGCACAGCGTGAGATACACGATCTTGCGCGGGTAGGGCGTGATGTTCGGCGGCGAAGCGTGCACGAGGTTACCGTGGAACATCAGCACGGAGCCGGCCTTGCCGGTCGGCGCGACGATACCGACGCCGTCGGGCCCGGCCGCTTCATTGGCGAGCCGCGTGACGGTGTCCTTGTCTAGCGTCCACAATGGATACGACGTCGTGGTCTTGTCGTGACCGGCGGCAAGTACGCCCTGCTTGTGACTTTTCGGTATGATCATCAGCGCGCCGTTGATCGGCAGCACGTCGTCGAGAAAAATCGCGATGTTCATCGCACGCGGCTCGGGCATGCCGTCGTCGCGCGCCCAGGTGCCGTAATCCTGATGCCACTGCCAGACATCGCCTTCGAACGCAGCCTTGGCGTTGAGCTTGAACTGATGGACGTAGACGCTCTCGCCGAACAACTGCATCAGCGGTTCGACCAGGCGCGGATGACGCGACATCACCTCGAAAACTTTATTGAACTTGTGCGCGGCAAAGGCCGTGCGCGGCGCGCCGGATTTTTCGCGCCAGACTTCCTTGCGGTCGAGCTTGAGGATGTTGTCGGCCTCGAGCCGCAGCAACGCGATCTCTTCCTCGGAGAAGCAGTTCGGGAAAAAGACGTAGCCTTGCTCGTCAAAGGCCTTGAGTTGCTCAGGTGTGAGCTTCATGGCGCGCTCCCTGGTTCTCGCGGCCGTTGTCCGGCGCGTCGATTTGGCGCTCAGTCTAGGGCGCGCGCGGGAAAATGCCACTGGGTTGCGAGGCGCCGGCTTCAGTTATGGCGCGGTGCAGCAACAAAACGAAGGCCGCCATCATTAACGGAACAGCTAAAGGTATCAGAGTCATGTCGGGAACTGAGCGCGTCACCAGTGGCACGATCCATAACGCGGCCAGTGTGGTTTTCTCCCACGGCGAGAAGCCGCGATGGAAGCCGTCGGCGGCAAGGAAGGCAATGGCCGGCGCCAGCAGCATCAGGTCGTAGTCGAGCGAGTAGGGCGTCGCCAGCAGACATCCGACGATCAGCGCCGCCGCTTTGAGCGGATAGACGGCTTTGCTGCGCCACAGCCAGATCAGCGCGGCAGCGATTGTTGCTGTCACCGCGGCCTGCATCGCATAGGCGAGCGTGATGCCGCCGCCCCACATGCGCACCCAAGAGAACACACTCTGGATTTTGTGCCAGCCGGTGCCGCCTTGTTCGAGCACGACGTCGCGGGTGAAATGGGTCGAGGCGAGAAACGCGGTCCATACGTCCACGCCGAAGGCGAGCGTGACGGCGGCTGCCAGCAGCGCGACGATCGCGGCGGCGGCAAAGATTGTGCGCCAGTGTCCGCCCACGATCAGGACCAGCGGGATCAGCAAGCCGAACTGCGGCTTGTAGGCGAGCAGGCCGAACAGGATGCCGGCGAGCCAAGGGCGCGTGTTGAGTTGCGTGAGAGCTGCGCCGAACAAGGCGGCAGTGAGAAAGCCGTTATGCGCCTGGCCGAGATTGATGAAGACAGCCGGAAAAGCGAGCGCGGCGAGGAGCCACAAGGAGTCTCGCGCGCCGAGAATGGCTCTGACCGATCCGAGATACAGACCGAGGGTCGTTCCCTGCCACACCAGCAGCGCCAGCCAGTACGGCATCGTCGCCAGCAGCGCCGCGAGGCCAAGGAAGAAGGGCGGGTAATGCCAGCCGTAAAACGGCGTGGCGGGACCGAAGATTGCCTGTTCGCGGGTGTACTGTGTGGCGGGTTCGAACGGTGCCGAAGGCCTGCCCTCCAGCACATAGGTCCCGGCGGCGTAGACGTTGGAAAAGTCGGTGCCCAGCGGCCGGCCGAAACGGTCGTTGAGGCCGTCCGATGTGGCGATCAGATAGCCCGCGCCGATCGCCGAGGCCGCCAAAAGAACGATGGCGACCAGCCGCACCCGCTCGCGGGTCAGCCATGCGCCGCTGCGCAGAAGATCAATAAAAGCAGCCATAAACGAGGGTCTAGCAGCGCCCGATTAAGGGAGGGTTAGGCCATCAACAGAGTTGATGAATGCATTCGCGGAAAGCGTCTTGCCCATGCCTTTTTGGGCCTTTAGACCACTGGCGCAACACGGAGATTCCCAATGGCCTTTATCGCGGACAGCCTCAAGCGCATCAAGCCGTCGCCCACCATCGCGGTGACCGACAAGGCGCGCGCGTTGAAAGCGGCCGGCCGCAATGTCATTGGCCTCGGCGCCGGCGAACCGGATTTCGACACGCCCGACAACATCAAGCAGGCCGCGATCAA
>CAISIV010000256.1 GCA_903885555.1 uncultured Hyphomicrobiales bacterium
CCGACCGACAGATGCACTGGGCTTTTAATCTTATCAGTCGAATAAAGCCGTTCGATTTCCTGTTCGAGCCGGCGAATACGCCACATCGACCGGAAAAGGGCCGCTTCATCTCGGATCGACGGTGGCTCCGCCTGTGCTTTCCGCTCACTCATGATTGGCAGAGACCGGCAAAATTCGACGCCTTTGGGTAGGGCAATGGCAATGGACGACCGCTTATCACGCAACCTTCGGTATAACAATAATGAGTAAGGAGGCAAAAGCTTAGTTTTGCGGGGTCGCCGGCGCTTTTGCCGCTACGCTTTGGTCATCGCATCGTAGAGCGCGAAGGCTTCCTCGACATCGCCGATATAGACCTCGCCGCCCTTGGCCCTCAGCAGGGCCTTGTTGCAGAGCGCGCGGCACAGCCCCGGGGAGTGCGATGCCAAAACGATGATCCGCGCCGCGCTGACGAACCGCTTGACGCGCAGTTCCGCCTTTTCCTGAAACTGTGCGTCGCCAGCGCCGATGCCCTCGTCGATCAACAGGATATCCGGCGACTGGGTGGTGGCGATGGCAAAGCCAAGACGGGCTTGCATGCCGGCCGAGTAAACACGGGTCGGCAACGACAAATATTCGCCGAGTTCCGTGAACTCCTCGATGTCCTTGATGAACTCATCAAGCCTCGACTTGGGCCAATGGTGCAAATTGGCGGCAAGACGGATGTTTTCATATCCGGTCGCGTCCGAATTCATCACCATGCTGCCGCCAATCAGCGCGTAAATGCTGCCGCTGAAGTCGACCGTGCCCGACGTCGGCGGATAGATGCCCGCCATGACCCGCAACAATGTGGTTTTGCCGGCGCCGTTATGGCCGATGAGGCAGACCCGGTCGCCATCGACGAGATCGAGACTCAGATTGTTAATGGCGTGGATGATCACGGCGCTGCCGGCATGGCTGACGGTCTGCGTGCCGACCTTTGCGCTGCGAAACGACGGCAGCTTGATCAGGCGCAATGAACTTGCGTCATAGATCGGCAGCTCGACGCCAACATTCTTGAGACTGATGTGGCTCATGATATTTCCGACCGGGCCGTTTTACACAAAATAGGCCACCTGCCGCCGCATCCGCCGGTAAACCAGGAATGCGAGGAAATAGCCGATCACGGTCACCGACAGAACGACGACGTAGCTCCATGCCGCCGGTAATTCATTGAGCAACGGTTGCCGGACTACTGCGATGAAGTGATACAGCGGATTGTACTCAACAAGGAAAAGCCGCTGGTGACCCGACATCAGATGAGCGTCCCAGAAAATCGGCGTCACCAGAAACGCCAACTGCAGCAGGTTGCGGATGATCGGCTCAAGGTCGCGATATCGGGCGCAGACGAAACCGAGCGTCGTCACGATCCAGTAAGCGTTGATGAGTACAAGCAGCAACCCCGGGATAGCGAGCAGGCTGGTCCATCCCAAAGTGACAAAGCCGAAGACGAGTCCGACGATGTACAGCACGAGCTGATGGCTGAAAATAATCAGAATCTTGAAAACCGTCCGGCCGACGTAAAGATCGATGCTGATATTGGTGGACTGTATGTGTCCGCCGTTGCGGACAAAAACCGAGCACCCCTCCATCACGAAGGCGGAGATAGCCGACCAGATAATGATGCCGAGGCCGATATAGCCGTCTTCCGTCCTGATCC
>CAISIV010000257.1 GCA_903885555.1 uncultured Hyphomicrobiales bacterium
CTCTTAAATTCGAATTGCACCAGACTTCGAATCTGGGGGTCGGGGGTTCGAATCCCTCGCAGCGCGCCATCGCCCGCAACGCCGCCAAACTAATTCCTCACCCTGGATGCAGCCCGGGCGCCTCTTGCCCGGTGCGCGCTACATATTCGGTGTAGCCGCCGCCGTATTGATGGATGCCCTCGGGCGTCAGTTCCAGTACGCGGTTCGACAGCGCGGCGAGGAAGTGGCGGTCGTGCGACACGAACAGCATAGTGCCTTCGTATTCCGACAGCGCGTTGATGAGCATTTCCTTGGTCGCCATGTCGAGATGGTTGGTAGGCTCGTCCAGCACCAGGAAGTTCGGCGGGTCGAACAGCATCTTGGCCATCACCAGTCGGGCCTTCTCGCCGCCCGACAGCACACGGCATTTTTTCTCGACGTCGTCGCCGGAGAATCCAAAGCAGCCGGCCAGCGCGCGCAGCGTGCCCTGGCCCGCCTGCGGGAATGAATATTCGAGCTCCTCGAAAATCGTGCGCTCGCCGTCGAGCAGGTCCATGGCGTGCTGCGCGAAGTAGCCCATCTTGACGCTGCCGCCGATTGCCACGGTGCCGTCGTCAGGCTCGGTTGAACCGGCGATCAGCTTGAGCAGCGTCGACTTGCCGGCGCCGTTGATGCCCATGACGCACCAGCGCTCCTTGCGGCGGATCATGAAGTCGAGACCTTCGTAAATCGTGCGGCTGCCGTAGCCTTTGTGCACGTTCTTCAGACTCACCACGTCCTCGCCGGAGCGCGGCGCGGGCAGAAAGTCGAACGCCACCGTCTGGCGGCGCTTGGGCGGCTCGACGCGTTCGATCTTGTCGAGCTTCTTGATACGGCTCTGTACCTGCGCCGCGTGGGAGGCGCGCGCCTTGAAGCGTTCGATGAACTTGATTTCCTTGGCCAGCATCGCCTCTTGACGCTCGAACTGCGCCTGCTGCTGCTTTTCGTTGAGCGCGCGCTGCTGTTCGTAGAATTCGTAATTGCCCGAATAGGACGTCAGCGCGCCGCCGTCGATCTCGACGATCTTGTTGACGATGCGGTTCATGAACTCGCGGTCGTGCGAGGTCATCAGCAGCATGCCCTCGTAGCCTTTGAGAAACGCCTCGAGCCAGATCAGGCTTTCGAGATCGAGATGGTTGCTCGGTTCGTCGAGCAGCATGGCGTCGGGCCGCATCAGCAAGATGCGCGCGAGTGCCACGCGCATTTTCCAGCCGCCCGACAGCGCGCCGACGTCGCCGTCCATCATTTCCTGGGAAAAGCTCAAACCGGCGAGCACTTCGCGGGCGCGGCCTTCCAGCGAATAGCCGTCGAGTTCCTGAAAGCGGTGCTGCACCTCGCCGTAACGCTCGATGATGGCGTCCATCTCGTCGGCGCGTTCCGGGTCCGACATCGCAGCTTCGAGTTCTTTCAGTTCGGCGCCGATGGCGCTCACCGGACCGACGCCGTCCATGACTTCGGATACGACGCTTTGGCCCGACATCTCGCCGACGTCCTGGCTGAAATAGCCGATGGTGACGCCGCGATCGACGGCGACCTGGCCCTCGTCGGGCGCCTCCTCGCCGGTGATCATGCGGAACAAAGTGGTCTTGCCGGAGCCGTTGGGGCCGACAAGGCCGACCTTCTCGCCTTTGTGGAAGGCGGCCGAGGCCTCGATGAAGAGGATCTGGTGGCCGTTCTGCTTGCTGACGTTATCGAGACGAATCATGAGGCGTGCGGGTCCAAAGGAAATTGCGGCGCCCTTATGCCATGCCGTGCGCTTTGCGGAAGGCCGAACCCTGCAAGGCATGGCGGTATTCGCGCATGGCGCCAAACCTGCGGCGATTAACCGTAAATCGTCAGAGCGCCTGGTTTTGGCGGTAATTCGGCCGCTTCCGGGCAGAAGATGGCTGCCATGATTGGCGCTTTGGCGCGGCTTGGCCTAAAGCATCCCCATATCAAGCATTCCTTGGTTCATATCGGCCACGATACGTCGGCCTGCCATTTCAATGCGCCAGCCTGAGGCTCTCATCTCGTGACATTCCTGCCGACCAACCCGTCGATCGCCCGTGCCCTGACGGAACGCAATTACACCGAGCCGACCCCCGTGCAGACCGCGGTGCTCGCCGATGGCGCCGCCGATCGCGACCTTTTGGTCTCGGCGCAGACCGGCTCCGGCAAGACGGTGGCTTACGGACTGGCGATGGTGAAGGAGTTGCTGGGCGGCGCCGAGCGCTTCGAGCGAGGCGCCAAGCCGATGGCACTGATCGTCGCGCCGACCCGTGAGCTGGCCTTGCAGGTACAGCGCGAGCTGACCTGGCTTTATCAATATACCGGCGCGCGCGTGGTCTCCTGCGTCGGCGGTATGGATCCGCGGCGCGAGCAGCGCGAGCTCACCGATGGTGCACACATTGTGGTGGGAACGCCAGGGAGACTCTGCGACCACTTGCGTCGCGGACGTCTTGATGTGTCGCAACTCAAGGCCGTCGTACTCGACGAAGCCGACGAGATGCTCGACCTCGGTTTCCGCGAGGACATCGAGTTCATCCTCAAGACCACGCCGGCGGAACGCCGCACGCTGCTGTTCTCGGCAACTCTGCCGCGCGGCATTGTTGCCTTGGCAAAGCAGTATCAGAAGAACGCCTTCCGCGTCGAAGTCACGGGCGGCGAGGGCGGTCATGCCGACATCGAGTACCGTGCCATCCGCGTGGTGCCGCATGACATTGAGAATGTCGTCGTCAACGTACTGCGCTATTTCGAGTCGCCGAGCGCGCTGGTGTTCTGCGCCACGCGCAATTCCGTCAAGCATCTGCAGGCGGCGCTGCTGGAGCGCGGCTTCTCGGTGGTCGCGCTGTCGGGCGAGTTGTCGCAAGGCGAGCGGACCCACGCGCTGCAGGCCCTGCGCGACGGCCGGGCACGGGTTTGCGTTGCTACCGACGTCGCGGCGCGCGGCATCGATCTGCCGAACCTGAGCCTCGTCATTCACGCCGAGATCCCGAACGATCCGGAAACCATGCAGCACCGCTCGGGCCGCACCGGACGCGCCGGCAAGAAAGGCGTCAGCGTTCTGCTGGTGCCGAATTCGCGCCGCCGCCGCGTCGAGATGATGTTCGATCAGGCCGGCATCGAGGCGGTCTGGGCCGCGGCGCCGCAGGCCGAAGAGATCCGCAAGCTCGATCAGCAGCGCATGCTGCAGGACACGTTGTTCACTGATCCTGCGACTGAAGAAGATCTGACACTGGCGCGCGCCATGCTTGCCGAGCGCTCCGCCGAGGACATCGCGGCGACGCTGGCGAAACTCTATCGTTCGCGGTTGCCGTCGCCGGAAGACATAGTAGATCCCGGCCACGACCGCGGCCGGTCGCGTGACGATCGCGGCGCGCCCGCGCGCGACGGCGAACGTGCCGTTGCGCCGGATACGCGCGCCCGACGCAACGATTTCCAGGGCAGCGCCTGGTTCCGCATCGGCGCCGGCCGCAAGAAGAATGCCGAGGCGCGCTGGCTGCTGCCGATGATCTGCCGCCGCGGCGGCGTCACGAAAAACGATATCGGCGCGATCAGGATCTACGGCGACCACAGCGAATTCGAGATTTCGGCTCAGGCGGCGGAGAAGTTTGCCGTCAACCTCAAGCGGCCCGACAAGGAAGAGAACACGCGGATCGAAGCCTTGCCCGGCGGTCCGCAAGGCGAGGGTGCTTCGCCGAACATGGTCGAGAATACGACAAGCGCCCCGGCGGCGCCCGATCGCGGCCCGCGCGAACATCGGGATTTCAAGAAAAAGCCGGATTACGCCAAGAAGCGTGACTTCCACGGCAAGAAGCACCGGCACGAAGGCAAGCCTGCCCATGGCAAGCCTGCGCATGGCGGACCGCCGCGGCGCGAAGGCGGTGCGCCGTTCAAGCCGGCTTTCGGTAAGAAGCCGAAGAAGAACAAGTTTCACGGTTGAAACGTTCACTGCTGACGCAAAGTGCTTTGCGCGCCGAGACGAGCCAATGTTAAAATCGCCGATGATGAAATTCTTGCTGATCGCTGCAGGCTTGATGCTCAGTTCCGCGGCGTGGGCGCAGGACCCTGCGTTGCGCGGGCGCGATCTTCTCGACGACAATTGCGCGCGCTGCCATGCCATCGACAAGAACGGCGCCAGCCCGCGCGAGGGCGCGCCCGCGTTCCGCACACTGAGCCGCAGTTTCGACATGGACGAATTCGCCACCCGGCTTCAGGGCGGGCTGATGTCCGGCCATCCCGACATGCCGGAATTTAAGTTCAATGAAGACGACGCCCGCGCCGTGGCGACCTATTTGCGGTCGATCCAGGAATAGCGCCCGGGCTTTCTTTTGAACTTTAGTCGCGCTGGGGGTTTATCTCTCCAGGAGGCGATCATGCAAAACACAGTCAGATACACGGCTCTGGTCGTGGAGGACGATGTCGACCAGCGTGAGCTGGTCAGTGCGCTTCTCGAAGAATGCGATATGGCCGTGATTCAGTGCGAAACCGCCGAGTCGGCGGAAGTCGTGCTGGAGCGCGTCGGCGGCAGCCTGTCGATGATCTTTACCGACGTGAACCTGCCCGGCGAGATGAGCGGGGCAGATCTGGCGGTTCTCGCCAAGAGCCGGTTCCCCGACATGACCGTGATCGTCACCTCCGGTAGCAATGCACCGGAACTTCCGGCCGGTGCGATGTTCATGCAGAAGCCGTGGCGGGCGCTCGATATCCTGCGCCAAGCCGAACTCTCGATGCACTAGCGGTCGATCGTAAGCTCGTCGCTCTTGGCGCGCGACACGCAGATCATGATGTGGCCAGGCTTGTCGTGCTCGGTGAGATAAAGGTCGCGGTGATCGGCCTCGCCGGCCAGCAATTTCGTCTTGCAGGTGCCGCAGGTGCCGGTCTCGCATGAACTCGGCACATCGAGGCCGTGCGCCCGCAGGGCTTCGAGAATGGTCTTGTCCGCCGCCACCTCGATCGTTTGACCCGAGCGCGCCAGCTTCACCTTGAACGATGTGTCGCTCGCCTTGTGCGTCTCGGCTTCGCTGAAGGCTTCGAAGTGCACAGCGGCCGGCGACCAGTGGTTGGTGAAAAGGCGCACGGCTTCCATCAACGGCCGCGGTCCGCAGCAATACAGATGCTCGCGGTTTTTCCGTTCCGCCAGGATCGTCTTGAGATCGAGCGAGCGCGACAGGTCGCCGTAGTCGTAATGGATGGTGATGCTGTCCTTTAATTCCGGCGCGCTCAGTTCGTCGCAGAACGCGGTGGTCTCCGGTGCGCGCGAGCAATAAAACAGCCGGAAGCGTTTTCCCTCCGCCATCACCTGCCGGATCATGGCCATCATCGGCGTGACCCCGATGCCGCCGGCGATGAAAATGAAATCCTGCGCGCGTTGCGGCAGGCCGAAATCGTTGACCGGGGCCGCCACCGTAAGATTGTCGCCGGCTTTGACGCGGTCGATCAGATCGATCGAGCCGCCGCGGCCATTGGCCTCGCGCTTGATCGCGACCTGGTAGCGGTTGCGTTCGGCCGGATCGTTGCACAAAGAATATTTGCGCAGAAGGCCATTTGGGGTGCGAATGGCTATGTGCGCGCCGGCCGTAAAAGCTGGCAGCGCGCCGCCGGCCGCATCCTGCAGTTCGAACAAATGGATACCGTCGGCGATGCGCTCGTTGCGCGTCACCCGAAGCCGCATCGGCGGCATATCAGTCGTGGTCATCGTCTCTCCGGCGCGTCGGGGAGCGTCAGCGAGCGCCGCTGACGCGTTCGACCTGCGGCGTCGCCTCTGCCGTGGGCGCTTGCGCCATCGGCGCGTCGCCGGCTGTGATCGCCGCATAGGCGTCGGCCAACCCGGCGCCGAACAGCGGGTCGCGGCCCGGCGCGCCGATATCTTTGGCGGTGGCGAGCAAAGTAGCGCGCGCCTGGTCCGGCGTCATGCCGGGTTTTCGTTCCAGCATCAAGGCAACGATACCGCTGACTTCGGCCGCGGCATGCGACGTGCCCGACGACATTTCGTAGCCGCCGTCGGGAATCGCGACCATGATCTGCGAGCCCGGCGCGGCGATGGCGATGTGGTTGCCGCGATTGGATTGCTCGAGGATCTGATCGTCGGCGTCGGTCGCGCTGACCGCGATCACGTTCGGATCGGCCGCGGGATACAGCGGCGCCGACTTCGCGCCTTCGTTGCCGGCGGCGGCCACCAGCACGATGCCTTTCTTGCGCGCCGCTTCCAGACTGCGATGGATCGCCGGATCGGACGGTCCGGCGAAGCTCATATTGACGACACGCGCGCCATTGGCCGCCGCCCAGTTCAGGCCCTTGAGGATATTGAAGGTCGTGCCCTCGGCGGTTTTGCCGGCGGGGTCGAAGGCGCGGATCGCGAGAATGCGCGCGCGCGGCGCGGCGCCGAGCAACTTGCCGTGCGCGGCGATCAGGCTCGCCATCGCGGTGCCGTGGGTATGCGGCTTCACTGGCGCCTTGTCGCCGATGGCGTCGTAGCTCTGCGCGATGGCGCCGTTCAATTCGGGATGCGCGCCGTCGACGCCGGAATCGATCACCGCCACCAGCACGTTGTCGCCTTTGGCAATGCCGTGCGCCTGCGGCAGCCGCAATTTGCCCAATCCATACTGCGCCGGATCGCCGGCCACGCCGACGTCGAGCTTGGCTTGCTGCGCTTCGTTCTGTTGCAGCGTGAAGAGATAGTTCGGTTGCGCCGACGCAACCCGCGCATCGCCTTCGATGGCCTGCACGGCGCGCGGCACGGAAATGTCGCGCGGCACGCGCCAGCGGTAGATCGTCGTGCCGGTGAGCGCGAAAGTCTGCGACTCCAGCCGCGTCAGGCGGAAGCGCTGCTGCAAAGCGTTGATCTGCGCCGGGGTTACGGTATTCGGAATTTCCAGCACGACTTCGTCGGGCACCATGCGGCGCTCATTGGCCGGCGGTACGCCGCTCGGTCCGGGAGTGGTCGTGCGCTGCTGCGGCTGTTGCTGCCGTGGCGGGGTTTGGCGGCCTTGCGACGGGAAGTCGGCGGGATCGTCGATAATCTGTTGTCCGCCTGCGGGCGGAATCATGCCGGGGATGGCCATCAATACGCCGGCGGCGCCAAGCCCAGCGCCGAAGCCGCCGCCAAATCCACCGCCGCGATAACCGCCGCTGGAATTTCCGCCGCCATTGCGACCGCCACCCATCGTGCCGCCGCCACGCGAGCCCGTCGGCGTCGCCATACGCGTACCCGGCATGCCGCCAGGACTGCCGGCTTTGACGCCGGGATTGGCCGGCATCGCCGCGCTCGGTGTTATGCGCGGTGTGGTGACTTGATTAATGCGTGGCGTAAACGCGCGGCTCGGCACCGCCGACTTGCCGGTGGCCGCGCGGAATTTCGGATTGTCATTGGTCTGCGCGAAAGCGCCGCCAATCATGATTGCTACCGCAGCCGCCGCGGCCGCCGAGAGAAGAAGCTGCTTGCGCATGGCTTTAACCTCCGGTGCTAACCGACTTGTTCAGCTCACTCCGTCGTGGCGATGAAGCCGACGACCTTGTTGTCCTGCAGTTTCTTGGCGAGCGCGGCGAGATCCGCCTTCGGCATCGCCGCCATCGAGACGCGAACCTTGTAGAGTCCGCCGGCCATCGGGCCGGACGCGATCGACAGTTTGTTGGTTTCGAGGAACTTGGTGACGTCGTCCTGCGTCGCCTGCGGCGCAAAACGGATCAGCGTGAAGGCGCCGACGCCGGGATCGTTTGAGGAGGTCGACGCGGTCTGATAGCCGCCGGTCTTGGTCTCCTTGACCATCACGGTGGCGATGATGCCGGCCTGCAGCAGAATGGCGATGGCCGCGGCGGTGCCGGCATAGGCCAGCGTGCGCGGGGAAAAGCCTGCGAAAAACTCCGCTACCCGTGCGCCGAGATTGAGCGATACGGCCGGCTTGCGCGCCGGCTCCGCGTCGATCTTGGCGAACAGCTTTTCCATGGCGTGCGCCGACGGCGCGCCGAGTGTTTCGTTGAGGTGAATGGTTTCGCCGAATTCGTCGCGCACCAGCTCGTAGCGGCGCGCGAGTTCCGGATCGCCGGCCAGGGCGTCCTCGACACGCTGCGCATCGCGACGGCTCAAGGTACCCGCTGCATGCCAGGGCAGCAGCGCCTCGATCTCGCTTTGCGGTTCTTTGTCGATAGTGTTCATGGCCAACCTCGATCGATCCCTTGTGCTTTCAGCAGCTCAGACAATTTCTTGCGCGCGTAGAACATACGCGTCTTCACCGTCGCTTCCGGGATGCCCACAATCCCGGCCACTTCTTCCACCGACTTCTCGTGATAGTAGACGAGGTCGATGATCTCGCGATGCTCGGCCGACAGACCGTTCAGAGCCTGGCGTAACTGCGCACCTTTATCCTTCTTCGCCAGCGTGGTTTCTGGATCGTCTGAATCGTCCTCGACCTGTTCCGCCGTTTCATCGTCCAGTTCGGCATCCTGACGCTTGCGCATCGAGGACAGTGCCTTGAACCGAGCGATGCTCAGCATCCAGGTCGAGACCGCCGAGCGGCCCTCGAATTTTCCGGCTTGCCGCCAGACATCGAGGAACACTTCGCTGATCAAGTCCTCCGCCGTTGCTTCGTTACGCACCAGGCGCAGTACGAAGCGGTAAACCCTCACATGATGCCGTGCGAACAGCACCTGCATGGCGAGCCGGTCACCGCCGGCGATCCTTGCGATCAGAACTTCATCCGTCGTCGTTTGCATCGCAGGGCAATCGGCTCGTTGACAGTGTGTCGGTTCGGGCGGCGGCGAGGTTCAAGCAGGATCGGAGAAATTTGCCAGGTGCCGCCCGGGCTTAAGCGAATTCCCTAGTTTCCCCCGTTAAGGCGCGGTGGGGCAAGCGCAAGCCGGATAAATAGATGAGATTCGAGGCTTTTTGCCTAAAAATGGGTATGGGCGGGATTTTACAGGCGGCGCTTTGAACCATTCCGGGGCAGGCGGCGACCTATTGGCAGGATGGCACGACGCTCATCCCCCAAACAGGAGAGACCACCATGTTCCGCAAGATCGTCCTCGCCCTTTCCGCCACCGCCGCCCTCGGCGCCGCTGCTCTCGCCCCGACCGCTGCCTCCGCCTGGGGCCATGGTCATCACGGCGGCCACCACTGGCGCGGTGGTTACGGCTTCGGCTTCTACGGCCCGACCTACATCGCCTCGTCCCCGACTTGCTACCGCGTCCGCCGCGTCGTCGACACCGCCTACGGCCCGCGCGTCCGCCGCATCCTGGTCTGCAACTAATCGAAACATCACAAGGCAAGCCCCGGTCTTCGCATCAGCGGACCGGGGCTTTCTTTTTGCATCGATTAGGCTTGTTATAACGTCCACCAATAAGTCGCCGGACGAAGTGTTCGTCACGGCGGCGTCCGGGGAGACGTTATGATCGCAATGGACGTGCGCGCACTGGCTGCCGCTGTCGTATTGGCAGCGTCGCCTGCTTTTGCCGCGCCGCCGGCGCCGACGCCCGTGACGCCGGAATTGATCCAGGCCGCTCTCAAGGAAGGCAAGGTCACGTTCTATACGGCGTTCGATCTGAAGGTCGCGCAGGACGTCGCCAGGAATTTCGAGAAAAAATATCCCGGCATTACGGTGCAGGTCGAGCGCACCGGCAGCGAGCGCATCTTTCAGCGACTGGCGCAGGAACGCGCCAGCAACATCTATACCGTCGATGTCATCGACAGCACCGATGCGGCGCAGTTCCTAACGTGGAAGAAGCAGGGCATTCTCGAACCCTTCGTTCCCGCCGAGCTGTTGAAATATCCGGCGTCCGAGCGCGATCCGGACGGCATGTATGCCAATGTGCGCTTCACGCTGGAGCCGATCGCCTACAATACCAACCTGGTGAAGAAGGAAGATGCGCCCAAAAGCTTTGCCGATCTGCTCGACTCGAAATGGATCGGCAAGATTGTGAAGGCGCATCCGAGTTACTCGGGCGCCATCGTCACTGCGACGTATCAGACCTCGCAGGCGATCGGCTGGAGCTATTTCGAAAAGCTCGGCAAGCAGAAGGTTCTGCAGGTGCAATCGTCGACCGAGCCGCCGAAGAAATTGGCGCTCGGCGAACGTGCGGTGGCTGCCGATGGCAACGAATATGTCTTCATTCAGAGCATGGATGCCGGCGCGCCCATTGCGCTCGTCTATCCGAGCGAAGGCACGCCGTTCGTGCCATCCTGCCAGGCCATCGCCAAAAATGCGCCGCATCCCAATGCCGCGAAGCTGTTCATCAGCTACATGTTCTCGCTCGAGACCCAGCAGTATCTGGTCGACAATGCGGGGCTGCGCTCGTTCCATCCCGACGTGAAGGAAAGAGAAAAGGCCGGCCGCACGCCGATTGCCGCGATCAAGCTGCTGCCTTCGAATCTCGAAGCGCAGGAAGCCGCGACCGAAGAGATCAAGATGAAGTATTCGGCCTATTTCGGAATTTAATTCTCTAACTCTCCGCCGCTCAGGCCGAGACAACAAAGGCAAGAACAATGTTGCTTGAAGGTTTCAAACGTCAGGATATCCAGACCAAAGGCGCGCGTATCGTTACTGTCACCGGTGGCAGTGGCCCGCCGCTGCTGATGATGCACGGCAACCCGTTCAATCATTTGAACTGGGCCAAGGTGGCGCCGACGCTGGCTAAAGAGTTCACCGTGGTGCTGACCGACTTGCGCGGCTACGGCGATTCCGAAAAACCGCCGAGCACCGAAGATCATTCCAGCTATTCGTTCCGCGCCATGGCGCAGGACCAGGTCGAGGTGATGGCTGCGCTGGGCTACGACAAGTTCTTCGTCGCCGGCCACGACCGCGGTGCACGCGTCCTGCACCGCATGTGCCTCGATCATCCCGAGAAGGTGCTGCGCGCGGCGATCATGGACATCATTCCGCAGCATCATCTCTACAACAACATCGTGTTCGACTGGGCCAAGTTCTCCTGGCACTGGTTCTTCAACATCCAGCCGTCGCCGATGCCGGAGAAGATGATGGGTGCCGATCCGGACTGGTTCATCGAAAAGAAACTGGCGAAAACCAAGCAGGGCCTGTCGTTCTTCGAGCCGGAGGCGCTGGAAAGCTACAAGCGCTGCTTCCGCAATCCGGAAACCATCCGCGCCATCTGCGAGGACTACCGCGCCGCCGCCAGCTTCGATCTGGAGATGGACACCAAGGATTTCGAAGCCGGCCGCAAGGTCGATTGTCCGTCGCTGATCCTGTGGGGCGCGAGCGGCGGCGTCGGCCGCACCAAGCCGTCGCCCGGCGAAGTCTGGAAGAAATACGCGTCCAACATCGTCGCCGCCAAAACCGTGCCGAGCGGGCATTATCTGTCCGAGGAAGCGCCGGTTGAGACCATCGCGGCGCTGCGTGAATTTTTCACTGCCGGCTAAGCCGGCCGGAGGGCCATTGCATGGAAAATTTCAAAGAGTTCAAAGTGGAGTTGCACGAAACCGAACAGCGTTTGCTCACGGAGCTCCGGACGCTGCGGCGGGGTCACCGAGGCAGTTCGTCGAAGGGGGCGGGCGCCACGCTGACAATCGGGCAGCGCATTGCCGACACTGTTGCCGCGACGATGGGATCGTGGAAATTTATTATCATCCAGTCCATTATTCTGCTGTTCTGGATCGTGCTCAACGTCACCGCCTTTATTCAGCAGTGGGATCCCTATCCCTTCATCCTGCTCAATCTGGCGCTATCGTTTCAGGCCGCCTATGCGGCGCCCTTCATCATGATGAGCCAGAACCGGCAGCAGGATATCGACCGCAAATCGGCCGAGAACGATTTCAAGATCAACGTCAAAGCCGAACTTGAGATCGAGTTGCTGCATCAAAAGATCGACCGGTTGCGTGAGACCGAAGTCGTGCAACTGACGCAGGCGGTCACGGATCTGACCGCGCTGTTGACCAAGGCCAAAATCTCGCCGGCGTGACCGACGCGGCAAAGCTTAGCCGAGATCGCGATCCCAGGGCGGCTCCGGCGCAAACCTTGCCGCGATGAAATCGATGAAGGCGCGCAGCTTGGCGGCCGGATGGCGGTCCGGCGGGTAGACGGCATAGATGCCGCCAAACTCGAAAGTTGGATGGTCGAGCGGGATGGCGACCAGCGTGCCGGCGCGCAATTCGTCAGCGGCGACAAAGGTCGGCTGATAGATCACGCCTTGTCCGGCGACGGCGGCGGCGAGCAAGGCGTCGCCATTGTTGGCGCGCAGGTTGCCCGCGACATTCACCGATACGTCGCCGCGTTTGCCGAAGGCCCAATGATCGGCGCCCGCCAGGCGCGACAGCGTGTAGCCGAGGCAATTGTGACCGGCGAGGCTCGCCACCGTGCGCGGTGTGCCGTGCGCCTTGAGATAGGCCGGCGAAGCACACAGCACCGTGCGGCAGGGCGCGATGCGCCGCGCGATCAGACTGGAATCGGCGAGGCTGCCGACACGAATGGCGAGGTCCCAGCCTTCGTCGGCGAGATCGACCAGACGATCGTTCAGTCCCAGCTCGACCGCGACCTGCGGAAAGCGCTGCGCGAATTCCGGCAGCAATGGCGCAATCTGGCGGGTGCCGAAAGCGACCGGCGCACTGAGGCGCAGCAGGCCTTTGGCTTCGATGCGGTCGGCGGCGACTGCGCTGTCGGCGGCCTCGACGTCGGCCAAAATCCGCTCGGCGGATTCCAGATAATTGCGGCCCGCGTCGGTGATCGACAGCTTGCGTGTGCTGCGGTGGAACAACTTCACCCCAAGGTGCGCCTCGAGCGCCGCGATGTGCTTGGTCACCATGGTCTGCGACAGGCCAAGGGCCCGCCCGGCGGCGGAAAAGCTGCCGCTGGCAGCCACTTTGGCGAAAACCTCGAGCCCGGTCAGGCGATCTAGCACGGTCTTATTTCACTCTATTGGTGTGAACTGTGATGACTATTATCACAATTATCACACCAATGGGAATGGACGATATAGGGGGCTGAAACACAGGAGATTCCCATGAACGACACCCGCACCGCTCCCTACGCCGCCTTGCTGCTTCGTCTCTCGCTCGGCGGGCTCTTTCTCAGCCATGCCGCGCTCAAGTTTTTCGTCTTCACGCCCGCCGGCACGGCAAAGTTCTTCGCCAGCGTCGGCGTCCCGGCCGAACTGGCTTACGTCACCATCGCCGCGGAAGTTCTCGGCGGCATCGCGCTCATCCTCGGCGTCTGGACCCGTCCGGTCGCGCTGGCCCTGATCCCCATTCTGTTCGGCGCCATCTTTACCGTGCACGGCGCCGCCGGCTTCTTCTTCAACAATCCGAACGGCGGCTGGGAATTCCCGGCCTTCTGGATCGTCACCTTGCTGGTCCAGGCGCTGCTCGGCGATGGCGCCTACGCGCTGCGCGCCGCACGCGCCAACATTCCGCTGACGAACGCCTACTCGCACTGAACTTGAACTAAACTTGGCGGCGGGGCCGCATCGCGGTCCCGCTCCGCCGGAGGAAAATATCATGACACTTCCCAGCCTGTTCTTGTCTCACGGCGCACCGACGCTGCCGCTCAGCGACACGCCAGCACGCACCTTCCTCACCCAGTTCGGCGCGACGTTGGAGCGCCCCAAGGCCATCCTGGTGGTCTCGGCGCATTGGGAAACCGCGCAGCCAACGGTGAACGCGGTCGAGCGCAACGAAACCATCCACGACTTCGGCGGCTTCCCGCGCGCGCTCTACGACATGCGCTATCCCGCGCCGGGCTCGGCAGCGGTCGCGGCGCGCGTGACGGAATTACTGGGCGCGGCGGGCATCGCCAGCAAGACCGACACCAAGCGCGGTCTCGATCACGGCGCCTGGGTGCCGTTGTTGCTGATGTATCCGCAGGCCGACATTCCGGTTCTGCAATTATCGGTGCAGCCGCATCTGGGACCCGAGCATCATCTCCGCGTCGGCCGCGCGCTGGCGGCGTTGCGCGACGAAGGCGTGCTGATCATCGGCAGCGGCAGCTTCACGCACGATCTGTCGGAATTCCGCGGCCACGCCTTGAACGATCCGGCGCCGGCCTGGGTCAACAGCTTTGCCGATTGGGTTCACGACGCGTTGAGCGCCGGCAAGACCGCCGACCTGCTCGACTATCGGCGTCAGGCGCCTTACGCCACCAAGAACCATCCGACCGAAGAGCACCTGTTGCCGTTGTACGTCGCGCTCGGCGCGGCGGGCGAGGGCGAGCAGGCCGAGCGGCTGCATGCCAGCTCGACCTACAGCGTGTTGCGCATGGACGTCTATGCGTTCCACGAACGCGCGACGATCGCGGCGGTGGCGTAAGTTACGCCCCCACCGGCTCCGGCGCGGCGAAGACCGTGCCGAGCGGGCAATATCCGTCCGAGGAAACGTCGGTCGAAACCATCGCGGCGTTGCGCGAGTTGTAACGATCCCAAATCTGCCGGCCGCCACCAGGTGCCATTTCGCTTGACTTGGCACCTCGTGGCCAACGACTGTTGTCCCGACCCGGCAAAGATCGGGCGGCGATAAATTTCTAGGGATCGAAACGATGAATTCGGCGAGCGATAACGCCCACGCGATCGTTGCGGATAACGCAAGCAAATTGTTCCTGGATGGAACAGTGGTCGCGTTCCATCAGCTTTCGATGGCGGTCCGCCACCATGAAATCCTCTGCATCGTCGGTCCCAGCGGCTGTGGCAAAACGACATTCCTGCGTTGCATCGCCGGCCTAACCGATATCAGCGGTGGCAGTCTCACCGTCGGCGGTCGTTCGGTCACCGGCGCGCCGGAAGGCGTGGCCATGGTGTTCCAGCATTTCGGCCTGCTGCCGTGGAAGACCGTCTATGACAACGCCGCCTTCGGCCTGGCGATGGCCGGTGCGCCGGCCGGCCGCATCAAGGAGCGCGTCGCGCACTATCTCGATCTCGTCGGCCTGACCGGTTTCGAGAAGCACTACCCCTATCAGCTCTCCGGCGGCATGCAGCAGCGTGTCGGGCTGGTCCGAGCGTTGGCGATCAATCCGTCGATCCTGTTGATGGACGAACCTTTCGCCGCGCTCGACGCGCAGTCACGCGAAATTCTCCAGGAGGAGTTGCTGCATCTGATGGAGCGGCCGGACGAGCGCAAGACCATGGTCTTCATCACCCATTCGATCGACGAGGCGATTCTGCTCGGCGATCGGGTCGCGGTGATGACCGCGCGGCCGGGCCGCATCAAGGAAATCATCGACATGCCGTTCCAGCGCCCGCGCGACGTTGAGGCGTTGCGCGCCGATCCGCGTTTTGCCGAATTGCGCTCGCACATCTGGCAGCAGCTTCACACCGTCCGTCCGAAGCCGGCCGTCGCGATGGAGGTTGCCGCGTCATGAGTGTGCAAGCCGACAGCCGCGGCGTCTTGGCCGCCTCGGATACGGTGAGCGAAGACCGCGCGCTGGTTCATCGGGTAGCGCTGCGCCGCAAGCGCCGGCAATTGCTGCTGAACATCGGCATCCGGCTGGTCTCGCTGGCGGTGGTGCTGGGGCTCTGGCAGATATTCGGCAGCAATGTCGATGCCGCGATGTTTACGACCCCTTGGGCCATCGCCAAGGCCGCGGTGGTTATGATCGGCAGCGGTGAGTTGTGGGCTTATCTGGCACCGAGCCTCGTCGTGCTCGCCATCGGTCTTTCAATGGCCGCGGTGATAGGCGTTATGGTGGGGCTGGTGCTGGCGCGGTTCTGGGTGCTCGACGTCGCCTTCGGCGTCTACATCACATTCCTTTATTCGATCCCGAGTGTCGCGCTGGTGCCGCTGATCGTGCTGTGGGCCGGCTTCGAAACCACGGCCAAGGTCATCATCCTGTTCATGTTCGCGTTCTTCCCGATGGTGATCAACACTTATCAGGGCGTGAAGAACGTCGACCACAAATTGCTTGAGGTCGGCCGCTCGTTCCGCTGCTCGGAATGGCAATTGTGGAAGAACATCGTGCTGCCGGGCGCACTGCCCTTCATCGTCACGGGCTTAAGGCTCGCCCTTGGCCGCGGCCTGATCGGCATGGTGCTGGCCGATCTCTACACTGCCATTTCCGGCATCGGCTATCTGATCGTGCGCACCGCCAGCACCTATCAAGTGGATAAAATGTTTGTGCCGATCGTGACGCTCGGGCTGCTCGGCGTCTCGCTGACGGCCCTGCTGCGCTTTGTCGAAATTAAGGTGGCGCCGTGGACCGCGGCCGGCAATCAGGACTGACCAAACGACCGGCCCGCAGAGGCCGGCTGACACGATAGACCCTCGGGAGGATGACATGATGCAAACGACTTCCTGGCGCGGCGTAGCCTTGCTGACGCTGGCAAGCTGCCTGCTCGCCGGACCGGCCACGGCGCAGACCGCGCAACCTTGCGCGACCATGCGCAAGATCAATATCGGCGTCTCGGTATCGCCGCCGAACGTGGTGCACACCTCCCCTTATATCGCAAAGGAACTCGGCATTTTCGCCAAGCACTGCGTCGATGCCAATATCATCCAGTTCGACGGTGGTGGCTCGCCGGCGGCAAAAGCCGCAGCCTCGCAAGGGTCTGCGCTGGTGTCGGTGAGCGACATCGCTGTCGGCAATGGCGTGAAGGTCAAGCAAATCTGGGGCCTCGCGCCGCGCATGCCGCAGGCTTATGCGGTCGGCCCCGATATCAAGACAGCTGCCGATCTTAAGGGTAAACGGCTCAGCGCTTCCGGCGGCGGCGTCGGCAGCTTCAACTGGGCAATGGGTCGCGAGGTGCTCAAGTCAGCGGGGCTTACTCCGGAAGACGCCGTATTCCTGTCGGCCGCTACCGCCGCGCGTATGCCGGGCCTAGTCGCAAACCAGATCGACGCGGTCGCCCTGCATCCGGAAGATCTCTATCTCGGCCAGCAGGCAAAGCCCGGTATCCATGCGCTGGTTCAACTTGCCGACCTTTTGCCCAACTACATGTTCAACGCCTATGGCGGTTCGACCGAGTGGATCGCGCGCGAACGCCCGTTGATGGTCGATGCCATGGCGGCGCTGATCGAGGCTAATCGCCTCATCTACCGCGACGAGGCGAAGGTCATTCCGATCATGGTGACGGCAACCGGCAAGCCGAAGGAGGCGGTCGAGTTCGCTCGCAAAGCTTTGATTGCGGGCTGCATCTGGTCGGTCAACGAGGGCATGACCCCGGAGCGCACACAATGGACCATCGATAACAATGTCGAGAGTGGTTACGTCGAGGCCGCCAGAAAGCCGACGGTCGAGCAGGTTTCGGACATGAAGCTTGCCGGCGAAGCCGTCGAGAAGGCCGGCGGCCGCGTCACGATCGGCAACTGCAAAGATTAAAGATCAATTTCGTCAGTGCTTACATAAGGGGACTTTCAATGAATGTTCAAACGCCGCGCACGCCGATGGGTCCTCAGACATGGGAGACGGTTCGAACCAAGCTCGACCAGTCGATCCCTTTCGCCAATATGCGCGACACGCCGTATTATCGCGACTGCGTGTGGGAACAGTTCTCCGAAGGCGAATACAAGCGCCGCTATGCCGCGCTGCGCGCCAAGATGAAGGAGCACAAGCTCGACGCCGTGATCGCCGCGGGCGGGCCGAGCCACTGGAGCTTCGGCGCCGGCACGCTGTGGCTGACCGGCCATGTCGAATGGCACGCGCTGGCGTCTTACGTGCTGGTGCCGCTCGATGGTGAGCCGACCATGATCTATTCGATGGGCGGCACCCATGCCGAAGCCATTCGCCAGCATGTCGCGCCGGCTATCAAGGACGTTCGCCACAGCCGCAATGGTATGTATGGGCAGGTGATGGTCGAGCGGCTCAAGGAACTAAAACTGGAAAAGGGCCGCGTCGGCTTGATGGAAATCGATCCGCGCCATTCCGACTACATGCCGGTCAACCAGTACAACACGCTGCGCCAGGAACTGCCCGGCGTCGAACTGGTGTTCACCAAGAACTTCCTGCACGACCTCGTCGTGATCCACAGCGCCGAGGAACTCGACTGCGTACGCAAGGCCGGCAAGCTGTGTCAGGACGCAATGGAAGCCATGGTGGCACGCGCCAAGCCCGGCGTGAAGGAATATGAGCTACGGGCGGCAGCAGGCTCCGCCATCCTCGAAGGCGGCGGCGACATCGACTTCCTCATCATCGGCTCGACGCCGATGGCCAACCCGGCGCAAATCTTCGGCAATCCACGGCCTTCCAGCCGCGTACTGCAAAAGGGCGACATCATCAATATGGAATTGGCCGCCGGCTATCGTGGTTATACCGCGCAGGTCGGTTCACCGATTTGCCTTGGCGAGCCGACAGAGATGGTGCGCCGTTTTTGGGAAGACATTACGCTGCCCGGCTACCACAAGATCGTTGCGCAAATTGCGCCAGGCAAGAATGCTGAAGATATGCGTACGGCGAGCAAATTCTTCCGCGACAATGGCGTGCAGTCGCGCCCGACCCAGTGCCACGGCATCGATCTGGTCACCGACAATCCGCATGTCGCGGCCGAGCACGTCCGCGGCGTCGAGGGCGACATGGTGCTCAAGCCGGGGATGGTGATCATGGCCGAACCCAATCCAATCACCGCCGACGGTCTGTTCGGAATTTTCCTCGGTCACACCTTCATCGTAAACGACAAAGGCCACGAGATCGTGGACCAGTTCCCGCTGGAGATAGCGATCGCGCGCTGAGGCGCGCGATCTTTCTCTAAGCCCCCACCGGCTCCGGCGCAGCAAAGAAAGTCTGCACGGCGTAGTGCAGCAGGTGACGGTTGACGCCGTAGCCGACCGCATGCGCCGTCTTCGGCAGGATGACGAATTGCCGCTCGCCGTTCGGCAGTTGCCGGTAAAAGTCGAGCAGATCGTCATTGGTCGAGTTGCCGTCGAACTCGCCGCGCAGCATCAGCACCGGCGACATGACCTTTGTCGGGTCGACGATCGGCAGGTTCGCCGCCATGTCGACATAGGTGCCGGCGGGAATCGTATCGCCGAACTTCGCTTCTTCGGCGATGATCGCTTCCGCCACCGCCGGGTCGTAGCCCTGCGGGAAACCGTCGCGCGTGAAGATCGAGCGGATCATGCCGGCGTCGCGTTTGCGGCGCGGATTGGCGCGCAGCGCGTCGAGATTTTTGCGGCGGCGTCCGATTTCCTCGGCGCCATCGCCTTTATAGGTGAAAGCCGACAGCGCCAGCCGGCCTACGCGCTCGGGGGCCGCCTGCGCGAAGGCCGCGGCGCGAATGCCCCCCGACGACGTGCCGTAGAAATTGGCCTTCTGCTGTCCGGTTTCTTTCGCTACCACCGGCATCGCGGCTTTGAGATCCTCGACGCCGCTGGCGATGTCGGAACTGTTGCCCGACGAACCCGAATAGCCGTAGCCGTCGTGATCCATGGTCCAGACGTCGTAACCGGCACGCGCCAGCACGTTCATGAAGGAGTATTCGCCTTTGCCCGGAACCGTGAGGTCATAGGACGAGCGCGCCGAATTCGACGAGCCGTGCACCATGAAGACGACGGGGCGGGCCGGCTCGCCCCCACGCGGCGCGCCGATGCGCTTGCGCCACAGATTGAGCTTCACATTTTGGCCACCTTGGCCTTTGTTCGCCCAATATTCGGCGCTCCACATGTCACCGGCGGGTTCGGCCGCCGCCGCCGTCACGATGCCGGACAAAAGGCCGGCGCCCAGACCCGCGGCCTTGAGCACCGTGCGGCGCGGCACGGAAAGGCCCAAGTCTTGTTGTTTATTTTGGTCGGCTTCGCTCATGGAACGTGCTCCCTGGGTGAACTCTACGGTTCAGCCGCGCCTTGTCGGGTCGCTGGCTATTTATACGGCAGTCTAGCAGGGCGGTGGGGTCGTGGGCAGTCCACTCGCGTAAAGATTAGAGTTCTGCTACTTGATGAAAATCGCCAAGGGGATCGTGTTCTTGGGGGGGCGCGTGGCGCTGCAAGGTCTCATAGCCGGGGACCTTCGCAGGGCTTTAAGGGCCGATCGCGTACAAGGCGCGATCGATTGCCGGAGGGATGATGCTCAATTCTCTGCGTGCCGTGGCACGCTTTATCCAGAAGTACATCGGCTGGAATCGTATCGGGGTGCTGCTGAGCCTGACCATCATCACGGTGGCGTTCGTGGTGCTCTACCGGATGTTGCGCGGCATCGACCTTGCCGACGTTATGATTGCTGTGAAAAAAACCGATCCGGTCAATGTCGCCATGGCCGCGCTGTTCGTCGCTGGCGGCTATTTCACATTAACGTTTTATGACTGGTTCGCACTGCGCACCATCGGCCGCAAGGAAGTTCCTTATCGCATCGCGGCGCTCGCCGGCTTCACCAGTTATTCAATCGGTCACAATGTCGGCGCCACGGTGTTTACCGGCGGCGCGGTGCGTTATCGCATTTATTCGAGTTTTGGCCTCGATGCCGTTGAGGTCGCTAAAATCTGCTTCCTCGCCGGTCTGACATTCTGGCTCGGCAACGTCACCATGCTCGGTCTCGGCGTCACCATCCATCCGGAAGCGGCCAGCTCTATCGATCAGTTGCCGCCCTTTACGAACCGCTGCATCGGCATCGGGCTGCTCTGCATTCTCGCCTGCTATGTCGGCTGGGTATGGAGCGCGCCGCGTGAGATTGGGCGCGGAGAGTGGACCGTCAGGTTGCCGAAGGGCTCGAACACCCTGTTGCAGATCGCAATCGGCATCATCGATCTCGGCTGCTGCGCGCTCGGCATGTATATGCTGCTGCCCGGCGAGCCGAACATCGGCTTTATCACCATCGCGGTGGTCTTTGTGTCGGCGACGCTGCTTGGCTTCGCCAGCCACGCGCCCGGCGGACTCGGTGTTTTCGACGCCGCAATGCTTGTGGCGTTGTGGCAGTTCGACAAGGAACAGGTTCTGGCCGGCTTGCTGCTGTTCCGTGTTCTGTATTACCTGATCCCCTTCGCACTGGCGCTGAGCATTCTCGGCATCCGGGAAGTTCTGCTGAATATGAAGGGCGCGCGCGAAAAGCCGGAACTGGCGCCGGTGACGACGGTCACCGCGCCGATCCGGACCGAGATTGAAGCGGACAAGCCTAAATCCAATCACAACTAGGTGCTGCGGCTCACAAATGGCGACAGACGACGATCTGCTGAAGAGTTGGCCGAGTCGCCTGCAAGGTGCGTGGCAGGTTTTGGCCGGCCAGTCGTCCAATGCGGTGCGGCCGGAATCGCTAGTCTTCAGCAACCGCGCCAAGGAACACCCGCAGGCGCCGCTGATTGAATCGCTGATCGCCGGCGTGCCCGGCGCTGCCATCGTGCTCGATCAGGACGGCGGCGTCATCGCCTTCAACGAAGCGGCGCGCAGCATTGCGCCGGCCTTGCGCCGTGGCGAGCCGGCCCTGATCTCGTTGCGCATGCCGGAGCTGGTCGATGCCATCAGGCGCGCCAGCAAAAGCCATGAGCCACAGCGCGTCGAGTTCTTCGAGCGCGTGCCGCTCGACCGCTGGTTCGAGGCCTTCGTCGTGCCGGTCAAACTTGCCGGCGTCGCTGGCTGGCATGCCGAAATTCTGCTGCTGACCTTCAACGACCTGTCGCCGCTGCGCCGCGTCGAGGAAATGCGCGCCGACTTCGTCGCCAATGCCAGCCACGAATTACGCACGCCGCTTGCCGCTTTGCTCGGCTTCATCGAAACGCTGCAGGGTCCGGCGAAGAACGATGCCGTCGCACGCGAGAAGTTCCTCGGCATCATGCAGCAGCAGGCGGCGCGGATGGCGCGGCTGATCGACGACCTGCTGTCGCTGTCGCGCATCGAACTCAATGCGCATCTGCAGCCGAACGTCGCCGTCGATCTGGCTCCCATTGTCCGACAGGTCGCCGACGGTTTGCAAACGCTGGCGCGCGACCGCGCCGTCGAGATCAAACTCACCATGCCGCCGGAGCCTTTGGTCGTGCTCGGCGATCGCGACGAGTTGATCCGCGCCCTGGAAAATCTCGTCGAGAACGCGCTGAAATACGGCGAGGCCGGCAAGCGCGTGGAGATCACGCTGAGCCGCGCGGCGACACGTACCGGTTCGCCGGAAGCGCGTATTGCGGTGCGGGATTACGGCCCGGGCATCGCGCCCGAACATTTGCCGCGTCTCACCGAGCGGTTTTACCGCGTCGATGTCGCCGACAGCCGCGCTCAGGGCGGCACCGGTCTGGGGCTGGCGTTGGTCAAACACGTGCTCAACCGGCACGGCGGCAGACTGTCGGTCGACAGTACGCCCGGGCAGGGGGCGACCTTTGTCATGCACGTGCCTTTGCGCACAGCCGATTCCGCGCCCGGTGGCGAATTGTCTTAAAAATCAATACGTTACATTGTCATGTGACTGTCATCTAACGTTTATAAAAGGGTGACATGCGACGCCTAAGGCTTCACACGACTTCGGAACACCTCGCCTCACAGCAAGAAAAAAACCCGTCCGACGTCAAGACTTGGAGCGCGTTAGTTCAAACAGCGGCCGCCCGATGCGATGGGCGCAAAGGTAGTGGACGGCGGGCCATCCGGGCCCGCGTGCGTCTATGGCCGCAAACATGGAGAGACATCTTGAAACACTGGACCACATTGGCAGCCGCCGGCCTGTTCGCCGCCGCCGCTTTGGGTGCCGCCAACGCCGCCGACATCTCGGGTGCCGGCGCGACCTTCCCCTATCCGATTTACGCCAAATGGGCCGACTCCTATAAAAAGGAAACCGGCAACGGTCTGAACTATCAGTCGATCGGTTCCGGCGGCGGCATCAAGCAGATCAAAGCCAAGACCGTGACCTTCGGCGCGTCCGACGCCCCGCTGCCGGGCAAGGAGCTCGACGAATCCGGACTGGTTCAGTTCCCGATGGTGATGGGCGGCATCGTGCCGGTCGTCA
>CAISIV010000258.1 GCA_903885555.1 uncultured Hyphomicrobiales bacterium
ATCACCTTCATCGATACGCCCGGCCACGCCGCCTTCACGGCGATGCGTGCGCGCGGCGCCAAGGTCACCGACATCGTCGTGCTGGTGGTTGCCGCCGACGACGGCGTCATGCCGCAGACGGTCGAAGCCATCGCGCACGCCAAGGCCGCGAAGGTTCCGATCATCGTCGCCATCAACAAGATCGACAAGCCGGACGCCAAGCCGGACCGCGTGCGCACCGAACTGCTGCAGCACGAGATCCAGGTCGAGTCGCTCGGCGGCGATGTCGTCGACGTCGAAGTGTCGGCGACCAAGAAGATCAACATCGACAAACTGCTGGAAATGCTGGGCTTGCAGGCCGAAATCCTCGACCTCAAGGCCAATCCGAACCGTCCTGCCGAAGGCACCGTGATCGAAGCCAAGCTCGATCGCGGCCGCGGCTCGGTGGCGACCGTGCTGGTTCAGCGCGGCACGCTGCGGGTCGGCGATCTCGTTGTTGCCGGCGCCGAATGGGGCCGCGTCCGCGCGCTCGTATCGGATACCGGTGAAACCATCAGCAGCGCCGGACCGTCGACGCCCGTCGAAGTACTCGGCTTCTCCGGTACGCCTGATGCCGGCGATCGTCTCGCCGTCGTCGAGAACGAAGCCCGCGCCCGCGAAGTCACCGATTATCGCGCCCGTCAGAAGCGTGAGAAGTCTGCCAACCGCGGTACCGCGATGCGCGGCTCGCTCGAGCAGATGATGGCGCAGGCCAAGACATCCGGCCGCAAGGAATTCCCGCTGGTCATCAAGGCCGACGTGCAGGGCTCGCTCGAAGCGATCATCGGCGCGCTGGACAAGATGGCGACCGACGAAGTCGCGGCGCGCGTGCTGCACGCCGGTGTCGGCGGCATTTCCGGTTCGGACGTGACGCTGGCGGAAGCCTCGGGTGTTCCGATCATCGCCTTCAACGTGCGCGCCAACAAGGAAGCGCGCGAACTGGCCGAACGCGTCGGTATCGAAATCCGCTACTACAACATCATCTACGATCTCGTCGACGACGTGAAAAAGGCCATGTCCGGCCTGCTGCCGCCGACCATGCGCGAGACCATGCTGGGCAACGCGCAGATTCTCGAAGTGTTCAAGGTGTCGAAGGTCGGCAACATCGCCGGCTGCCGCGTCACCGACGGCACCGTCGAGCGCGGCGCCAGCGTGCGTCTGATCCGCGACAACGTCGTTGTCCACGAAGGCAAGCTGTCGCAGCTCAAGCGCTTCAAGGACGACGTCAAGGAAGTGGCGTCCGGCATGGAATGCGGCATGGCCTTCGAGAACTACCAGGACATGCGCGCCGGCGACGTGATCGAATGCTACCGGGTGGAGACGATTCAACGCAGCCTGTGAGTCCAAATCTCACGGCTTCGGAAGTGTAATTCTCCGCTCATTTCACCGTACAGCCTGAGCCGCGAGGCCCAGGTCATTTTGTGCACCTTCATTGGAGAGGGGCACGCCGCCGGAACGTTTCCGGCCGAGACCGATATTTTTGGAACGCAATGGTACGCAAGAAGTCCCACCGCGACAGCGGCACGCCCGGCGGTTCGCAGCGTCAGCTGCGCGTCGGCGAACTGGTCCGTCACGCCCTCGCCGACCTGCTGATGCGCGGCGAAGTGCACGACCCGGTGATCGAGGGTCATCTCATCACCATTCCTGAAGTGCGCATGAGCCCCGATCTGCGGCTGGCGACGGTTTACGTCATGCCGCTGGCCGGCCGTGATACCGATGATGTGATTGCTGCGTTCGAGCGCAACAAAAAATACATGCGCGGCGAAATCGCCCATCAGATCAATCTGAAATTTGCGCCCGATTTGCGCTTCCGCGCCGACGACCGTTTCGAGGAAGCCGCGCGCATCGACAAACTGTTGCGCTCGCCGGAAGTGAAGCGCGATCTCGATAAAGACGAGCCGGACGATGAATAAGTTTCTCGAAATAATGGCCGCACCGCCCGAGTTGGATGCTGAAACGCCGACCGAGACTGCAGCGCTGTCCATTGACGCGACCGCGCCCGAATCGCCGACCGGGCTTGCCCCGCAGGCCCCGCGCGAGAAGAAAAAGCAGTTCAAGCGCGACAAGCGCGACGTCCACGGCTGGGTCGTGCTCGACAAGCCGGTGGGCATGACCTCGACCCACGCCGTCAGCGTCATCAAGCGGCTGTTTACCGCCAAGCGCGCCGGCCATGCCGGTACCCTCGACCCGCTGGCCTCGGGCTGCCTGCCGATCGCGCTGGGCGAAGCCACCAAAACCGTGCCCTTCGTTATGGATGGCCGGAAATTGTACCGATTCACCATATGCTGGGGTGAAGAACGGGATACCGACGACACCGAAGGCCGGGCTATCGCCAATAGCGACCTGCGGCCCACCCCCGAGGCGATCCGAGCCCTGCTGCCCGCCTATATCGGCACCATCCAGCAGGTGCCGCCCAAGTATTCAGCCATCAAAATCGAGGGCGAACGGGCTTATGACCTCGCCCGCGACGGCGAAACGGTCGAATTGGCGGCCCGTCCGGTCCAAATCGACCGTTTGGAGCTGGTTGACGTGCCGGACGCCGACCATGCGGTCCTGGAAGCCGAATGCGGCAAGGGCACCTATGTCCGCTCGATTGCCCGCGACCTCGGCCGGGCCCTGGGGTGCTTCGGCCATGTCAGCGCCCTGCGCCGGACCGCGGTCGGCCCGTTCATCGAAAAAACCATGATTTTGCTGGAAGATCTGGAGGCGTTGTGCCAGAAAGCCGCGTCCGGTGAGGCTAGCCTCGCGGACGCCCTCATGCCCGTTGAGACCGCGCTGGACGACATCCCGGCGCTGGCCATCAGTCGGTCAGATGCGGCGAGGCTCACACGGGGCCAAGCCGTTTTGTTGCGCGGACGGGACGCACCCAATTTCCGCGGCACGGTCTACGTCACGGTCTCGGGCCAACTCCTGGCTCTTGCCGAACTGGATCGTGGCGAGATCGTCCCCAAGCGCGTGTTTAACCTCGCCGGCCTGATTGGCAGAGCCGGCGTCAAGAAAGGATAACCGATGTCGGTTACCACGGGCCGCAAGGCCGAAGTGATCAAGACCTATGCCCAGAAGCCGGGCGATACCGGTTCGCCCGAAGTTCAGGTGGCGATCCTGTCCGAGCGTATCAACAACCTCACCGAACATTTCAAAGCCCACGTGAAGGACAATCATTCCCGCCGTGGTCTGCTCAAGATGGTGAGCCAGCGCCG
>CAISIV010000259.1 GCA_903885555.1 uncultured Hyphomicrobiales bacterium
ACGTCTTCAGCAACGATCACCAAAGGCTTGCCGGTCTGCACAACGGCTTCCAGCACGGGCAGCATGGGCTGCAAGGAGGAGAGCTTCTTCTCGAAGATCAAGATAAAGGGATCGTCGAGCTCAGCAATCATCTTCTCAGGATTGGTGATGAAATAGGGCGAGAGATAGCCGCGATCAAACTGCATGCCCTCGACAACATCGAGTTCAGTTTCTGCAGTCTTGGCTTCTTCAACCGTGATCACGCCTTCATTGCCGACCTTCTGCATCGCCTTGGCGAGAAAGTCGCCGATCTCACGATCGCCGTTGGCCGAGATGGTGCCGACCTGGGCGATTTCTTCGTTCGACGTGACCTTCTTCGAATTGGCCTTGAGGTGCTCGACGACGGCTTCGACCGCGAGGTCGATGCCGCGCTTCAAGTCCATCGGGTTCATGCCGGCGGCAACCGACTTGGCGCCTTCGCGCACGATCGCCTGGGCGAGAACGGTAGCAGTGGTGGTGCCGTCGCCGGCAACATCGGACGCCTTGGAGGCGACTTCGCGCACCATCTGTGCGCCCATGTTTTCGAACTTGTCCTCAAGCTCGATTTCCTTGGCAACGGTCACACCGTCCTTGGTGATGCGCGGGGCGCCAAACGATTTGTCGAGAACGACGTTACGGCCCTTGGGGCCGAGGGTGACCTTGACCGCGTTGGCAAGGATGTCGACGCCGCGCAGCATGCGGTCGCGAGCATCGACGCCGAATTTTACGTCTTTAGAAGCCATTGTTGAATTCCTTCGGTTTGTTCAGTCGGTAAAGCGGTTAGGCGGCTTTCTTCTTGGCGGCAGCGCCACCTTCGATCACGCCCATGATGTCGCTTTCCTTCATGATCAGGAGATCCTGACCGTCGATTTTCACTTCGGTGCCCGACCATTTGCCGAACAGCACGGTGTCGCCGACCTTGAGATCGATCGGGATCAGCTTGCCGGCTTCGTCGCGGCCACCAGGGCCAATGGCGACGATCTCACCCTGCGAGGGCTTCTCTTGCGCGGTGTCGGGAATGATGATGCCACCGGCAGTCTTTTCCTCGGCATCGATGCGCTTAACGACGACGCGATCGTGAAGCGGGCGGAACTTCATGGCAGTCCTCCAAGTTTTTTGAACGGGTGCGTTTTTCGGTGACCAGCTATGCCAGCACCTGAACGGCAGGTAGGGGCACAGCTTCGGCCCGCAAGGGGCCGTCGCGGGTTTCTTTAGCACTCACTTTCAGAGAGTGCCAACAATTTAGTGAAACCGCAGCCTTTTCAATGGTTAACAGCCAGGTCGGAACCTTGGCAGACGGCAGCGAATTGTCCTGTCGCTGAGGGGTAAGGACCCACCGCCTTGGTTGTTAGCAGCCGTCGCGATTGCTGCTAACGCCTTGATTTTAAACAGTTTGTTTACCCTTTAAGCTTGCAATGGCTAGTGCCGGGAATGGAAGCTTCGTCCGACTCTTCATGGAGGGTTCGAATGGGTTCTGTCTCTGAGGACTTTCGTAAACAGGCTGCTGGTTTCGGCCTGACTACCGCTCACATCCTGTACCGGCGGCCCGATCACCAATGGCTGCTGCAATCTTATGTGTGGCAGGCCTACGACCTGTTTCCGAAATTTCCCGACCTGCAGAAATTTCTCGAGTTCTGGCAGGAGAAGCTGGAAGGGCCGCTTCACTCCGTGCAAGTCGCGCACTCGCGGCTGATCAAGCCGGCCGAGCTCAAGGCGATCGACGGCGAGTTCAGGCTGCATTAGCCAGGGCGGCGCCTCGATCAATCTGCTTCATCCGCCGCATTCAAATGTTTCGCGGATCGCCAAACCTTTTCGGGTGGCAGCGGTGGGGGCGTTACACTAGCTAGGAGATCCCTTCCTCCGGCTGGCGACATCCCGTGAACACATCGCTCCCGCGTTACGGCCTGATGCTCGGCAACTTCGCCACCGGGCTTTGTATTCTCGCGCCCGCGGGCATGCTGACCGTGCTCGCCGATGGCTTGAATGTCGGCATTCGCGAAACCGGGTTGCTGGTGACCTTCGGCGCGGTGATCCTGTGTTTCGGCTCACCCATCGTTGCGTGGCTGACGACGCGCATCGACCGCCGCACGCTGCTCGCCGGATCGCTCGCCTTCATGGTGGTCGGGCAGGCGGCTTCGGCAATAGCGCCCAACTACATCACCGTATTAGCGCTGCGGTTGGCGATGGTCGCGGGCGCGGCGGTGTTTACGCCGCAGGCCGCGAGCACCATTGCTTTGCTTGTGCCGGAAAAAGATCGCTCCGGCTCAATCGCCTTCGTCTTTCTCGGCTGGTCGCTCGCGGTCGCCGGCGGACTGCCGCTGATCACGTTCGTATCCGGCTATGTCGGGTGGCGCGGCGCTTTCGCCGCGGCTTCGCTGACGGCCTTGATTCCTCTCATCCTGCTGCTGTTCGCTCTGCCGCGCGCTTTGTACGGGCCGCCATTGTCGCTGCACAGCTTCAGCCTGCTCGCGCACAATCGCAAAATCATCCTGCTGCTGCTCATTACGATTTTGTCGATCTCCGGTCAGTTGATCGTCTTCATCTATCTCGCGCCCTTGTTGCAAAGACTTGGGGGCGCCTCGCATGAAACGACCGGTCTGATGTTTGCGCTCTTTGGCGTGGTGGCGTTCGTCGGCAGCATTATTGCATCCAGGGTTGTCGGTAAGCTCGGCGGGTGGGTAACGGCCGGGATATTCCTGGCCTGCACATTCAGCGGCCTGGCGTTCTGGTCGCTCGGTGCCGGAATTTTGCCGGTGATGGGCGTCGGTGTCGCCTTTATCGGTCTCGGTTTTGCCGCCAGCAATTCGATGTCGCAGGCGCGGCTGGTGCAGGCTGCGCCCGAACTGTCGAGCGCGTCGGTCGCACTCAATACGTCGGGTGTCTATGTCGGGCAGGCGATCGGGTCCGGCGTCGGCGGCGTGATGTTCGGCCTCGATATGCTGCACGGCATCGGTTTTGTCGGGCTGGCCTTCGTCGCGGCAAGCATTGCGGTGTGGACGATCACGCGTGACCGCTAGTGAACGCCGTAGACCAAGGCCCAAACGATTTTGATGCCAAATGAAATAATCACGAAGCCGACGCCGATGAACAGACAGAGTTCATCGACACGATTCCACGAACTGAAATCACGCTCCAATTGCTGGGCGGTGATGGCGCGCAGTTCGTGCAGCAACCGGTCATCTTGAGGGGACAAAGGAACTCTTTCGACCTGCGACCGTTGCCGCGCCACCGAATTGGCGCGCCAGGCCGGCTTCACCAGAGCAACCGCGCCGATCAAGCCGACAATGTCGGAGAGCAGATCCAGCGAGCCTTTGTCCACGGACGTTTGCCCCGTCTATTCTGCTGCGGCGGCTGCGGCGCGTCCATATTTCGCAGGCAGGGCGTCTTCGTCGCCCGCAGGCACGGCGATTTCTTCAGTCCGGATTTTGCTTCGCAGGAATTCGTCTGCGCCCGGCTGATCGTCTACCGCCGTGGCCTCGGCGATTTGCCACTCGCCATGATCATCCTTGGCCATGAACACGACGCCGAGAACCATGTTGCATGCTTGCGCATAGGCAATGAGGCTGTCGGTGGTTTGCGGATTTCCGACCGCGCGTTCCATCCGCGCGATATTGCTCTGGTGCGCATTGTCGATCCGCGATGCGACGTCTGCCTGCGACCAGCCCAAGGTCCGGCGCAGCCTGGTCAATGCGCCGGCGATGCGAGCCCTCGGTTTCTGGATCTGCCAAGCCGATTGCAATTCCGGGTCTTGAGCGAGGACGTCGTCCAAAAACTGTTGTGCATTTTTATCCATGATCCATGTCTCCAGTTTTCAAACATTGTTTCTCCCTCCCATCAGCGAAAATAGTCTTCTGTCTGCAGGGCCGCGCGCCGTCTTGCGATGCTGATGCCCAAGTCAAATGGCGAATGTCCCAGGAATACGATGACGCGATCGAGAATGTTTCGAGCAAAGAGCAAATAGCAGCGACCGCTGTCGAACTGGACGACGTGCGGCTCGTAGACATCTCCGATCAGGGCCATTGCCGTTTCCCAGCCCAAGCCCGCAATCTTCAGCTTCTCCGCTTCGGCCAGTATCTCGACTCGAACCTGAAGTGCTTGACCTAAAAGCCAGCTTCGAAACTCGTCGCACGGTATCGTCTCCATACCACATTTGATATCGTACATAGCATATACCAGATTTGATATCAACCCTATTAAGCGACATTTTTTCCCTTACAACTAACAGATGTGCCGTTTCGGGAAAAGTCAGAATTTGGGAGAAAAAACAGCTTTTTAGGCGAGAATCCCCACCATCGCGCCCATCAGGCACGTGGTCAGCGTGCCTGAGACGATCGACTTGCCACCGAGCGAGAGAATGTCGGCGCGGCGTTCCGGCGCCATGACCGTCAGCCCCGCCACCATGATGCCGAGCGAGCCGAAATTGGCAAAGCCGCACATCGCATAGAGCATGATCAGCCGCGAGCGCTCGTCCAGAGCGCCCGCAGGCAGCTTGGCGAGTTCGAGATAGGCGACGAACTCGTTGAGCACCGTCTTGATGCCCATCAGCGTGCCGGCGGTGAAAGCCTGATCCCAGGACACGCCCATCAGCCAGCATACCGGCGCCATGGCGATACCGAGCAGACGTTGCAGGCTGATGGCAGAGCCGGCGACATCCGGCAGCAGGCCGAGGACGGCATTGGCGAGATGCACCAGCGCCAGCAGCACGATCATCATGGCGATGATGTTGAGCAACAGCTCAAGGCCGGCCGCGGTACCCTTGCAGATCGCGTCCATGGTCGAATCCGCGACGCGGCCGAGTTCGATAGTCGCGACGTCCGTCTGTTCGCTTTTCGCAATCGGCACCATCAACTGGCTGATCAAGAGCGCCGCCGGCGCGCTCAGCACTGACGCCACCAGGATATGTCCGGCGACATCGGGGATCACGTTGCGCAGGATAGTGGCGTAGAGCACGAAGACGGTGCCGGCGATGCCGGCCATGCCGCCGGTCATCACCATGAACAATTCGCCGCGCGACAGGCGTGCGAGATAGGGGCGTATGAACAGCGGCGCTTCGGCCATGCCGAGAAAGATATTGGCAGCGGTGGAGAGGCCGACCGCGCCGCTCACGCCGAGCGTGCGTTCCAGCACCCAGGAAAAGCCGCGCACGATCGGTGGCAGGATGCGCCAATAGAACAGCAGGGTGGTTAGCACGCTCATGACCAGCACGATCGGCAGCGCCTGGAAGGCGAGGGAGAATTCGGCGCCCGGAGTTTTCAGGTCAAAGGGAAGGGTGCCGCCGCCGATAAAGCCGAACACGACGGAGGTGCCGGCCTTGGTCGCCTCGCCAATGGCGTCGGCGCCGCGGCCAACGATGGCGAAGACGGATTTAACGGCAGGCACCTTGAGCAGCAGCAAAGCGGTGGCGAGTGTCACCAGCAGCGCGATGGCGGTGCTTTTCCAGTCGACCGCACGCCGGTTCTCGCTGATCGCGAAAGCGATGCCGAGGAGGGCGACTATGCCCAGCGCGGATTGCAGTTGCTGCATGTGGTAAATCCCCAAACCCCGGCGGTGGTTATATCACGCCGCAGGGCTTGGGGTGTTCGCTGCGCCGCTTATCCCCGCGCGACGAACGGCATGGTGTTGGCCATCACCGTCATGAACAGCACGTTGGTGTCGAGCGGCAGGCCGGCCATATAAACGACCGCATTGCCGACATGCTCGGCGTCCATGCGCGGCTCGATCTTCTTGGTGAGGTCGGCTTGCAGCACACCTTCGCCCTGTACCATGCGGTCGGTCAGCGGCGTCGCGGCATTGCCGATGTCGACCTGGCCGCAGCAGATGTTGTAGGCGCGGGTGTCGAGCGAGGTGGATTTCGTCAGGCCGGTGATGGCGTGTTTGGTCGAGGTATAGGCGACCGAGAACGGCCGCGGCGTGTGCGCCGAAATCGAGCCATTGTTGATGATGCGGCCGCCCTGCGGGGTCTGCGCCTTCATGATCTTGATGGCTTCCTGCGTGCACAGGAAAATGCCGGTGAGGTTGGTGGCGAGCACGTTCTGCCAGGTCTCGAACGGCAGATCTTCCAGCGGCACGGGCGGCGCGCCAATGCCGGCATTGTTGAACAGCACGTCGAGGCGGCCGAAGGTCGACTTGATGGTCGCGAACAAGGCCTGGATCGACTCGCGCTTCGACACGTCGGTGGAGACGGCCAGCGCCTGCGCGCCGATGGCGTTGATCTCGCCGGCAACCTTGTCGAGCATTTCCTTGCGGCGGCCCGCCAGCACCAGGCTGTAGCCGGCCTTCGCCAGCGCAATAGCCACCGCCCGGCCGACGCCAGTCCCGGCTCCCGTCACCAGCGCAATCTTTGCAGTCATCGGCTTCACTCCCCAAATTTGTTGTTGCCGAAGGCCATATCACAAAAGCCCGTGCCCGCCATCTCCCGCGCGGCCCGGAATTTGCCTGTGTTCAGGCGGTACGCCGTCCGGAAGTGTCATCAAAGCCGAATATAATTTGTGAGATTCGCGCGGTGCAGGTGGCCGTTCGAGAGTGAAAAGCAGGTCCATGCACGACTACGATATGATCGTGATCGGGAGCGGCCCCTCGGGGCGCCGTGCCGCCATCCAATCGGCAAAGGTCGGAAAATCGGTACTGGTGGTCGAAAAGGGTCACCGCGTCGGCGGGGTATCTGTCCACACGGGAACCATCCCGTCCAAGACCATGCGCGAGACCATCCTTAACCTGTCAGGCTGGCGCGAGCGCGGGTTTTACGGCCGGTCCTACCGGGTCAAGCAGGACATTGCCGCGGCCGATCTGATCGGGCGCCTGCGCAAGACGCTCGACCACGAGGTCGAGGTTCTCGAGCATCAATTCAGCCGCAATGGCGTCAAGACCGCCCGCGGATCGGGGCGCTTTGCCTCGCCGCACGACATTGAGGTGACCGACGAGAACGGCGACGCCCACGTCTACAAGGCTGCGCACGTTCTGATCGCCTGCGGCACCAAACCGTTTCGGCCCGACTATGTGCCTTTCAACGGCACCACCGTGTTCGATAGCGACGACATCGTCGAACTTGCCAAGCTGCCGCGCAGCCTGACCGTCATCGGCGCCGGTGTCATCGGCGTCGAATACGCGACGATCTTTAACGCGCTCGACGTCGCGGTGACGCTGATCGAGCCGCGTCCGACTTTCCTCGATTTCATCGATCGCGAACTGATCGAGGAATTCGTCCATGACCTGCGCGACCGCAACATCTCGTTGCGGCTCGGCACGGCGCTGACGTCGATCGAACTCGGGCCCGACGGCAAGGTGACGACCAAACTCGCCAATGGCCGCAGCGTCACCACCGAGATGCTGCTGTTTGCCGCCGGCCGCGTCGGTGCCATCGAGGATCTCAATCTCGGCGCAGCGGGGATCGCGGTCGACAACCGCGGCCGTATCAAGGTCGATGCCAAGACCATGCAGACCTCGGTGTCGCATATCTATGCCGCCGGCGACGTCATCGGATTTCCCAGCCTGGCGTCGACCTCGATGGAGCAGGGGCGCGTCGCCGCATGCCATGCTTTCGAGATGGCGCCGCACCGTCCGCCGGAGTTTTTCCCCTACGGCATCTATTCGGTGCCGGAAATTTCCACCGTCGGCATGAGCGAGGAAGAAGTGCGCCGGCGCGAGATCCCATACGAGTGCGGCGTCGCGCGGTTCCGCGAAACCTCGCGCGGCCACATCATGGGGCTGAGCACCGGCATGATGAAGATGATCTTCTCGACCAAGACGCGGCGCCTACTCGGCGTTCACATCGTCGGCGAGGGCGCGACCGAACTGATCCACATCGGCCAGGCGGTGCTCAATCTCAAAGGCACTATCGATTATTTCATCGAGAATACGTTCAACTATCCGACGCTGGCCGAGGCCTACAAAATCGCGGGCCTCGATGCCTGGAACCGGATGACGCAGGTCTAGCCGGCCAGCGCGGTCGGCACGTCGATCGGCTTGATCGGCTCGGCGGACTGCAGCTTTGCGGTGATTTCGGCGGCTGGCATCGCCTTGCCGAAGCGGTAGCCCTGCATGAAGTGGACGCCGGCGGCGCGCAGGAAGAGATGCTGGTCGGCGGTCTCGACGCCTTCGGCGGTGACCTTCATGCCGAGGCCGCGGCCGAGACTGACGACCGCGTGCACGATCGCCGCGGCGTCGGCGGCCTTCTCGATCGACATCACGAAGCTGCGGTCGATCTTGAGCTTGTCGAACGGGAAACGGCGCAGATACAGCAAGCTCGAATAGCCGGTGCCGAAGTCGTCGAGCGCCAGCCGAACGCCGAGTGCCTTGAGGCGCAGCATGCCGGCTTCCGCGGTATCGACATTGCCGAGCAGCACGCTTTCGGTGAGCTCGAGCTCAAGGCGTTCCGGATTGAACCTGGTCTCGGTCAAGGTGCGCTCGACCAGATCGGCGAAGTCGGTGCGGCGGAATTGCAAGGGTGAGACGTTCACCGCGACGGTCAGCCCCGGCCAGTCCATGCCGTCGAGGCAGGCGCGGCGCAGCACCCAGGCGCCCAGCTCGATGATGAGGCCGGAATGCTCGGCGGCGGCGATGAATTCGAGCGGCGAGATTTCGCCGCGCACCGGATGGGTCCATCGGCACAAGGCTTCGACCCCGACCATGGTGTCGCCGCTCTTGTTGACGATCGGCTGGTACAGCACGCGCAGGCCGTCGTTTTCAATGGCTTCGCGCAAATCGGCTTCGAGCAGCTTGCGGCTCGACAGGTCGGCGTCCATGGCCGCGTCATAAAGGCAGGCGCGATTGCGGCCTTCGTTCTTGGCGCGATACAGCGCCATATCCGCATAACGCATGATATCCGCGGCGCCGCCGCAGTTGCCGTCGATCACCGCAATGCCAATCGAAGCGCCGATCACGATGTTCTGACCGCCGATGGAGTAGGGCGCGCAGATCGCCGCGATCATCCGCTGCGCCATCGCCATCATCTTGTCGATGTCTTGGCCGACCGTTGAAATAACGGCGAACTCGTCGCCGCCAAGCCGTGCCACCAAATCGCCGGCACGCAATGCGCGCGATAGCCGCAGTGTCACATTGCGGATCAATTCATCGCCGACCGGATGGCCAAGCGTATCGTTGACGTCCTTGAAGTGGTCGAGATCGATATAGAACACAGCGGCCGCCGAGGAGCCGTCGCGTACTTCACCGATCACAGATTCAAGCCGCTCGCCGAAGAAGATGCGGTTGGGCAGGCCGCATAATGGATCGTGCATCGCCAGGTGTCGCAGGCGGGATTCGCCGGCGGCGATCGCCACCGCGGTTCGGCGCATATAGCGCAGCACGAAAGCCGCGAGCAGGGCAAAGCCCGCCAGCGCCACGGCGATAAAGGGGACAACGCTGTGAACGATTTCGGCGCCCGGCTGCTTCGGCGTCCAGGCAAAGCGCGCGATCTTATCACCGCCGGGAGTGTTGAGCTGGAATGTGTAGTCGCCGTCCGGCGCGGCGCCCTCGTCGAACATGCGCAGATTGGTGAGCCGCAGTTGCAGCGCGATGGCGGCGAGAGCTTCGTTGTCGATGAATTTCACCGACATCACAATCGGTGCGCTTTCCACCGCCTGCGAACTATTATCGATCGGGCGGATCGCGACGGCGGCGATAATCGCGGGACGGCCGAGGATGCGGCGGACCACCGCGATTTGCGGATGGGTCGTGCCATCGACCGGGATTACGCGGTTGAGGCGGATGGCGTTTGGCAGGTTTGGCTCGATGCCGCGCATATAGCCAAGCAGCGGGGTCAGCTCGGGCTTGGTCGCGGCAAGCCATTCGGCGGCGGCAGCGTTGCTGCCGGGCGTCGAATAGACCGGACGATTCTGGTTGTCGAAAATGACGATATAGTTGTGCTGGTAGAATGTCTCGAGCCAGGTTCCGACGCGCTGATGGGTCCAATCGCGATTGAGCTTGATACGGATATTCTGGACCGCCGACTCGGAGGAGGTCACGCTCTCGACTTCGCGGAGCACATTGGCGCCGAAATTATTCAGTGCGGTGGAGAACAACTGCGTTTCGTGCTCGACCGCGACTTCGTCGGCGCGCTGGGCGGACGACAAGACGGCGACGACGATGCAAACGATCGCCACTGCGACAATGACGCCGATCGGGACCACCACGCTCAACCGCGCGCGATCCCAACTGGTGTATTGCCGCCCCTCTTGGGTACGCGGGCGAACCACTGCCGGCAAAGGAGCCTTCCCCTAAAGTGTCGTTTCCGTTGCACTTTTCTGCCCGGAAGCTAGGGGAGAAAGCTTGCTATTCGCTTTCGCTTTGACCACCCAGCCAAAAGGTAGGTGCGGGAGGCCGCAATTCAGCCGTTGGCGTTAACTGGCGGTAAATGCGTATTCCGCCCATAAACCGGGTAAATACCGCCAAAAACCTTCAAAACGGGTGTTTTCAGCCCAAAGTCCGGTAGGGCGGCCGCGGAATGGCGATATGGGCGGCACGCAACGCCGTCGACCAGCGCTCCCGCAGGTCCTGGAAGTAGGGCTCACCCGGCTCGATGCGGTAATTCACTTCCGGGTTGAAGTTGTCGCGCCGGATGACCAACAGGTCGATCGGCAGGCCCACCGCGAGGTTGGACCGCATGGTGGAATCCATCGAGATCAGGCCGATCTTGAGGCCGTCATCGAGGTCGGTGTCAAAGCTGATGGCGCGATCCAGCACCGGCTTGCCGTATTTGTGCTCGCCGATCTGAAGGTAGGGCGTGTCTGTGGTGCACTCGATGAAATTGCCGGCCGAGTAGATCATGAACAGCCGCAATCGCTCGCCTCTGATCTGGCCGGCAAACAGGAAGGCGACGGCATGGTCGACATCGGCCTCTTCCAGCGCTTTGCCTTCGACTTCCTGAATCGTGCGGATGGCGCGGCCAATGCGTTGCGCCGCCTGGAACATGGTCGGCGCATTCATCAAGGTCTCGCGCTCGCCGGTGTCCGGATTGTCGACGCCTTCGGTGAGCATCGAACGCACGGTCTGGCTCAGTGACAGGTTGCCGGAGGAGGCAAGCGCCATGATGCGTTCGCCCGGCTCGCTATAAACGTGCAGCTTGCGGAAGGTCGAGACGTTGTCGAGACCGGCATTGGTGCGCGTGTCGGCGATCATCACCAAGCCGTCACGCACCAAAATTCCACAGCAATATGTCATGACGTCCGGCTTTTTCTTGTGGCGTCTGTTGTTAGCTTTGCGTCTGGTGACGCGCCTGCTCGACGTGTACGGCGACTTTCAGGGTCTCGCCGTTGCCGCCGTAGCGCGTGCCGCGTACCGGCGAGGCGCCGAGATAGTCCAGACCAGCTGCGACTCTGACATGCGCATCGGTCGGACAAATTCCGTTGCTCGGATCGAAGCCGATCCAGCCGAAGTCTTCGATGTAGCATTCGGCCCAGGCGTGGCCGGCGTCCTGCGCCGTAACGCCATCGGCGCGATAGAAATGGCCGCCGATGTAACGGGAGGGAACGCCAAGGTACCGCGCCGCGGCGATATAGATATGCGAGAGATCCTGGCAGACGCCGCGCTTGAGCTTGAAGGCTTCCGCGGCGGTCGTGGCGGTCTGCGTCGGCGTGGTGTCGAAAGTGATCGTGCTGTGCAGATTGTCGAGCAATTGATGCAGCACCGCCAACGTGCTCGCGTCTTTGCCGGCTTCCGTTCGCGCGGCTTCGGCGAATTCGATGATCGCCGCGTCGGGTAGGGTCAACGGCGACTCGCGCAGGAACATCGCCGGCGGAAAACGCTCGACCGCGCCTTTGACGAAGCCGCTATTGTCCTGCGTCTCGACTTCGCCGGTGACGGTGATGGCCAGTTCGTCGAATGGGCCGTCGGCGGTAAAGGAGTGCGTGATGTTGCCGAACGCATCCTCATGCTGGTGCAGCAAGCAGTCCTCGGACAGCTCGATACGCCACGAAATGACGTATTGGCCTTCGTGATTGCGCGGCGTCAGACGCAACAACTGCGTCACGCCGTTAGGGGGCGTGTCGTAGTGATAGGTCGTGGCGTGAGAGATGCAGATTCGCATGCGGCGTCTGGCTGATATGAGGTCCTGTCATCATCTAACACAGGCCGCCGCCGGTGCGGCAAGGTGCTTTTTGGCAAATTATATCAGGAACTGATCGGTGATCGCGCCGCCGAGACTGTTGGTTTCGGTGATGAATTCGCTGATGAATTCGTGCAATCCGCGTTGGAAAATGCCGTCCATCTTGGAATTTTGCAGCCGGGTACGGATGGCGCGGGCCTGACGTTGCGCCGGGCCCTGGCGGCCGTAGGCGCCGGACAGGGAATCCAGATTGCGCACGATCGCCTCGTAGCAGGAGGCGAGCGAGCGTGGCAGTTCCTCTTTCAGGATCAGCAGGTCGGCGACCAGCCATGGCTTGAGGCTGTCGTGGTAGACCCAGTGATAGGCGCTGAGCGCCGAGACGGAGCGCAGGATCGCCGCCCACTGGAAGTAATCGAGCGGACCGCCGACGCGTTCGTTGTCGGGCAGCAGCAGATGGTATTTCACGTCGAGGATGCGCGCGGTATTGTCGGCACGCTCGAAGAAAGTCCCCAGGCGAATGAAGCGGTAGGTATCGTCGCGCAGCAGGGTGCCGTGGGTGATGCCGCGCGAAAGGTGCGAACGTTCCTTGACCCAGTCGAAGAAGCGCGAGA
>CAISIV010000260.1 GCA_903885555.1 uncultured Hyphomicrobiales bacterium
CGATGTTTTTTCGCTGACGGACGCCGCAGCCTCCTTTGTAATGTCTTCGAGCTCGTCATTCACAATGAGGAACAGCAAGTCGCGTTTATTGGCTGCGTAGATAAAAATCGTGCCCAAACCGACGCCCGCGCGAATGGCGATTTCGCGGGTCATGGTGTCGTCAAAGCCCTTTTTAACGAACAACTCGCGTGCCGCATCCTTGATGCGCCGCAGCTTGTCGAGCTTGTTGCGCTCCCGTTGTCCCAGGGGGCGAGAAGCCGGGTCTAGCATTGCCATTTTGGATCAACTCGATCTGGGCGATTGGGCTTCATGTCGGTCCGCAGAAGGTCGGTTACCCGATTCTCGACCGGAAAACCTTGACAGGAATATGAACTCGTTCAATTATGAACAGGTTCAATAATAAAAGCCAGCGCGTTCAACGATTGCGAATGGCCAAACCGTCGAGCGTCGGGAGAACGCGGGTGCAGGTGAGGGCGAAGCAAACCGCGGCGGGCGCCAAAGCCGAGGCGACCACGCCGGCGATGTCGATGTACCGGGTGAACTTGTCTTACGGCGGGGGATCGTCGCAGCAGCGTTTAATCCTTGAAAACATCACGCTTGATGTCCGCGAAGGCGAGTTCTTAAGCATTGTCGGTCCGTCAGGGTCCGGCAAGACGACGTTGTTGAGGATGTTCGCCGGGCTCGCGAAGCCAACGGCCGGTGACGTTCAATTCCGCGGCCAGATAGTTTCTGGTCCCTCGCGCGAACGCGCCATCATCTTCCAAGATTATTCCAAGGCGTTGCTGCCTTGGCGCACCGTCGCCGGCAACATTGCGCTCAGCCTGGAAGCCGAGGGCATTCGTCCGGCTGAACAAAAACCCATTGTGGCGGCGTTGCTTGGCAAGATGGGTCTCGAACGCGCCGCAGACCAATACCCGGGCCAACTCTCCGGCGGGATGCAGCAGCGCGTGCAGATCGCGCGGTGTCTCGCGCAACGTCCCAAAATCTTGCTGATGGACGAGCCATTCGGCGCGCTCGACGCCATGACGCGCCAGGCGCTTCAAGATGAGATTTTAACTCTAAGCCGCGAACAGCAGATGACTGTGGTCTTCATCACCCACGATCTCGAGGAAGCAATTTACCTCGGCGATCGTGTCGTCGTGCTGGGCGATACGCCCGCTCGGATTATTGAAACGATCGATGTCGATCTGCCCCACCCGCGCGATCAACTGACCACGCGCGAAGACCCGCGATTTCTCGCCCACCGCCATCGCCTCTTTGGCTTGTTGCGGAGGCATTGAGCCATGAAACGCATTCTCATTGGCTCAATTCTGCCGGCGCTCTTCATCGCTGTTTGGGAAATATCGAGCCGCACCGGCTTACTGACACTTGAGTCTCTGTCCCGGCCTTCGGATATCCTTAGAGCCGGCATAGCCGGAATCGCGGACGGCTCAATTCTGGCCGCCACCGTACAAACATTCGAGACCGCGCTGTTCGGCCTGGCGGTTGCGGCCGTCGCCGGCATCCTCGCCGGCGCCGTGCTCGGCCTATCGCCGGTCCTGGAGCGTGTGGTCGATCCGACCATCGAGGCCTTGCGGCCGATTCC
>CAISIV010000261.1 GCA_903885555.1 uncultured Hyphomicrobiales bacterium
GACAAGACACCCGATCAAGCCTACTTCAACCCGCTGCCAATCCGCTTGGCAGCTTAACCCCGGCAGACGCTCCACTTATCGACGCGGAGAATCTGTTCAGATAACCGGGACCACCTCATTCAGTGGCCAGCGCCGCCGATCTCCCGAGAAAGGCCGCGCCTTACGCTCCGGCTTACTACGCGCCGGTCTGGTCCGGTTTCTACGCCGGTGTGAACGCTGGCTACGGCTGGGCGAGCTACGACACTGCTACCGGCTCCGACAAGATGAAGGGTTTCATCGGCGGCGGTCAGCTCGGCTACAACTGGCAGATCAGCTCGTTCGTCCTCGGCGTGGAAGGAGACTTCCAGTACTCCGGGCAGAAGCGCTCCGAAACAGCGGTCATCGGTGGTGTCACCATTACCGGCGATGAGAAGGTCCAGTGGTTCGGTACCGCGCGCGGCCGTGTTGGCTACGCCTTCGACAGCGTTATGATCTACGCCACCGGCGGTGCCGCCTGGTCGAACCTCAAGGCCAGCGCCAGCGCTCTTGGCCTGACCGTCAGCACCGACACCACCAAGATGGGCTGGACCGCAGGCGGCGGCGTCGAATGGATGTTCCTGCCGCGCTGGAGCGTCAAGGCCGAATATCTCTACATCGACTCCGGCTCGACCGACCTTACGGTCGCGGGCGTAACGGTCAGCGGCAAGCTCAAGGATCAGATCGCGCGCCTCGGCGTCAACTATCACTTCTAAGCCGATACGCACTGTGCATCGAAGAGGCCGCCCCAACGGGCGGCCTCTTTCTTTTGGGCCCGCACGACAGCCCAGAATTTGAGCGGCCGGATCCGATCGCAGGCCGAGCCAATTCGACGCCGCATGATATGGTGCGCGCGATTCACCGGGTTTCTTCATGCTGAGCGCGATCATTGCGGCCCACGATTCCGAGCGGACCCTTGTGCCGACGCTGGCGGCGTTGGTGCCGGGCGCGACCGCAGGCCTGCTCGGCGAAGTGATCATCGCCGATGCCGGTTCGGCCGACGCCACCGCGGAAGTGGCCGATATCGCCGGCTGCCGTTTCATCGCCTCGTCCGACCCGCTGGGCAAGCGGCTGAAGGCCGCGGCGCTTACCACCCGCACGCCGTGGCTGATGTTCCTGCGGGCCGGCTGCGTGCCGGAGCCGGGCTGGATCCAGGCCGCCGACCGCTTCATGGAAACAATCGACCGGCTCGACGTGCCGATGCGCGCGGCAGTGTTCCGCCCGCCCGGCGCCGGCGACATGCTGCACCCGCGACTATCCGAACTCGCCGCTTTGCTCCGCGTCATGTTCGGCGGCGGCGCGCGACCTGAACAGGGCCTGCTCATCGCCCGGCGCTTTTACGACGAGATCGGCGGCCACGCGTCTGACGCGGGAGCCGAAGCGTCACTGCTGAAAACCATCGGGCGGCGGCGCATCGCCATGCTGCCGATCGGCGCCGGCACGGCGCGGTAAACACTATCCTTCATGACGAGGAGCGCCCGTAGGGCCCGCCAAGAGGCGGGCATCCTCCAGATGCGGCCTGAAAACCGTTGTCTGCGACGACATCTAGATACTTGACTCAGTCAACTATTTGCTCGATCCTGTCCCGGTCATGAAAACCGACAGCCAGAACCCGCAACGCATCAACGCGGTGCGCCGCTTCAACCGTTTCTACACGCGCCAGATCGGTGTGCTGCGACGAACCTATCTCGGCAGTCCCTATTCGCTGGCTGAAATGCGGGTGCTCTACGAGTTATCGCAATCCGGCAAATCCGGCGCCCGCACCGCCAGCGACATCGGCCGCACGCTCGATCTCGACGCCGGTTACCTCAGCCGCGTCCTGCGCCAATTCGAGAAGGCCGGGCTGATTACACGCAAGCCGTCGCCCGAGGACGCGCGGCAAAGCCTGCTCGCGCTGACCGCGAAAGGCGCCCGGACTTTCGCCCCTTACGACCAGCGCTCGGCTGACGTCGTCGCCAACATGCTCGGCACGCTTGAGCCGAACGATCAGATGCGGCTGATCGGCGCCATGACCACGATCGAACACTTGCTGGGCGCGAAAGCCGAGGCGACACCGTCCGTCGTGCTGCGTGCGCCCAAGCACGGCGATTTCGGCTGGATCGTGTCGCGCCACGCCGAGATTTACGCCCAGGAATATGGCTGGGGCGATCCATTCGAAGGCCTGTGCGCGCAGATCGTCGCCGACTTCGTCAACAATTACGATGCCACGTGCGAGCGCTGCTGGATCGCCGAGGTAAATGGCGAGAACGTCGGCTGCGTGATGCTGGTCAAGGACAAGGAGCCCGGCACCGCGCGCATCCGGCTGTTGCTGGTCAACCCGAAAGGCCGCGGCCTCGGACTGGGCACGCAACTCACCGATGCCTGCGTGGCGTTCGCGCGCGAGGCCGGTTACGCAAAGATCACGCTATGGACGCACAGCATCCTCGCCGCGGCGCGCCATTGCTACGAGAAAGCAGGCTTCACGCTGACGTCGAGCGAGCCTCGCCACACCTGGGGCAAGGATGTCGTCGCGGAGTTCTGGGACATGACGCTGTGACGCAAGGCGAGCGCAAGCTCACGCCGCAACTGCTCGACCACTACAAACGGGAAGGACTGCGTCTGCGGCGCGAAGCACAGCGGGAGGCGTGCTTGCGGCTCGCACGCACGCTGGCTCGCTACGCGGTCGCACCTTTCGCCTTCGGCCGCCGCATGTGCTCGTCGAGCCGCGGCAGGATTTCGACGAAGTTGCAGGGCCGGTAGCGATAGTCGAGCTGGTGCACGAGGATTTCGTCCCAGGCGTCCTTGCAGGCGCCGGGCGAGCCCGGCAGGCAGAAGACATAAGTCGCGTTGGCGACGCCGGCGGTGGCGCGAGTCTGGATCGCCGAGGTGCCGATTTTCGGCACGCTGATCATCGTGAACAGCGTCGAGAAGCCGTCCATGCGCTTCTCGAACAGCGGCTCGACCGCTTCCGGCGTGACGTCGCGGCCGGTGAAACCGGTGCCGCCGGTGGTGATGACGACGTCGATGAACGTGTCGTCGATCCACGCCTTGACGTGCTGGCGGATGGCGTCGACCTCATCCTTGACGATGGCGCGCTCCGCCAGCGTGTGACCGGCCTCGCGAATGCGCTCGACCAGCGTATTGCCGGACTTGTCGTCGGCCAGTTCCCGCGTGTCGGATACGGTCAGCACCGCGATCTTGAGCGGCAGGAATTGTCGGGTTTGGTCGATACCGGGCATGAAGAGTTCTCCGCGTCCCGCCCATTGTACAACACAATATGGCGAGACGTGGATGCTTTAGTCGAAAGCGTGCCGCCCGCGGGCAGCGCCCTAAAGCTGCGGCAGCGACAACTCGGTGACTAGCCGTTTCCACTGCGCGACTTCGGCGTTGATCACCTCGTTGAATTTTTCCGGATTGTCGGCCGGCGCCAGGCCGAGCTTGTCGAGGAAGGCCAGAAAGTCCGGCGATTTGGCGACATCGACGAGTTCCTTGCGAAGTTTCTGCACGATCGGCTCCGGCGTCTTGGCCGGCGCGGCGATGCCGTACCAGCTCCAGAAGTAGAAGCCCGGGAAACGCTCGCCGACCGCCTGCACGTTCGGCAACTGGCGCACGCGCTTGGGACCGTTGGTGAACAGCACCTTGAGGTTGCCGGCGGCAAGCTGCTGCGCGATGTCGGAATAAGGCGCGAGGCCGATGTCGATATTGCCGCCGACCAGATCGTTGACGATCAGCGACGAGCCCTTGTACGGCGCCACCGTGAAATCGATCTTGGTGGTGCGCTTGAGGTATTCCATCTGCGGCGGCGACTGGCTGCCGCAGGAAATCTTGTTAGTTTTCGCGTAGACGAGAAATTCGTCGAGCGTGTTGCACGGCAGATCCTTGCGCGCGGCCATCACAAGATCGACCGACGCCATGTGCGCCAGCGGCGTGAAGTCCTCGATCGCAAAACCAGGCTGCTTGAAGATCGCGATGTTCTGCGCCAGCGGCGCCAGGAACACCATCAGCGTGTAGCCATCCGGTGCCGCCTTGGAGACGACCTGCGCGCCGAGATTGCCGGCAGCGCCGCCCTTGTTCTCGACGATGAAGTTCTGCTTGAGCCGGTCGGTCAGCCTTTGCGCAGACGTGCGGCCGATGATGTCGGTCGGGCCACCGGCGGCGGCCGGCGCGACGATGGTGACGGTGCGGTTCGGATAGGCCTCGTCCGCGAAGCCGGCTCCCGGTAACAGCAGGCTGCCGACGGCAACGCCCGCGCCAAGGCCGAACTGGCGGCGCGTCAGGTTCAAGGACGGATTGCTTCCTTGGCCGTGCGTCATGTCTCTCCCCCAATTTATTATTTGTTATTCAAGCGCCCGCCGGTATTCCGGCCGGGCCAGCCGCCGCGCGTTGATGCGTGGCGGCCGCCGGTTTTGTTTTAGTCGCGGAAGCTGGGATCGACCTTTTCCATCAGACGCAGGTAGGCCGGCCAGTCGGCCGAACCGCGGCCGGCGTCGTGGGTCTCGAATTGCGCCGCGGTCTTTTCGCAAACGGCCGGCGGAATATCGATGCCGCCTTTGCCGGTCGCGTCGATGCGCTGCTGAATGTCGGCGGCGCTCATCAGGTATTTCATCAGGATGAAGGCTTCGCGCGCGGTTTTGCCGACCGTCACGAAGCCGTGGTTCTGCATGATCAGCGCACGGTTCTGACCGAGGTGCTTGAGAATGCGTTCGCGCTCGCTGAAGTCCTCGGTGATGCCCTCGTAGGGGTGATAGCCGATGCGGTTATAGAAACGCAGCGCCTGCTGCGAGACCATGCGCAGGCCGCCCTTGGTGCCGCACAACGTCATGCCGACTTCGGTGTGGACGTGCACCGCGCAATTGATGTCCGGACGGCCCATCAACAGGCCGCCATGCAGCGTGAAGCCCGGACGGTTGACGCCGGCCTTCTCGTCGAGGTCGGCGGTCATGTCGACTTTGCGCAGATTGGTCGCGGTCACCTCGTCCCACATCGACTCGTGCTGCTTCATGAGAAACATCTTGGGCTCGCCCGGCACGCGCATCGAGCAGTGGTTATAGATGAGGTCACCCCAGCCCCAGTGATGGCAGAGACGATACGTGGCGGCGAGATCGACGCGCGCCTGCCACTCCTCGGCCGACATGCCGGCCGGAGCCTTGCCCGCTTGCTTGAGCTTCGCTTCGTGGACGTTCATGGCCGTCTCCCTATTTTTCCAGGACGACTGGATTGGTCAGAGTTCCGATATTCGTGATTTCGATGTCGACGACGTCGCCCGGCTTGATATTTTCCGGCACGCCGTCGGTGCCCATCCACATCACGTCGCCGGGATAGATGGTGCAGTACTTCGACACCGTGCTGATGTAGGTCGGCGCGTCGAAGATCATGTTGTTGGTCGCGAACGTGTCCTTGACCTCGCCGTTGACCTTGATCGTGGTCGTAAGCTTGTTGAGGTCGCCGACGTCGGTTTCGATCCACGGCCCCATCGGTTTGAAGGTGTCGGCATTCTTCGAGCGCCACATGGTGCGGTCGAGCGCCTGCCAGTCGCGTTCGGAAACGTCGTTGCCGATGGTCCAGCCGAACACGTAGTCGAGCGCCTCTTCCTTCGAGACGTTGCGGCACTTCTTGCCGAACACGGCGACAAGTTCGCCCTCGTACTGGAATTTCTCGCCGGCATCGCGCGGCTTCACGATGGCCTCGCCGTGCGGCAGCAGTGCGTTGTTGGTGCGATAGCCGATATCCGGTTTCTTCGGGAATTCCGGTTCCTTGCCGCGCTTGATCGCCATGCGGCGGACGTGGTCGGCATAGTTGATGCCGACGCAGTAGAACGTCGGCGGCACCACGGGAATGTCGAGCTTCACTTTCGCCAGCGGAAACGTGCGCGACGTCTTCTTGTAGTCGCCGAGGATCGGGTTGCCCTCGACCTCGATGACGGAATCGTCTTCGATCAGCCCGAACGAAATTCCTTTATCGGTCTTGAAACGGCACCACTTCATTGTCTGTTCGCTTCCACCCGAGTTTATTGTTGATTTTACTTATGAATCTCGTGCATTGCGCGTCAGTTTCGCACAGACCGGACCTGAAGCCAACGCGTGTCAAACCGCCGCGAGCAGTCCGGCCTTTTCCATCACCGGTTTTGCGCCGGACGAGGCCAGCAGCGCGATCAGCGCGTTGGCCGCGTCCTTGGCCTGCGAGCCGCTGTGCACCGCCGCCGTCAGCGGCATGATGTTCTGCAGCTCGTCGGGAAACGGCCCGAGCACATGCACACCCGGCACCAGTTTCAACTCGGCAAGCTGCTGCACCGCCATGTGGCATTCGCCGCTGGCGACCGCGGTGGCGACGACGCCGGCGCGCGTGGTGGTTTTCTTCTTCATCTCGTCGGTGATGCCGAGTTTGTTGAGCACCTTGATGAAATGCGCCGCGCTCGGGCTGCCGGTCGCCGGATCCGCGTGAATGATGGATTTCGTCGCCAGCAGCGCCGCCTTGAAGCCTGCCGCCGTGCTGATGTCGGGCTTGGGATCGTTCAAGCCCACCGCCAGCCCCATGATCATGCGCGCGACGGACTTCGCCGAAGCGCCATCGACCTTGCCCTCTTTCGCCAATGCTTCGATGCCGTCCGGCGTCGAGATCACCACATCAGCGGCGATGCCCTGGCGCATCATGTCGACGCAAGCCGACGGCGGGCCGAATTCCATTTCGATGCCGAAGCCGGTCGCCTTGGTGAATTCCGGCGTGAGCGCGTCGACAGCGCCCTGCATGGCCACCGTGGTGACTAGCTTGATCGTCTTCGACATGGCGAAACTTTCCAAAATGAATTGCCGGCACAAGAACAGCGGCGGGAAAGTCCCCCCTGCTTGCGCTCAAGTCAACCGGCCCGTCCGCTCATTCAATGCCGGCCGCACGCAGATATTGCCGGTCGACGAATTGTTCCGGCGAAGGCAACGGCCCCGAAATTTGCCCGGCCTCCGCCATCATCGCGATCGCCTGCGCGAAGCCCGTCCTGTCGATCTCGCCCGCGCGTGGCAGCACGTTGCGCTCGGGCGTGAAGTAAAGCGCCAGCACCTTTGCGGCAATCGCGGGCGACACGCCGTTGGTCTCGGCAATGATCGCAGCAACCTCGTTGCGTTTTGCCGGATCGCGGATGAATTCAAATGCCGAGCGAAGGCCGCGCAGATAACGGCGCAATGCTTCCGCATTGTCCTGCGCCCATGAACGGCGCACCGCGGTGACGGTATAAATGAATTGCGGGCTGACTTCGGTCGACAGGCCGAGCAGCGTGAAGCCTTCGGCAAGCGCTGCAACATCCTGCGGCTGGCCGAGCGGCACGGCGTCGCAGTCGCCCTGCTTGAGACAATTGGCGCGCGCCGGTGTACCTTCCACCACCTTGATATTGTAGTCGCCGTCGTTCAGTCCGTGCCGCGCCAGCAATTTACGGATAGAAGCCGAGATGCTGCCGCCCTGGTCGGCAAAGCCGAGACGCTTGCCCTTGAGGTCGGCGAAACTCTTGATGCCGGGCTTGGCGATCAGGCTGTAAATCGGGTTGTTGAACTCCGCCGCGATGGCCACCGCATCCGATCCGGACAGCACCTTGCGGATCAAAAACGGCGTGGCAACGTGGGTGATATCGACAGTGCCATCATGCAGCGCGTCGATCATCTTGTCGGAGCCGCCGGGCAGCGGCACGACGACTTCGAAGTCGAGGCCTTCGCGGCGAAAAAAGCCCTGGCTTTGCGCCACGACAATCGGCAGCGCGAAAATACTGCGCAGCGTCGAATAGGACTGGCCGTAACGCAGTTTGAGCGGCTCGGCTTGGGCCTGCGCGCCAAACACCGCGGCCAGCAGCAAAGTCAGGACGGCACGCCGCATCAAGGCGACCGCTGCAGCGTGCAATCGATTTCGACCGGCCCCTTTTCGGTGCCCGGGGGCGTGCGCCGATTGATGCCGGTCTGCTTGTAGCCGTCCTTGCGGCAGGAAATCTCGGACTGATCCGGATCTGTCGTCACCGCCATGCGATAGCCGCCGATGGCGTCGGTGGTGGCGACAAACGACATGTTGTTGAACTTCAGGCCGATATGCGCGCCGGCTATCGGGGCGCCGCGCGTATCCAGCACCACGCCGAAGAAGATCGTTTCAGTGCCGTCGCCATGATCGTCGCCGAGGCCGCCGGCAAATGCAGTAATTTGCGCGGCGTTCGCCGCGGCAAGAACGGCAACAACGGCGATCGTTATGCGGCGTGGTGTCATGTCATCGCGTCCAGAACGGCATCAGCGCGTAGGCCAGGATCGGCAGCACCAGCAGCGGCAGCAGCCAGATCAGGAACAGCGGAATTCTGCCGATGACGTTTCGCGGTAGCAATGTCGCGGCCAGTCCCGCGATGGCCGCGCCGATCAAGGTGGTGGCGAGCCAGCCATACCAGTACATCGCCGGGCCTTCGTTCGTCCGCGCCGCGGCAAAACCGAAATCGATGCGGCCGGTGCCGGGATGATAGGTGAACAGCGGAAAGCCGCCGAGTTCGCTCGCCACATAGATCACCGGCGCGGCGATCGCGAAGACGATGGCGAAGGCTGCATACGATGCTGTGGCGCTGCCGGCTTGCGCGCGCGGTTCTGTGACGGCGGTCATCAGCCGAATCCTCGCACATTGTTGAGCACGTGCCCGACCAGAAAGGAGAACCAGCACATCGCCGCGAGCAGAACGGTGATCCACTTGCGCGCGCTGTCATAGGCCGGATTTTTCGCGTCTCTCCAGAAGGCCCAATAGGCCGGCAGGATGAAGAGACCCAGCGCCGCGGCGTGTTCCTTCAGTTCGAAAAAGCCCAGCGTCCTGAAATAGCCGTTGCGTTCGAGCGGAATGCGGATCGAGATGCGGTATTTGGTATAGATCCAGGCGCCGAGAATAAACGTCACCACCCACAACACGCATATTGCCGTTGCGTAGGAAGCCCCGTGCACATTGCGAAAGCGCGTGACGAATCCGGAAGGCCCCGCCACTTGCCGCGCCGGCGCGGCCACCGCCATGGCCTGATGGGTGAGCGCACCAAGCAGCGCGACCGCCAGCAGGCCGTGCACGATCAGCTGAATGGTCCAGACCGCATTGACCGAGAGGAAGTCGAACATGCTGAGCATGATATCGACTTTTCAAAATTAGGCGACTAGGTCCGCTCTAGAGTTGCTGCGCTGCAAAAGTATTGCAGGCGGACACTTTGCCTTCCTTCAGGCCGATGGTGAACCAGCGTTGCCGCTGCGCAGATGAGCCGTGCGTGAAGGAGTCGGGCACGACGTGACCGCGCGCCTGCTGTTGCAGCCGGTCGTCGCCGATCGCCGCAGCGGTCTGCAACGCGGCTTCGACGTCGCCGGGCTCGATCGACTTCCATTTCTGGTTCGAGCGATTGGCCCAGATGCCGCCGAGACAGTCGGCCTGCAATTCGACGCGCACCTGAATGCGGTTGGCCGCAACCTTGTCGCCGGACGCGCGCTGCTGCGCCTGCGCCTTCGGCAGGATGCCGAGCAAATTCTGCACGTGATGGCCGATTTCGTGTGCGATCACGTAAGCCTCGGCGAACTCACAGGCCTTGCCACTGCAACCCTTGAAGCGGACCTCCATGTCGCGGAAGAACGACGTGTCGAGGTAAACGCGTCTGTCGGTCGGGCAATAGAACGGGCCCATCGCCGATTGCGCGAGGCCGCAGCCACCTTGGATCGTGCCCGCGAACAGCCGCAGACGCGGCGCTTTGTATTCCTGGCCGGCTTCCTTGAAGATCGCCGTCCACGTGTCCTCGGTATTGCCGAGCACGGCGGCGACGAAATCGCCCATCTTGTCCTTCGGCGCACCGGCAGTGGTCCGCCGCGGCGGTTCGTAAGGCTGTTGCTGAACCTGGCCACCGCGATTGCCGGTGACGATCTCCGCGCCCCCGATCAGGATGCTCGGATCGATGCCGAACGCCCAGCCGACCAAGCTGAGCACGACGACCGCGCCGATGCCAAGACCACCGCCGCCGGTCGGAATTCCGAAGCCGCCGCCACCGCCGCCGAATCCACCGCCACCGCCGTCGCGGCTGTCTTCAACATTGTCACTGCGGCGAAAATCATCCCAACGCATTCCAAATCCCCTTCAAACGGCGCGTTTCGATCATTGCGCAATGTGCAAGCGGCGTCCAATCAACGACTTTTTAACCATAGAAAAGTTCCGCTAAGTCCCGGACTAATAGGCATTATTTGCCGAGCAACAAGACGTTTCCATAAACCGTTTTTTCACCTTGAGGATTCATATTCCGGACTGTCGGTTGTAGGTCCCGCGTCGCCGACAGCGTCGCCTGAGTCAGAGTATTTGAGTCATGGTAGTGTCGCGTCGCGGGGCGCCCTCACGGGCGCCCCGTGGTCTTTCAGAGACCACTCAACACCATCGCATCCTGGTCGGCGAGTGCGTCGCCGAGATGGCGAAGCTGCCGGCCGCGTCGGTCGATCTGGTGTTTGCCGATCCCCCGTACAATCTCCAGCTTGCCAGCGATCTGAAGCGGCCGGATGACAGCCATGTCGACGCCGTCACCGACGACTGGGACAAGTTCGCCTCTTTCGCCACTTATGACGCCTTCACCAAAGACTGGCTGATGGCCTGCCGCCGCGTGCTCAAGCCCGCCGGCACGATCTGGGTGATCGGCTCCTATCACAACATTTTCCGCGTTGGCGCGATCATGCAGGACATGGGGTTCTGGATCCTCAACGACGTGATCTGGCGCAAGACCAACCCGATGCCGAATTTCCGCGGCCGCCGCTTCACCAATGCCCACGAGACCATGATCTGGGCGTCGCGCGATCCCAACGCCAAGGGCTACACCTTCAATTACGAGGCGATGAAGGCCGGCAACGAAGACATCCAGTTGCGTTCGGACTGGACCTTCCCGCTCTGCACCGGCGAAGAACGCCTCAAGGGCAGCGACGGCAAGAAGCTGCATCCGACCCAGAAGCCGGAAGCTCTGCTGGCGCGCGTCATCCTGTCCGCCTCGCGGCCCGACGATCTGGTGCTCGATCCGTTCAACGGCACCGGCACCACCGGCGCCGTCGCCAAGAAGCTCGGCCGCCGCTTCATCGGCATCGAGCGTGAGGCCAAATACGCCAAGGCGGCGCAAAAGCGCATCGCCGATGTGCAGGTCGTGCCCTCGCCGTCGATCGCGCCTTTCGTCACCGCGCGCGAGGCTCCGCGCGTGGCGTTCTCGGCGCTGATCGAGCGCGGCATGATCTCGCCCGGCGCGGTGCTGGTCGACTCCAAGAAGCGTCACAAGGCGCTGGTGCGCGCCGATGGCGCGGTGACCTTTGGCGAAGTGGTCGGCTCGATCCACAAGATGGGAGCGGTGGCGCAAGGGCTGGATGCCTGCAACGGCTGGACCTTCTGGCACGTCGAAACGCCGAAGGGCCTCAAGCTGATCGACGAACTGCGCGCGCAGTTCCGCTCCGAGATGGCGGAAGCCGCGGAGTAGTCAGCTTTTCGCTGATAAAACTTCCAACAGCAGCCCCAGCGCCTTGTGGGCAAAGGCTTCCATATTTTCGTGGCGGCTGGCGCTGCCGGTTTCCAGCGTCGCCGCCCGCTCAATCGGACCTGACACCGCCACGCAGGTGTGGCCCGCGGCATCGCCGTAGCGGTTACCGGTCGGGCCGGACGCCCCGGTTTCGCCGAGACCCCAGACCGTGCCGTGCCGCTCGCGCACGCGCTTGGCGCACAACATGGCGTAGAACTCGGTTGAGGGACGGAAGCCCTGCATGTCGGCATCTTCAATGCCGAGCAGCACCGAGCGCGACGTCTTGGTGTAGAGCACCGCGCCGCCGACGAAGTAGGCCGACGCGCCGGGCATCGCCAACAGCGCCGCCGAAATCATGCCGCCGGTCGAGGACTCCGCCACCGCGATGGTTTCGCGGCGCTCGATCAGGCGGCGAGCGATTTCTTCGACAAGCGGCGCCAGCGATTGCATGGCTCAGGCTCCCAAACCGCTGCCGCGTTCGCACAACACGGCATAGATGCCGACTTCGGCATCGGAGAACTGCTTGGCCAGACGCTGCGCAAGCGTCTCAGCTTCGCCTTTCCGCAAGGTATCGACGACCAGGCAAGCTTTAATCTTCTTGTCGCCGCCGCGCAGCTTTTCCTCGGCCGACACCGGCGCGCCGGCCGTATCCACCGCGGTCCAGAGTTCGCAGCCGGCGATCTTTGTATCCTTCACCAGTTCGTCGGCCAGCGACGTCACCTTGGCCATGTCCGGCGCATCGTTGAAGCGCACCGTCACGGCGAAGGCGCCGCTGAAAGAACCGCGCCGCGGCGTGCGGTGGCACACCGTGCGGTTCATGTTGATGAAAGCTTCCGACATGATCTGCTTGGTCATAGGCGTCGGATTGTCGAGCCGTTCGAGATAAGGCTTCGACGTCAGAACGTCCGGGGACTCGACGATGTAGAAGTTGAAGTACTTCGGCGCGCCCGACAGCGCCTCGTGACGCCGCACGAACAGGAAACCGGGCACACCGAGGCGCTCGAGCAGATGTTCGCTCTGGAACCAGGCGTCGAACGCGGCCTCCTGGCCGGGGCGGACGTCGTTCCAGATCGCGAGAATGCCTTGCTTCATGCGCTACTTCGCCGCCACGACCATGATTTCGACCTTGTAGTCCGGCGTCGCCAGCCCAGCTTCGACCGTGGCGCGCGCCGGCGTATTGCCGGCCGAAACCCAGCCATCCCAGACGGCGTTCATCTCGGCGAAGTTCGCCATGTCCGTGATCCAGATATTGGCGGTCAACAGCTTGGACTTGTCGGTGCCGGCCTTGGCCAGAAAACCGTCGATCTGCGCGAGGATGTCCTTGGTCTGGTCCGTCGTGCTCTTGCCCTTCGGCTCATTGGCGACAATGCCGGCCAGATAGACGGTGTTGCCGTGGACGACGCACTTGCTCATGCGCGGGCCGACGTCGTGACGTTCGATTGTCATGTTTTCCTCCGTGAATTTCAGGCCGCTTTCCTAGCTCGTCTCGCCCGTTTTGGGAACTTGAAACCGTTGAAAGACTTATCGCCCTGCAATCACACAGGGAGGGTACAGCCATGGGCTGGTTTTCATCCGATATCGATACGTTCGACGAGCTGTTCGTGCACACGTTGCAGGACATCTATTACGCCGAGCACCAGATCGAGAAGTCGCTGCCGGACATGATCGAGAAGGCCTCCGATGCCGAGCTCAAGAAGGGCTTCCGGATGCACCTCAAACAGACCAAGGGCCAGATCAAGCGGCTCGACCGGGTGTTCAAGATGATCAAGTCGATCCCGCAGGGCACCAAATGCCCGGCGATCGACGGCATTCTCGAAGAAGCCAGCGAGATCGCCGGCGAGATCGAGGACAAGGTGGTGCTCAATGCCGCACTGATCGCCGCCGCGCAGGCGGTCGAGCACTACGAGATCACGCGCTACGGCACGCTGGTGGCCTGGGCCAAGGTGATCAAGCGCAACGACGTCGCCAAGATTCTCACCCTGAGCCTCAAAGAGGAAAAGGCGACCGACAAGAAGCTCGGCGGCATCGCCAAGCGCAAGATCAACGCCAAGGCCGCGGCGCGCAAGCTCAAGAAGCCGTCGCGCGGCGAACGGGCCGAGAACGCCATGCTCGCGGCGGCGGCGGGAATTCCGGCGATTTGATTTCTCCCCTCCCCCCCGCGAGCCCTTGCGAGTGGTGGGGAGGGGTCGGGGGTGGGGGGATTTTTCGACGACGAATAACTCCCCCACCCCGACGCACTTCGTGCGTCGACCCTCCCCACCGCTACGCGGGGGGAGGGAAAGAAACTCACCCGCCCGCGACGCCCTGCGTGTTGACGTAGAGCGAATACAAAGAATGCGCGGCCGCCATGAACAGGCGGTTGCGCTTGATGCCGCCGAAACAGACGTTGGCGCAGCGCTCGGGCAATGTGATGTGTCCGATCGGCTCGCCTTGCGGCGTGAACACGCGCACGCCGTCCAGTTCGGGCGACATGCCCCAGCCGCACCACAGATTGCCGTCGGTATCGACGCGGAAGCCGTCGGGCGAACCTTGCGGCCCTGAATCGATCAGCAGCTTGCCGCTGCCGATGACGAGGCCGTCGTCTGTCAGATCGAACACGAGAATGCGCCGCGGCTCGCTGCGCGATTCAACAATGTAGATTTTCTTTTCGTCCGGCGAGAAGGCGAGCCCGTTCGGCGCGTTGATGCCTTCGGCGACGATGGTCACTGCGGCGGTGTTGCCGTCGACGCGGTAGACGTTCATCGGCAATTCCGGTTCGGCGACCGCGCCTTCGTAATTGCCGAGAATGCCGAAGCGCGGATCGGTGAACCAGATCGAGCCATCGGATTTGACGACGACGTCATTCGGCGAGTTCAGCCGCTTGCCTTCATAGTTGTCGCAGACCACCGTGATGGTGCCGTCATATTCGGTGCGCGTGACGCGGCGGGTGAGATGCTCGCAGGTGACGAGCCGGCCCTGCCGGTCGCGGGTATTGCCGTTGGCCATGTTCGACGGCTTGCGGAACGGCGCGACGGCGCCCGTCTCCTCGTCCCAGCGGTACATGCAGTTGCCGGGCACGTCGCTCCAGATCAGGCAGCGCGCATCGCCGAACCAGACCGGACCTTCGGCCCAGCGCGTGCCGGTGTAGAGCCGTTCGACGCTGGCCAGCGCGACCCGGTATTTGTCGAAGCGCTTGTCGAGCGAGATCACATAAGGATCGGGATAGCGCAGGTTCGGCGTCCAGTCGGACATGGGATTTCCCTTACGTCTTCTTATTGAGAGCGTGAGCTAACACTTTACGCATCACATTCGGCAAGGCCTCTTCGTGCGCGGTGGCGAGCGCGACCCAGCGCGCGCCTTTCGGCGCCGCCGCGCCCTTCGGCACTTGCGCGGCGAACACAGTCAGTTCCAGCGGGAAATGCGTGAAGACGTGCGTGACAATGCCCGGCAGCTTGCGCCACTTCGCTTTCAGCGGCGCGGCATCGAGCGCATCGCCTACATCGAAGTCATTCGACCAGTCGCTGCCCGGTACTTCCGTCATCGAACCGAGCAGGCCTTTTTCCGGCCGCTGCCGCAGCAGCACCTTGCCGTCGGCGCGCAACGCGACGAAGGCGGCGCCCTTGCGCAATTTGCCTTCGCGCTTTTGCGCCTTGTGCGGGAATTCCTCCTGGCGTCCCGTCGCCTGCGCCACGCAGACATCGTTCCACGGACACAACGCGCAGGCCGGACGCTTCGGCGAGCAGATCGTCGCGCCGAGATCCATCAGCGCTTGCGCGAAATCGCCGGAGCGTTGCGCGGGCAAGAGTGATGTCGCGAGTTCCTTGATCTTCGGCTTGGCCGCCGGCAACGCCTCCTCGACGGCATAGAGCCGCGTCACGACGCGCTCGACATTGCCGTCGACCGGCACCGCCGGTGCATCGAAGGCAATCGAACCAACCGCCGCCGCGGTGTAATCGCCGATACCCGGCAGCGCGAGCAGGCCTTCGATGCTGTCGGGGAAAACGCCGCCGTGGCGTTCGACCACGGCGCGAGCGCAGGCGTGCAGGTTCCGAGCGCGCGCGTAATAGCCGAGTCCCGCCCAGGCGCGCAGCACGTCGTCGAGGCTCGCGGCGGCGAGCGCCTCGACCGTCGGCCATTTCGCCAGGAATTTCTCGAAATAGGGCCCGACCGTTTTCACGGTGGTCTGCTGCAGCATGATCTCGGACAGCCAGACGCGATACGGCGGCGTGCGCTGGCCTTTCAGCGCGCGCCACGGCATCACGCGCCGGTGGCGGTCGTACCAGGCCAGCAAATCGGCGGGGTCGGGCGCGGCTTTCTTTCGCCGGGGCAATCGGGCTGCTACGCTCATTGGGCCAACGATGGCATGAGTAGGCCCGGTATGAGCAATCCCTCGCGCAGTTTTCCCCGGCCGCTTGCCGATTTCACGGCAGCGACCCTGGGCGACGCGTTCAAGCTGCAGGGCTTTGCCTCGACCGAGATCATCTCCCGCTGGGCCGATATCGCCGGGCCGGAAATCGCCGCCCACAGCGAGCCGATGAAGATCAACTGGCCGCGCGCCCAGAAGACGCCGGGGGTCGAGCCGCCGGAGCCGGCGACCCTGGTGCTGCGGGTGGAAGGACCGGCCGCGCTCGAAATCCAGCATCTGTCGGCTGTCATATTGGAGCGGGTGAATCGCTTTTTCGGCTGGCAGGCCATCGGCCGCCTGTCGCTCAAGCAGGCGCCGCTGCGCCACCGCGAAAAGCCGAAAGCCCCGCCCCCGCCCGATCCGGCCATCGCTGCCCGGATCGCCGAAGGCATTTCGGAAGTCACGGACGAAGCGTTGCGAGGCGCTTTGGGCCGGTTGGGGGCCGCCATCAAGAGAAAGTGAGCCAATTCCCTTGGCTTTGCGGCCTGCCATTGCCACAATTGGCTGTTCCAGCTAGCTCTTCCTTCTTCGAATTTGACCGACGGAGCTTCCAGTGCCGATCACCCGACGCGAGTTTTGCCAGCGCAGCGCAACTGTGGCGCTTGGTTTGGCCCTGTTGAGTTCGACCGCGCTGCCGCCGTTCGCCGCGGCCCAGGCGCAAGGCTCCATCTCGATCGCGCCGGCCGAACTGATGAAGCCCGACGCCCTGCCCGAAATGAGCATGGGCAACGAAAAGGCCTCGGTGACGGTCATCGAATATGCCTCAATGACCTGCCCGCACTGCGCGCACTTCGCGGAGACGACCTTCCCGGAATTCAAGAAGCGTTACGTCGATACCGGCAAGGTTCGCTACATCTTCCGCGAGTTCCCGCTCGACACACTGGCCGCCGCCGCTTTCATGCTGGCGCGCTGCGCCGGCGAGAAGGACTCGACGCGCTACTTCGCAATGATCGACACCATGTTCCGCCAGCAGCGCACCTGGGCGATCGAAAAGCCGATCCCGCCATTGCTGGCGATCTCCAAGCAGGCCGGCTTCACCGAGCAGACTTTCAACGCGTGTCTGGCGAATCAGAAGATGCTCGACGGCATCGAAAGCATCCGTCAGCGGGCTGTCGACAAGTTCAAGGTGCAGTCGACCCCGACTTTCTTCATCAACGGCGTGGCTTATCCGGGCGCCTTGACGATCGATGACCTGGCCAAGGCCATCGACCCGCAAGTTAAGAGCTGACAAGGGTTTTTTGCCCTGCCGAGTGCGAAAAAACGCACTATCCACGCGTTTATTTTACCGTCAGGCCGCCGAAAGGTCTGGAAAACCGCGCCACACGCTTGCTCCAGCACGCTTGGCTATTCATTGTCCCGTCATGCGCTGACGCGCGACCTTGTTCGAAGGCCAAGTGCCGGATCGGACAAAGGTTTTGTTCAATGTAAACCCGATCGGCGTGGTGGCGCGTAAAGCCTTTGCCGTCGGGTCACGAGGCCTGAAGCAATGAAACTGACGCGGCTCCGCCTCCACGGGTTCAAGTCTTTCGTCGAGCCGACCGATTTCCTGATTGAACCCGGCCTGACCGGCGTTGTCGGTCCCAATGGCTGCGGCAAATCCAATCTGGTCGAAGCGCTGCGCTGGGTCATGGGCGAGTCGTCCTACAAATCCATGCGCGCCTCGTCGATGGACGACGTCATCTTCTCCGGCAACAACAGCCGTCCGGCGCGCAACAACGCCGAAGTCGCGATCTCGATCGACAATTCGGAGCGCTCGGCGCCCGCCGCCTTCAACGATACCGACGGCATCGAAATCGCGCGGCGCATCGAGCGCGAGTCCGGCTCCGCCTATCGCATCAACGGCCGTGAAGTCCGCGCCCGTGACGTGCAGATCGTGTTCGCCGACGCTTCGACCGGCGCGCGCTCGCCCGCCCTCGTGCATCAGGGCCGCATCGGCGAAATCATCCAGGCCAAACCCGAACAGCGCCGCCGCGTGCTGGAAGAAGCCGCCGGCGTGTCCGGCCTGCATGCCCGCCGCCACGAAGCCGAACTGCGTTTGAAGGCCGCCGAAGCCAATTTGCTGCGCGCCGAAGACGTCATCGGCCAGTTGGCCGGCCAGATGGAAGCGCTGAAGAAGCAGGCGCGCCAGGCGATCCGTTATCGCACCGTGTCGGCCCAGGTCCGCAAGTCGGAAGCCACGCTCTATCACTTGCGCTGGACCGCAGCCGCCATCGAGGTCACCGAAGCCGAGAGCGCCAAGGACGGCGCCTTGCGCGAGGTCGCCTCCCGCACCGAAGCGCAGACCGAAGCCTCCAAGCGTCAGACCCAGGCCGCGTCGTCTCTGCCGGAATTGCGCGAGGCGGAAGCCCGCGCCGGCGCCGCGTTGCATCGTTTGAATGTCGCGTCGCAGGAACTCGACCGCGAAGAGACCCGTGCCAAGGATCGCATCGCCGAACTCGATCTGCGCCTGGTTCAATTTGCCGCCGACGCCGAGCGCGAGCAGCGTCTGGCCACCGACGCGCAGGAAGCGCTGACGCGCCTTGCCGCCGAAGAAGAAACCATCCGCGCCGAACTGCATCAAAGCGCCGGCCGCCGTACTGGCGTCGACGCCAAGGTCGCCGAAGCCGACGCCGAGCTGTCCGCCGCCGAAACGGTGTTCTCGCAACTCACGGCGAAACTCGCCGACCTCACCGCGCGCCGCAATCAGCTCGAGGCCGCGACGCGCCAGCACGGCGAACGCGCCGCCCGCCTCGAAACGGAAATGGCCGGCATCGAAAGCGAACTCGCCTCGCTGCAGCAGGCCGGCGGACCCGATCTCGCCGCTCTCACCGCTGCCGTCGAAGCCGTGCAGGCCGCCGTTGTCGAAGCCGAAGCCGCCGCTATTACCGCTGAAAACGTGCACACCGCGGCCCGCCAGCATCTCGACGCCTCGCGCACGCCTTTGGCCGAAGCCGAGCGCCGCGTGCAGCGGCTGGAAACCGAAGCGAAAACCTTGTCGAAGGTGCTCGCGGTTGAATCCAAGAACTTGTGGCCTCCGGTGATGGATCACATCTCGGTCGACAAGGGCTATGAGAAGGCTTTGGGCGCCGCGCTTGGCGACGATCTCGATGCGCCGGTCGATGCCACCGCGCCGATGCGCTGGCTTGGCTCGTCGGTCGATGCCGCCGATCCGGCCTTGCCGGCCGGCGTCGAGCCGCTCGCCCGTCACGTTCAGGCTCCGGCCGAACTCGCCCGCCGTCTCAATCAGATCGGCGTCATCGACAAGGCCGACGGTGCGCGCCTGACCGCTCAGCTCAAGCCCGGCCAGCGTCTGGTCACCGCCGAAGGCGACCTGTGGCGCTGGGACGGCTTTGCCGCCGATGCGCATGCGCCGACCGGCGCGGCCCGGCGTCTTGCCGAACGCGCTCGCCTCGCCGACATCGAAACCGAACAGCAGATCGCGCGGGCCGAAGCCGAAACCGCCCGCGGTGTTGTCGTCGCGGCCGAAGCCGCTTTGCTCACCGCGGTCGCGGCCGAAACGCAGGCGCGTTCCGCCGCGCGCGAACGCCAGCGCGAAGCCTCCGCCGCCCGCGATCAGCACGAAGCCGCCGAACGCGAGATGAACCGCAACGCGGCCCGTGTCTCGGCGCTGACCGAAGCGCGGACGCGTCTCACCACCAGTCGTGACGAAGCCGCCGCGGCCAAGTCTGAGGCTGAAACCGCGCTGGCCGCGCTCGCGCCGGTCGCCGATCTGGAAGCCGAACTGACCGGCGTACGCGACGACATCACCGGCAAGCGCGCCAAGGCCGCCGAAATCCGCGCCGAACAGCAGGCCATCGTGCGCGAGGCCGAAATGGCCGACCGCCGCCTCAACGCGCTCGGTACCGAAAAGACCGGCTGGCTAGTCCGCCAGACCGGCGCGCAGAACCAGATCGCCACGCTGGAGCAGCGCGTCGCCGAAGCCACGCGCGACCGCGCCGACTTGGAAAACGCCCCGGCGCAGTTCGCCGAGAAGCGTTCGGCACTGATGACCGAAATCGAGGCGGCTAATACCGACCGCCGCGCCTGCGCCGATCGCCTGCAGGAAGCCGAAAACAAACTGGCCGAAGCCGACCGCGACGCCCGCGCTGCTCTCGAGGCTGCCTCCACCGCGCGCGAAGACCTCGCCCGCGCCGAGGAGCGTCACGAAGCCGCCAAGCGCCGCCTTACCGATATCGGCCGCGAAATCCACGACATGCTAGAGATCGAGCCGGCGGGCGTTGCCGAACTGGCCGAACTCAAGGAAGGCGAGCCACTGCCGGAACTGGCCGAGATCGAAGCCACGCTGGAGCGGCTGCGCCGCGAGCGCGAACGTCTCGGTGCCGTCAATCTGCGCGCCGAAGAAGAACTTAAAGAGGTCGAGACCCAGCACACCTCGCTCACCACCGAGCGCGACGATCTGGTCGAAGCCATCAAGAAGTTGCGGCTGGGCATCCAGAGCCTCAACCGCGAAGCGCGCGAGCGCCTGCTGGCCTCGTTCCAGCAGGTCAACACGCACTTCCAGCAGCTCTTCACCCGTCTGTTCAATGGCGGCACCGCCGAACTTCAGCTGATCGAAAGCGACGATCCGCTGGAAGCCGGCCTGGAAATCCTGGCCAAGCCCCCTGGCAAAAAGCCGGCAACGCTGTCGCTTCTGTCCGGCGGCGAGCAGGCGCTGACGGCGATGGCGCTGATCTTTGCGGTGTTCCTGACCAATCCGGCGCCGATCTGCGTACTGGACGAAGTCGACGCGCCGCTCGACGACCACAACGTCGAGCGTTTCTGCGACCTGCTCGACGAAATGACCCGCTCGACCGACACCCGCTTCGTGATCATCACGCACAACCCGATCACCATGGCGCGGATGAACCGGCTCTACGGCGTCACCATGGCCGAGCGCGGCGTGTCGCAACTGGTTTCGGTCGATCTCGAAGCCGCCGTGCGGTTCCGCGAAGCCAGCTAAGTTCGCCAGATCAAACGATACAAAAAAGCCCGGCTGTTACGCCGGGCTTTTTCAATATTAGAACGTATGCCGCAGCCGGCCGCTGAGCTGGTGCGCCGTGAAGCTGTGGCCGCCGAACTTGAAGTCGTAGCCGACCGAAAGCTGGGTGCGGTCGGCGACGAACATGTTCACGCCGGCGCCAAGCACACCGAAGTCGGTGCCTGAGCCTGCCGCAGTCGTCGCGAAGTTTCCGGGCAGCGTCTGGTCGACGAAGCTCGCGCGCACGTCGCGTTCCTTGTCGAGGAATTCGTGCTGCCAGCTTGCCCGCAGTTCCGGCGTCAGCTTGCCCCACGCCGAGAGCACATCGTAACGGAAACGGCCGCCCAGGCTCGAGCGCAGCGAGTTGGCGCGATCCGCGTCAACGGCGAGCGCGGCGGTACCCGTTTCGGTGAAGCCGTCGACCCGCACCGTGGTGTATTGCGCGCCGATTTCCGGTGTCACCGTCCACGCGCCGAAGCGGTAGTCGATGCCGAACGTGCTTTGCAGCGCGATCTGGTCGCCCTTCGGCGAACTGGTATTCGAGGTGCCGAGCGCGATGCGGTTGTTGTCGTATGAATTGCGGCCGTAGATGAAGGCGCCGTTCAAGTACCAGTTCTGGCGCGCGTAGCTGGCATAGGCGCCGAGGAGCCAGGTGTTGATGCGGCTGGTGCTCCCGTTCGTGTCGAGATCGGCATTGGTGCGGCTATAGCCTGCGAGCAGACCGAGCGTGAGTTCCTGCGTCATGCGCCGGTCGACGCCGCCGGTGACGCCCGCTGCGTTGAACTTGCTCTGCGGCGAATTCGCGGTGGCGTTTTGCCGGGCAAAGAGCGCGTTACCATAGATGAACATACCCCACGGCGAGTCTTCGATCACGGCACGCGGCGCTTTGACGGGATAGTTGTTCGCCTTGGCCATCGCATCGAAGGCGCCATTGCGCGCCATCGGATTGACCGCCGCGTAAGCGCTCGACGGATCGTCCGACGGATCGAACTAGTTCGGCGTCAGGCCGCGGTTGCGTTCACCGCCGAGCATGGCGACCGCGGTGCCGAGACCGGAGCCGTCGAACGCAAGGCCGCCCTGCCGCAGATTTGAAAGACGCTGATCGACAAGCTGCGTGGTCTGGAAAGCACTGTTGAAACCGATCGAGGTCAGCGCCTGAAACGCAGTCGGCGTAAGTTGCGACAGCGCCGCGGCCGGATCGTTCGATGATGCCACCTGGTCCATCAATGTTTGCGCGGCGGCGCTGGCCGATTGCGTGGTCGAGCCGTTGTCGAAGGCGGCGGCGATCCCGGCGGTTGCGCCGGTCGCATAGGACGAGAAAGACTGCACGACGCTGCCGGTGAAACTCTCGAAGCCGGTGTAGAGCGTGCCGCCGATATTGACGGTCTGGCCGGCTTGCAGGGCGGCCATCTTCGCCGTGGTCAACCCGACCTTGCCATAGACCAGCGTGTCGGTGCCGACGCCACCATCCACCAGACCGACAATCTTCGAGCCGGGCATGATGCGCACGGTATCGTTGCCGCCTTCCATGTTGATGGCGCGGCCGGTGTTGCCGGCGATGGTGCCGTAGTTGGTGAGTTGATCGGCGCCCTCGCCCATCTGGATCGCCGAACCGTCGCCGCGGATGAAGCGCGCATTGCCGGTCCCGGCGTAGGCAACGCCGTTGAGGGTACCGACCGAATTGACGTCCACAGTACCGTTCTGCAGCAGAACGGTGGCAGTCGGATCCGGGATCGACCCGTTGCCGGTGATAGTGCCGCGATTGACGATAGTGTCGTTGTCACGGCTGTCGCCGTACTTGTTCTCGAAGCGAACAGCGAAACCGTTCAGACCAGTAATCGTGCCGGTGTTTGTCAGCGTTGTCGCGACGACGCCGCTGCGCGAGGTGTTGCCGACAGCGTCGTTGTTGACGACGATGGCGAAGGACGCGCCGGTGATCGTGCCGGCGTTGACGATGGTGCCGCCGCCGATCGAAATGCCTTCCGAGTTATTGGCACGGCCGCCGCTGTCGAAGCCGCCGGCCCCGGTGCCTTCGATAATGCCGGTAGCATTGTTGGTGATAGTCGCAGCGCCGTCGATGTCGACGCCGTCGCCGTCGCCGGTGCCGCTACCGTTATAGGCGCCGGTGATACGGCCGGAGTTGACAACAGTGGCCGCATTGGAAGCGCTGGCGTTATCCGAGCCGACACCCGAGCCGTTACGGCCGATGATCGTGCCGCCGGCGTCGTTGTTGACTGTGACGATACCCGCAGTGCCGGCATTGATGCCGTGTTTGGCCGCCGTGATCAGGCCGCCAGCCATGTTGTTTATTGTCGCAGTATTGGCCCTGACATCGATGCCGGAACCAGTGCCGGTGCTCAGAGCTGCGTTGATGGTGCCCCAGTTGTTGACGACGCCGTTCATACCCGGCCGCACCGCGTCTGCATCGCCCAGCGATTGCATCAGACCGCCAGAGAAATTGTTGATCGTGAGCGAGCCGGTGGTCGAGGTATTGGCGTCAGCCTGGACGGCGCGGCCGTTGCTGGTCGACGTCATCGTGCCGTAATTATTGATCACCACCGTACCGTTGCCGATTGTGCTGGCGATACGAAGTGCGTCGTTCGACGCCGTGATCGTTGCGCCGGCGTTGTTCGTGAAGATCAGGCTGCCATTGTTGATAGAGCCCGAGGTGTCAAAGCCCCGATTGGCCGAACTGGTGATGGTGCCCGAGTTTGTGATGGTGACGCTGCTGCTTGCACCACTCCAGACGATAGAGTTGGCGCTGGTCGCGAGCGTGGCACCGCTTCGCACGGTCCCGGTATCAGTGCCGCTGACTGATTTGGCGGTGGTACTGTTGGCAGCGGGAGGAACGGTCGTTACGTCAAAGGAGGCGGCGAGAACTGAGCTCGGAAGTGACAACGCCGCCACAGACACAACCAAAGCCACGGCGCTAACGCCGTCCGACCAACGCGACATAATGACCCCACCCCAACGCTTACGGTTTTACCGTCGGCGTTTGTTAGTTTTGGCTAATGACGGTGGGATGACATCCCACCTCCGCTGCACAGCGGGACGGGAGTTCGATCGCGGGTGTTGCAGTTTTGCTGGAAACGGTTCCAAGCCGGCTGGAACTTTGCCCGGCGCCTGGACCCGCAAAAATCTGGCGACGAGTCGAAATATCATGGAACGAACGCCCGGGGTCGCCGTTAACGAGGCGAAGATTAAGCCGGGCGGCTCCCCCCTTACCCCCCGAATAGCCGTCAGGCTCAAGGCCTCCAGTCTCCGGACTGGGGGCCTTTTTTCTTGTTAATCAGGCTGTTACGGCGTTTCCGCGAGAGTTCCACCGGGCCAGATCCTTGCCTTTGAACCTTTGCGCGGGGAAGCGACACTCAGCTAGGCTAGCCTCGTTCCGTTTTCCGACTTTCAGGAGCTTTTCAATGTCCACCACTGGCTGGATTATTCTCGGCGTCGCGGTTGTCGTCGTGATCTGGGCGATCAGCGTCTACAACGGCCTTGTCGCCATGCGGCAGCGCACCAATCAGGCCTTCGCCGACATCGACGTGCAGCTCAAACAGCGCCACGACCTGATCCCCAATCTGGTGGAGACGGTGAAGGGCTACGCCACCCATGAGCGCGGAACTCTGGAGGCGGTCATTGCCGCCCGCAACACGGCGATCGCCGCTCCCGGCGTCGAGCAGAAGGTGGCAGCGGAAAACATGCTGAGCGGCGCGCTCGGCAAGCTGTTCGCGCTGTCGGAGGCCTATCCGGACCTCAAGGCCAACGCGAACTTCCAGCAGTTGCAGTCGGACCTCTCCGACATCGAGAACAAGCTCGCCGCCTCGCGCCGCTTCTTCAACAGCGCGGTTCAGGAATACAACACCGGCATCCAGCAGTTCCCGGCGGCCTTGTTTGCCGGAATGTTCGGTTTTGCGCAGCGTCCGTTCTTCGACGTCGGCGGCGACCGGGCGCAGCTCGAGCAGGCACCGAGCGTGAAGTTTTAATCGTGTCCCGGACGAGCGAGCGGCATAAGCGCGTTTACGCGCGTCTTCGACGCGCTATGCCGCGAGCGATGATCCGGGACCCAGGAGAAAAACGACGCGGCCCACAGGCCGCGTCTCCTAACCGCGCTCCGCAATTCCTGCGCTGGGTCCCGGGTCGCGTTCCGCTGCGCTCCACTTGCCCGGGACACGAGTAACGCCATGGCCGCCTACGGTCTCTACACCCATATCCAGTCGAACAAACGCCGCTCGGTCGCACTGCTGATCGGCCTGTTCTTCCTGATCTATGTTCTGGTGTTTGCCGGCGCGCTGGTAGCCGAAGCGCTGACGCGCGACGCGCCGCTCGATTATCTGATCCGCGCCGCCAAATATGATTTCATCATGGCTCTGCCCTGGGCGACGTTGGGCACGGTGATCTGGATCGCGATCGCCTATAAATTCCACCAGAAGATGATCGATGCGGTGACCGGCTCGGATGCAGTCACGCGCGCCGAACAGCCCAGGCTCTATAATCTTCTGGAAAATCTCTGCATTTCCCGTGGAATAACAACCCCGACGCTGCGCATTGCCGACGACGACGCGCTCAACGCCTTCGCCACCGGCCTCAACGAGAAGCAGTATTCCATCACGGTGACGCGCGGACTGATGGAAGCGCTCGACGACCGCGAAATGGAAGCCGTGCTCGGCCACGAACTGACCCACATCCGCAACGGCGACGTGCGCATGCTGGTGATCGCGGTGGTAATCGCCGGCGTGATCTCGTTCGTCGGCGAAATGGTATTCCGCATCTTCTTCCAGAACGCGTTTTACGGCCGCCGTTCTTCGAGCAGCGACAGCGACAAGAAGGGCGGCGCCGGCATCGCCATCGTCATCGCGCTGGCGCTGATTGCCGTTGCGTGGATTCTCTCGGTCGTGATCCGCTTTGCGCTGTCGCGCAGCCGCGAATATCTCGCCGACGCCGGCTCGGTGGAACTGACCAAGGATCCCGACGCCATGATCTCGGCGCTGCGCAAGATCGAAGGCCGCGGCGAACTGGCCCGCGCCAACTCCGCGGTGATGGAAATGTGCATCGACAATCCGCGCGTCGGATTCTCCAATGTCTTCGATACGCATCCGTCGGTCGACAAGCGCATCGAAGCGCTGATCAAATTCGCCGGTGGTCACGATCCCGGACCTTTGGCGCTGCCCGGTGCCGACGAACCGCCACAGATCGATCCGCCGCAAGGCGGAACTGCCGACGGCCCGTGGAGCAACGTGCAGCAAGGCGCGGGATCGCAAGACAGCCCGCAGGATGGCGGCAAGCCGTTCCTGCCGGGCGAAGCACCGATCGCCCATCAGGGCCCCTGGGGCAGACGGGGCTAGCGCCGGTCAGGCGCTTAGCCGTTCCGGGGTCGGGCCAGCGGGGATGTTTGCGACCCGGTCCAGGCAGACGCGATTGCGGCCGCCGGTCTTGGCCGCATACAACGCGCGGTCGGCGTTGGCGACCAGCGCCTGCGGCGAGAGAGTCTTGCTAGGCAAAATGGTTGCGACGCCAAGGCTCAGCGTGACAACGCCGTAAACGCTGAGTTCGTGGGTGATCGCCATGCCCGCGACCTGCTTGCGGATTGTTTCCGCGACCCGCATGGCGCCTTCCATATCGGTGTTAGGCAACAGCACGGCGAATTCCTCGCCGCCGTAGCGCGCGGCGATGTCGCCGGGCCTGCGAACCGCGCCGCCAATAGCGCCGCCAATGGCGGCCAGCACCTTGTCGCCCTCGGGATGGCCGTAGGAGTCGTTGAACTGCTTGAATTGATCGGCGTCGATCATCACCAGCGACAGCGGCTGCCGCTCGCGCAGCGCCCGGCGCCATGCCTGCGAGAGAGCCTCGTCAAATCCCAGCCGGTTGGCCAGTTGAGACAGTCTATCCTGCCGCGCCAGCGCCGCCTGGCCCTTCTCGGCCGCGATGCGGCGGCGCAATTCGCGATTGAACATCGCCACCAGCACGACAACGCTCAGCACCATCGCGACGAACACGGTGGCGATCAACTGGACCTTGAACCACCACGGCACCAGCACATCGTTACGGGCGATGCCGGCGGCAACGACCAGCGGGAAACCTTCGACTTTTCTGAACGCAAACAGGCGTGGAATATTATCAATCGACCCCTCGCCGGAAAAAGTGCCGGCATTAGTCCCGCGCGAGCGCCTGACCACTTCGGCCCGGCTCCAGTCGGCGCCGACATTCGGATTGCCGGGGATACTTTGAACGAGCACAATGCCGTCGTCGCGAAACACCGTCGCTACGCCGTGCTTGCCAAGCGCTGCCGAGTCGACGCGGCCGGTGAGAAACTCAAGCTTGAGCGTGCCGGATACGATACCGGCAAAACTTCCATCGGCCGCATTGAGCCGCCGGCTGACCGAGATGCTCCACTTGCCGTCCTGCAGGCGCGCCTGGAACGGCTTGCTGATGTAGAGGCCATTCGGGCGCGGCGTATCGCGCTGAAACTCAAAATATTCGCGGTCGACGAAGTTCCCCTTGCGTGGCGTCACGCTCAACGAGTCGAGAACGATCGTCCCGCCCTTGTCGAGAACCACCATGGCGCCGAGCCCTGGCGCGTTGCTAGAGCGATCGAATACCGCCATCTGCTTCAGGCGCGGCGGCAGCGCCATCACTTCCGCGTCGTCCACTTTTTCAGCGACGGCTTGAAGCGTGAGATCGTAGAGTTCGATATTGCGTCCAATATCCTGCTCGATCAGCGCCGCGATATTTTCGGCGACCTCGAAACTGCTGTGCAGAGTGCTGCGGTAGGAATCGAATGCGATCCCGGCGAACACGGCCAATTGAACCAGCAAGCCGATCGCCGTCGCACTCCAGATCAAGACAGGGCTCGGCTGATCGAATGCCGAGATTAGCTTCTTCAAACGTCTCATCGCCATGTCACTTTCCGACATAAGCAATGTACGCTTGGGAAACTAATATACGGTGTTCAAACGTTCATTTTTTCCAGACACTTAGCGCGGTGTTAACCGCGCCGTTCGGATCGTACCATTTCGGAACTTCGCGCGAAGCAGACTGTGTCCTGATACCGAGCGAGGCAATTGTTAGTGTCCCTCGAACGAAATCAGCGTGCGCACCGGCACGTCCATCGCGCGCAGCTTCGCGGCGCCGCCGAGTTCCGGCAGATCGATGACGAAGCAGGCGGCCAGCACTTCGGCGCCCATCTGAC
>CAISIV010000262.1 GCA_903885555.1 uncultured Hyphomicrobiales bacterium
CCGAGTGAAGCTACCGACTTATCCCGATGAGCCGTTATGTGCTCACGGAGAATCAGCGTCCCTACTCGTTACCCCTCTAAATGCCATACCGATAACCAACTGAGCTACCCCGCCATTCGGCATCGCTGCACGAATGGCCGCGATATAGGGAGCCACGGCAAAGCCTGTCAAGTTGAGGGGCAACCTGACGCCCAACCTGACGTCCTTTGCCCGGCAGGCCGGAAAACCGTTCCGGCTCCGCCACTTCGCCCTATTTGGGTTTTACCGAGGGATCGCCGCCCGGAGAACCCGGCGGCGGGATCACCGGCATTGCGCCGCCCGGCGGGGTCGGCGCCCGAATTTCCGGATCGACCCTGGCCGGCGGACAGATCACGCCATCCGATCGCGCCAGCTTGTCGCTCAGATTGCCGTTGCTCTTCATCTGCAGATCGCCGCCCTGCCCGACCGTCGTCTGGGTGTCGGACGGCGCGCAGGCTTTGGAGTCCAACTGCTCGGTCTTGGGCGCGATCGGTGGCGCCGTAGCGGGCGGCGCCTGTGCCGCGGCGATCGCGGGCATCAGTAACACCGCCGACAACGCCGTCAGCCTGACGATCTGGTTTTTCACGGCCATTCTCCCTCGCGCTGATGCGCGTGTCCGGGATAACGGCCCAGGCGGTTGCGAAGTTCCGCGGACAGAATGACGCGCTAGCGCATGATCCCGAAAAGTGGGCACCGGTTTTCGGAAAAGATCATGCGCAAACTCTATAGGCGCTGAAACCGGATTAGCGAGAAATGGCCCAGCGGCTTGATCGGCCGGCGTTCGACCAGTTTCACACCGCCATGGCGTTGCGCCCAGTCGGTCAGCCGCTTGAACGGAAATTCCGGCCGCCAGCCGAGCCTACGCGCCAAAGGCGCGAAGCAATATTCAAACAGCCAGCGCGGCCCGCTCTCGGCGCCGATGTGATTGACCAGCACGATCTCGCCGCCCGTTTTGATGACGCGCGCGAACTCGTCGAGCGTCGCTTCCGGATTCGGCACGGCGGTGATGACGAATTGCGCCACCACGACGTCGAAGGATTTGTCCGGCAGCGCCATATGCATGGCGTCCATCACCGACAGCGACTCGACATTGGTGAGGCCGTGCTCGGCGACACGCTCATGCGCCTTGCGCAGCATCGGCTCGGACAGATCGACACCGACGATCGAATTGCACGGTGCGTAATCCGGCAGCGAGATGCCGGTACCGACGCCGACTTCGAGGATGCGGCCGCCGCCGGCGCCACAGTGCTGCTCGGCCGCAGCGATGGCAGCCCCGCGCCCGGGCGCAAAAACCTCGCCGAAGACGAAATCGTAAATCGGAGCCCAGCGGGCGTAGGCTTTCGCGACGCCGGCTTTGTTGATGTCCGCGGCCATGCGGTCTGCTACTCGGCCGCGACGATAGTGTTAAAGCCGGCTTCCGGGCGCACGCTGTCCGCTGCAGCGGCTGCGCTCTTGATGAAGCCGCCGCCGAGCACGCGGGCCTGACCCTCGCCCGCATCGTAGAAAACGCAAGCCTGGCCGGGCGAAACGCCGTGTTCGCCATCCACCAGTTCGATCTCATAACCGCCGGCACCGTGACGAAGCCACGCCGCCTGCGGCGGCCGCGACGAGCGGACCTTCACGAACACTTCGCGGCGGTCGTCGGCCAGCGCTTCGTCGATACCGGTATCGCCGATCCAATTGACATCACGCAGCACGATCGAGCGCGTGCGCAATGCGTCGCGCGAACCGACCACGACGCGGCGCTGCTCGGCATCGAGCCGCACCACATAGAGCGGCGCGGCGGCGGCAATGCCGAGGCCTTTGCGCTGGCCGACGGTGAAATGAATGATGCCGGAATGCGTGCCCAGCACCTTGCCGTCGAGATCGACGATATCGCCGGCCTCCGCCGCGCCGGGCTTCAGCCGTTCGATGATGTCAGCATAATGCCCGGTCGGCACGAAGCAGATGTCCTGGCTGTCGTGCTTGTCGGCGATCGCCAATCCGTATTGCCGCGCCAGTTCGCGCGTCTCGGCCTTGGTGCGGTCGCCAAGCGGGAAACGAAGAATGTCGAGCTGCTCGCGCGTGGTGCCGAACAGGAAGTAACTCTGGTCGCGCTCTTCTTCGCGCGCGCGGAAGAGTCCGCGGCCGCCGCCGGGTAGGTCGCGCGACGCGACGTAGTGGCCGGTCGCCAGCACCTTGGCGCCAAGCTCCTTAGCGGTGCCGAGCAGATCGTGAAACTTGATCGACATGTTGCAATCGACGCAGGGCACCGGCGTCTCGCCGTCGATGTAGCTCTGCGCAAAACGGTCGATGACCGCTTCCTTGAAGCGGCGCTCGTAGTCGAGCACGTAATGCGGAATGCCGATGCGCTCGGCGACGCTGCGGGCGTCGTAGATGTCCTGCCCCGCGCAACAGGCGCCTTTGCGGTGTGTCGCCGCGCCATGGTCGTAGAGCTGCAGCGTGACGCCGACCACGTCATAGCCCTCGGCCTTCAAAAGCGCAGCCGTCACCGACGAGTCGACACCGCCGGACATGGCGACGACGACACGGGTGTCTTCTGGGCGGCTGTCGAGATCGAGGCTGTTACGCATGATGGACTTCTTACTACAGTTGGTGACGCCCCGCGCGCAATGAAAGCAGTCTGGAACCCTTGCAAAACCGGGGGCGGCAAAACTTGCCGGTTTTCCTGCATGCAATGCCGGGTCCGGGGCCCCATCGGGCCGGCGGCATCTTGGTATCTAATTGAAATAATAGATATATTTTAGATTTTGGCGGGTGGCCTGACGATTGCAGAACATATGTCGTCATTCCGGAGGTCTGCCCGTGCCCCAGGTTGCGTTCGATCCGAGTTCTGTCCTCAAGCCCATCTTGACCGCCCGCCCGGCCACCGACCGGAGCGCGCCGGCGTTCGAGAGCCTGCTCGACACCCCGGCCCCCGCCGCCGACAACCGTCCCGCCGACCTTCCGGCCGACCGGCCTCCGGCGCATGCCGACCGTCAGGACCGCGCCGACCAGGCCCCGGCCCGCGACCGCGCCAAGCCGAAGGATGCCCCCAGGTCCTCCAGCCGCTCCGACGACGCCAAAAACGCCAAGAACGCGAAGTCCGACGACAACGCGGTCAAGGCGAGTGACGCCGCGACCGATGCCAAGGCACCAACCGATAAAGCCGAAACCGACCCGAAAACCGAGGTCAAAGCGGACGCCAAGACCGAAACCGAGGCCAAAACGGCCGATATGGCCGGCCAGGCCACGGCAACGGCGGATACCAAGCCCGATGTGACCGTCGCCGCCCAGGTTGCGGTCGCGACCGCCATTCCGACTGCCACGGCGACCGAAGCGGCCGCCACCCCGGTCCCGGACGCCGTTGAAGCCGGTACCGAGAAGGCTGCGGCCGATGCCGCCGCCGAAACGGCGATCGGCGCCGCCGGTAACGGCAAAACCGACAAATCCGCGGCTGCCAAGCCCGCCAAAGGCGGCGCCGACTCCAAGCAGCAAGCCGCCAAGACCGAAGCCGGTCTCCAGGCCGCGCCGCAGACTGAACTGCAGGGCGACAAGACCGCCGTCACCCCGGAAAAGGCCGAAAAAGCCGATGCGCACGCGCGCGGCGAAGCCCAGGGCAAGGACGTCCGCAGCGCCAGCGCGGACATCGCCGACAAGCCCGCCTTCGATCCGGCGCTCGCCGCCCCCAAGACCGGTCCCGATGCCGCGCAAGCCGCGGCCCTGACCGCACGCACCCATCAGACTGCGCCCGCCGCTGCGGCGACTGCCGCCGCCCCTGCTCCTGTCGCGCAGCAGGCCGCCGCCATTCCTTTGTCCGGCGTGGCGTTTGAAATCACCAGCAAGGCGCTGTCGAGCACCAACCATTTCGAGATCCGGCTCGATCCGCCCGACCTCGGCCGCATCGAAGTACGCCTCGACGTCGACAAGGACGGCACCGTCACGTCCCATATGATTGTCGATCGTCCCGAAACCCTCGATCTGTTGCGCCGCGATGCCTCGGGCCTCGACCGAGCGCTGCAGGATGCCGGGCTCAAGACCAACAGCGACGGCCTGCAGTTTCAGCTTCGCGACCAATCGAGCAATCAACAGCAAAGCGGCAACCCGTCCAACACCGCGCGTCTGGTGGTGCAGGACGAAACCGTCCCCACCGCCGCGATCGCACGCGATTACGGCCGCCTCGCCGGACAAGGCAGCGGCGTCGATATTCACGTTTAGGACGCGCGCCCGGCAATCCGGGCACGCCCTGACACCAGAGACTGAGGAACGATCATGACCACGGTAACTTCGGCCCCCGCCTCTACCGCCGGCGCCAGCACCACGACGACGACCGGCACCGGCGCCGATCAGCAGATGATCGCCAGCAACTTCACGACCTTCCTGCAATTGCTGACCACCCAGTTGAAGAACCAGAACCCGCTCGACCCGCTGGACACCAACCAGTTCACCCAGCAGCTGGTGCAGTTCGCCCAGGTCGAGCAGCAGATGAAGTCTAACGACCAGCTCACCTCGCTGGTTTCGATGGAAAAGAGCGCGCAGTCGACCACCGCGCTGGCCTATGTCGGCGCCACCGTCGTCGTCGACGGCGCCACCACGAATGTCGCGAACGGCAAGGGCACCTGGAGCTTCAACGTTTCCAAGCCATCGACCGCCACCGTCACCATCAAGGATTCGACCGGCGCCACCGCCTATACCGGCAGCTTCGCGGTCAATCCGGGCAACCAGGACTTTTCTTGGGACGGCAAGGGCAATAACGGCCAGCAGTGGCCGGACGGCAATTACACGATGAGCGTCACCGCGCTCGACGCCAGCAAACAGTCGGTCGCGATCTCGACCGAAGTGCAAGCGAAGGTCGACTCGGTCGATATGACCCAGGACCCGCCGGCGCTCTCGATCAACGGCCAGAACTTCACGATGGACAAGATCAAGCGCATCGTCGCGCCGACCTCATCATCCTAAAACCGCTGCCAGCGGCGGTTTTCGCAGCCTCCCACACAGCGGGCAGCACGGAACTTTTGCGCTGGCGCAGTCCCTCATGTTCGTTTTAGCTTATGGAACCGAGGCGTCTTCACCGCCTCAGACGTAACCAAAACGTTAGCAAAGACAGGGCAAACATTTCCCTTTCTGCGCCCCATGCTTAGGCAAATTTTAAGTCGGGGCTTGTAGGTTCCTCGGAGTACCAGTCAGTCCGTGTCTTGTGTTTTGTGAGTGTACCAATGACCGAGCCCCACCGCCCGAGGGTTAAATACGTCATCGGGCCCGATGGCAGTCCCCTGACGATCGCGGATCTGCCGCCGCCGACGACGAAGCGTTGGGTCATCCGCCGCAAGGCCGAGGTGGTCGCAGCGGTACGCGGTGGCCTCCTGTCGCTCGAGGAAGCCTGCGCCCGTTATACCCTGACGGTCGAAGAATTCCTGTCCTGGCAGTATTCGATCGATCAGCATGGCCTTGCCGGCCTGCGCACCACGCGCATCCAGCAATACCGCCAGTAGCCTTCCCCGAATTTCAGATTTTAAAGTCGCCGGCCCCAAGTTTTAAAACTTGCGGCCGGCGATTTTCGTTTGGGCGCGGCGCATCGCGGCTAACGGCCCTTAGCCACGTCTTTTAAACCCGGCGAAGGATTTGACGTCGCAGTCTTGTGCAATGCCCGGCCCATCCTTTTCGAAAGTTAACCGGACGCTAACCATAAACTGGGCAAAACTTGCCGGGTGAAGCGCTCAACGCGCGCATAAGGCGGGACGAACAGCCAGTGCAAGGTTTCTTCGACTTTCTGAAAGCGCTGGGCGCGGCGCGCATGGCGGCGATGGCCGCCGTAACGCTCGCCCTGATCGGCTTCTTTGCATTCCTCATGATCCGGATGTCGCAGCCGCAGATGGTGCCGCTGTTCACCGACCTGTCGGTTGAGGACTCCTCCGCCATCATCAAGGATCTGGAACGCCAGGCGATCCCCTACGAGATGAAGAATGACGGCGCGATCATCATGGCGCCGAAGGAAAACATTGCGCGGCTTCGCATGAAGCTCGCCGAAGGCGGCCTGCCCAAGGGCGGCGGCGTCGGCTACGAGATTTTCGACAAGTCGGACGCCCTCGGCGCCACCAGCTTTATCCAGAATATCAATCATCTGCGCGCTTTGGAAGGCGAACTCGCCCGGACCATCCGCGGCATCGACCGCGTCCAGGCCGCCCGCGTCCACCTCGTTCTGCCCGACCGGCCGCTGTTTGCCCGCGACAAGGCCGAGGCCACCGCCTCGATCGTGCTGAAGGTGCGCGGCACGCTGGAAACCCAACAGGTTCGCGCCATCCGGCATCTGGTCGCGACCGCGGTCAATGGCATGAAGCCCGAGCGCGTCTCGGTCATCGACGAGACCGGCAAGCTCCTGGCCGACGGCGCCACGCCGAACGACCTGAACAACGGCGTCGGCGCCGACGACCGCAAATCGGCTTACGAAAGCCGCCTGCGCCAGCAGGTCGAAGCCATCGTCACCTCCGTGGTCGGCCCGGGGCATGCCCGCGTGCAGCTCAGCGCCGATTTCGACCTCAACCGCATCACCCAGACCTCGGACAAATACGATCCTGACGGCCGCGTGATGCGCTCAAGCCAGACCCGCGAAGAGCAGTCCACGACCAGCGACGGCAAGGAAGGCGGCCAGGTCTCCGCCAGCACCGAATTGCCCGGCAACAACAAGCCGGAAGGCAATGCCGCGCCGCGCGACGCCAGCAAAAAGACCGAGGAAATCGTCAATTACGAAATCTCACGCGTCACCAAGACCGAAGTGATCGAGGCCGGCCGCGTCAACCGGATTTCGGCGGCGGTGCTGGTCGACGGCGTCTACGCCAAGAACGACAAAGGCGAGATGGCCTATCAGCCACGTGCCAAGGAAGAAATCGACCGCATCGCGGCGCTGGTGCGCTCGGCCATCGGCTTCGACGCCAAGCGCGGCGACCAGGTCGAAGTCGTCAACCTGCGCTTTGCCGAGAACACGCCAGTGTCGATCGGCGAACCGACCAACTGGATGACGTATCTCACCTTCACCAAGGAAGACATCATGCGCGGCGCCGAGCTCGGCGTCATGGCGCTGCTCGGCCTGATCGTGCTGCTGATGGTGGTGCGCCCGCTGGTGCGCCGGATCGTGACGCCGGAAAGCGCCGCGCGGGCCGCCGGCTTGGCCGGCACGGCCGGCGTCGCCGGCGCCATCGGCGTCGATCCGAACAGCGCCGGCATGAACGGCGAAGGCGGTGGTGGCGGCAGCATCAGCAGCGAGGGCGGCGCCAATATTTCGATCGTCGGCGGCGGCGAACAGGTGGCGATTTCAAACCGCACCTCCGCGATGATCGACGTCGCCAAGGTGCAGGGCCAGGTTCACGCCCAATCGGTTCAGAAGGTCGGCGAATTGGCCGAGAAGAATCCGCAGGAAGCGGTCTCCATCATCCGCGGTTGGCTCCACGAGGACGCAGCGTAAGCCATGGCAGCCGTTCCAGATCAGAAAACCAACGATCAACTGCGGTCCGACATCGGCGGCTTGATGGCCGAACTCGCCAGCCGGCCGCAGATCAATCCGGGACGCCGCAAGCTGTCCGGGCCGGAACGCGCCGCGGTGCTGATGCTGGCGCTGGGCGAGAATTACGGCGGCAAGATCTTCAGCCTGCTCGACGACGACGAATTGCGCGAAATCTCCATCGTGCTGTCCTCGCTCGGCACGGTTCAGGCCGACGAGGTCGAGGCCCTGCTGCTGGAATTCGTCGGACGCATGTCGGCTTCGGGCGCATTGCTGGGCAACTACGACGCCGCCGAACGCCTGCTGCAGCAATATCTGCCGAAAGAGCGCGTCGGCGGCATCATGGATGAAATCCGCGGACCGGCCGGCCGCAACATGTGGGAAAAGCTCGCCAACGTTCAAGAAGAAGTGCTGGCGAACTATCTCAAGAACGAATACCCGCAGACGGTCGCGGTCGTGCTGTCGAAGTTGCGCGCCGAACATGCCGCGCGCGTGCTGGCGATCCTGCCTGAGGATTTCGCCCTCGACGTCGTCACCCGCATGCTGAAGATGGAATCGGTGCAGAAGGACGTCATCGAGCGCGTCGAGATGACGCTGCGCACCGAATTCATGTCGAACCTGTCGCAGACCCGCCGTCGCGATCTGCACGAAGTGATGGCGGAAATCTTCAACAACTTCGACCGCCAGACCGAAACCCGGTTCATCACCGCGCTGGAAGAAGAAAACCGCGAAGCGGCCGAGCGCATCAAGGCGCTGATGTTCACCTTCGACGACCTGATCAAGCTCGACGCCGGCTCGGCGCAGACGCTGATGCGCAATATCGACAAGGACAAGCTCTCGATCGCGCTCAAGGGTGCCAACGAGACGGTGCGCGAATTCTTCTTCAAGAACATGTCGAGCCGCGCCGCCAAGATGCTGGTCGACGATATGCAGGCTTTGGGTGCCGTCCGTCTTCGCGACGTCGACGAAGCGCAGGGCCTGCTGGTCAATATCGCCAAGGATCTCGCGGCCAAGGGCGAAATCCTGATCTCGAAGAGCCGCGGCGACGACGAAATGATCTTCTAGGACCGTTATGGCATCAAACGCGAAATATATGTTCGATGAAGACTTCGCCACCGGGACGAAGCCGACCATCACTGTGGTCGAAGCCGAACGCCGGGCCGCCGACGCGGAGGCAATCGCGCATCGCAAGGGTTTTGCCGCAGGGCAAGCGCAGGCGCATGGCGAAGCCGATCAGCGCATCGCCGCCGCTCTGGGCGTGATCGCGGAAGGCTTTGCGCGGCTCGACCATGCGCTCGGCGGCATCGAAACGCGGCTGGAGACCGAGGCGGTGGAAGTCGCCGTCGCAGTCGCCGCCAAGCTCGCGCCGGAACTGGTCGCGCGCGAGCCTTTCGCCGAAATTTCTTCGCTTGCCAATGAATGCTTCCATCAGCTTGTCACCGCGCCGCATGTCGTGGTGCGCATCGGCGCCGACATCTTCGACATGGCCAATGAAAAGCTGACCGAAATCGCCCAGGCCAAGGGCTTCGAAGGCCGGCTGGTCGTGCTGCCCGACGAAACGATGAAGCCTGGCGACTGCAAGATTGAATGGGCCGATGGCGGCGTCGTCCGCGATCAGGCTGCAACCCTTTCCGCCATCGATGATGTTGTCGGCCGCTACGTGGCGGCCCGCAACACCGCGATCAATTAAGACGTCCGGAGACCAAGGCTATGAGTGACGACGACAGCAAAGTGCCGCTCCCCGATCTCGAAAACGGCGGCGAAGTTCAGACCATCGACAGCGCGGCTTCGCTGGCGCCGGACGATGCCGTCCACCGCGGCGCCGCCGACCTCGAGGCACTCTTTGACGTGCCCGTAAAGGTTTCCGCCGTGCTCGGCCGCGCCCGCATGGACGTCGGCGAATTGCTGCGGCTCGGCCCCGGCGCGGTGCTGGAGTTGGACCGCAAGGTCGGCGAGGCCATCGATATCTACGTCAACAACCGGCGCGTCGCCCGCGGCGAAGTTGTGCTGGTGGAAGACAAGCTCGGCGTGACGATGACGGAAATCATCAAGTCCGAGCAGAACTAGCCGAAGAACGAGAACTAATGCGCATGATCCCGAAAAGTGGGAACCGGTTTTCGGACAAGATCATGCGCAAAAGAGAACTAAGAACTGAAGGATAAACATCATGCGCCTTTTAATCGTCGGCACACTGGGAGGCCAGCTCACCATCGCGAGCAAGATCGCGATGGACAAGGGCGCCGCCGTCACGCACGCCGATAGCAACGAGCAGGCGCTCGCCGTGCTGCGCTCCGGGCGCGGCGCAGATCTGTTGTTCGTCGACGTCAATCTCGACATCCGCGACCTGGTCAACCGGCTCGATGCCGAACGCATTCACGTGCCGATCGTCGCTTGCGGCGTCACCAACGATGCCCGCGCCGCGGTGCGCGCCATTCATGCCGGCGCCAAAGAATACATCCCGCTGCCGCCCGACCCGGATCTGATCGCCGCCGTGCTCTCGGCCGTCGCCAATGACAGCCGCGACATGATCTACCGCGACGATGCCATGGCCGCCGTGGTCAAGCTCGCCCAGCAGATCGCCGGCTCCGACGCCTCGGTGCTGATCACCGGCGAAAGCGGTACCGGCAAGGAAGTGCTGGCGCGCTATCTGCACACCCGTTCGCAACGTTCGAAGAAGCCCTTCATCTCGGTCAACTGCGCCGCGATGCCGGAGAACCTGCTGGAATCCGAACTGTTCGGCCACGAGAAAGGCGCCTTTACCGGCGCGCTCGCCCGCCGCATCGGCAAGTTCGAGGAAGCCAATGGCGGCACGCTGCTGCTCGACGAAATCACCGAGATGGACGTGCGCCTGCAGGCCAAACTGCTGCGCGCCATCCAGAAGCGCGTGATCGACCGCGTCGGCGGCGGCAAGCCGGTGCCGGTCGACATCCGCATCGTCGCGACGTCAAACCGCAACCTCACGGATGCCGTCAGGGAAGGCAAATTCCGCGAGGATCTGCTGTTCCGCCTCAACGTCGTCAATCTGAAGATTCCGCCGCTGCGGGAGCGTCCGGCCGACATCGGCGAACTGGCGACTTATTTCATCAAGAAATATTCGGAAGCCAACGGCCTGCCGGTGCGTGCGCTGTCGACGGAGGCCCGCCGCGCGCTCAACATCAATCGCTGGCCCGGCAACGTGCGCGAGCTGGAAAACACGTTGCACCGCGCCGTGCTGCTCTCGACCGGCGCCGAAATCGGCATCGACGGGATTCTCGCGCCGGACGGCGGCAGGCTCGATCAGTCGCGCGTCAACGGCGCCGCGGCGATTGCCGCCAATACCGCCGAGCAGGTCACCCGCAATCTGGTCGGCCGCACGGTCGCCGAAGTCGAGCGCGACCTGATCCTGGAAACGCTCAAGCACTGCCTCGGCAACCGCACCCATGCCGCCAATATTCTAGGCATCTCGATCCGGACGTTGCGCAACAAGCTCAACGAATATTCCGCCGATGGCTCGCCGATCCCGCCGCCGCACGGTGGCGAGGCCATGCGTGGCGCGGCGTAACGCGAACTGCGAATGCTCGAATAAAAAAGCCCGGCACATGTGCCGGGCTTTTTTTGCTCAGAAATATCCGACCGGGAAATTCCGATGCAGCGCCGTCGCCGCTGCCGTGGCGGCGTTATTGCGCCGCTTTTTGTTTCTTCTCGCGCGAAGTGTCGAGTTCGACCGCCTTGGCCATGAGCTCGTTGCTCAACGACTCAAGCTCATCGGCAATCTCGCGACCCGCGTGCGCCAGCCGCGTACAGCGGTCGGCGGCTTTGATAAGGTACTCTTCGGTTTCAGACATCGCGTTCCTTCACTTTCGAACTGCATATGCAGATCGAAGGCGGCGCAAACAAGATTGCGGTGCGACAAAATGCCAATCATCTACAAAATTCTGCCCGAGGCGATGTGGCTGCAAGCTCAGAAAGACCGCGTTTTTCGCGGCTCCGAAGTCGATCTGCGCGATGGCTTCATTCATTTCTCGACCGCTTCACAAGCTGTTGAAACCGCGGCCAAACATTTCGCCGGGCAACGCGATCTCGTTCTTCTGTATGTCGATACCGAACGACTCGGTAAAAATCTGAAATGGGAGCCTTCGCGCGGCGGCGCGCTGTTCCCGCACCTCTATGGCGATCTCGCTCTCACTGCCGTGACCAAGGCCGTGCCGCTGCCGCTGGGACCGGACGGCGCCCATCAATTTCCCCCGCTCACGGATTGAGCCGTGTTTCCGAGCCTGGGAACCTTGCCGTACCTCCGCGCATTATATTGCATTGCAGCATGAGATGCGCAGGAGCTTCCACCTATGACATTCCCGTCGAACGGCTTCGGCACGATCCACGCGTCCGTCTTCAACCAGGCCTCCAGCATCGTGCAGCGGGCCCCGGCGGCGATGCGCGGGCATGGGGCTCTGCGCTATCAGTGCCCGACGACCAACAGCTTCATTCTGGTCACCGATGACGCCACTTTGGCCTCGCTGGCCAAGGCCCAGCCCCGTATTCGCTGCGCCGATTGCGGCGAAATGCACCTCCTGACCCACGAATAAGAGTGATCCGGCCTTAGGGGCTATCCGTAGAACACACCGGAGGGTGTCTAAGCCCTCATTTGGTGTGAGTGATTGCCCGGCCTGATGGACCTCGACGCCAACCGAACCTTGATTGTGGCTGCCCTCGCCCGCATCCCCGCCGGCGACCGCGCGGCCCTGCAAACCGTTTACCGGCTGACCTCCGCGAAGCTTTTTGGCGTCTGCCTGCGTATCTTGGGAGAACGCAGCGAGGCCGAGGACGTGCTTCAGGAAGTTTACGTGACCGTTTGGCGCAAAGCCGCCGATTTCGACGCCGAGCGGGCAAGCCCTCTCACCTGGCTGATCGCCATTGCCCGCAACCGCTCCATCGACCGGCTGCGCGCCAGCAAGCACAGCCGGCACATGGCGCCGATCGAGGCGGCCGATGATGTTGCCGACAGCGGCACCATGGCCGACGTCGCGCTGGAGAATGCCCAGGACTACGCGAGACTTCACGGCTGTCTTGATGGCCTCGAAGCAAAGGAACGCTCGGCGCTACGCGGCGCATTTTTCGACGGCAACACCTACGAGGATCTGGCGACGCGCATGAACGTGCCGCTCGGCACCATGAAGAGCTGGATCCGGCGCGCGATGATGAAACTCAAGAGCTGCCTGCAACAATGAGCGACGTGACCGCCCCCGTGCCTGAAGACGATCTGCTTGCCGCCGAGCTTGCGCTTGGCGTGCTGGCGGGCGCGGAGCGTGCGGCGGCACTTCAGCGTGCCGCGCGCGAGGCGTCTTTCGCGAGCGCGGTCGCAGCATGGGAAGAACGGTTCGTGCCCTGGGCCGCCGAGATTGCGGAAGTGTCCGCCCCGCCATCGGTGTGGGAGCGCATCGTCGCCGCTCTACCCGCCGACAAACAAACTTCTGGCTGGTGGCAAAGCCTGGCGTTCTGGCGCGGCCTTTCGCTCGCCACCGGCGCGCTTGCCGCTGCTTGCATCGGCGCGCTGATCTATCTCGGCAACGCGCCGCAGCAGGCTCCGCTCACCGCCGGCATTGACGGCGATGGCCGCCGTCACTTCGTCGCCACCATCGACACGCGATCCAGCAGCATCGCCGTTGTGCCTGCCGCTTACAGTGCCGATGCCACGCGCGAGCCTGAGCTGTGGCTCATTCCCGCCGACGGCAAACCACGGCCGCTCGGCATGTTGCGCGCCGACCGCGCCGTCACCATCAAGATTCCGTCCGAGCTTGCCGCACTCACCGTCGGCAATGCCGTGCTTGCCGTCTCGCTCGAACCGCCGGGCGGTTCGCCGACTGGATCACCGACCGGTCCAGTTATTGCGACAGGCAAGCTCACAAATCTGTGACGCTCTTCTTTGCGTCCTGCTGCGACGCCACTCCGTAACTCTGAATGTCTCCGCCAAGTTCATGGAGATCACAAACAGAGAAACCGGAGTAAGTCTCATGAAGCAAATTCACAAAGTCGCTTTGGCTGGAGCCGCACTGGCCTTCGCGTTCGGCGCCAACATCGCCGCACCGTCCCCGAGCTTCGCACAAGAAATGAACAAAGAGCAGACCAAGATGGTCGGCGGCGCGGCGATGTATCCGTCCAAGAACATCATCCAGAATGCCGTCAACTCGAAAGACCACACCACGCTGGTCGCCGCGGTGAAAGCCGCCGGTCTCGTCGACACACTGTCGGGCAAAGGTCCGTTCACGGTGTTCGCGCCGACCAACGAAGCCTTCGCCAAGTTGCCGGCCGGCACCGTCGAGACGCTGGTGAAGCCCGAGAACAAGGACAAGCTCACCAAGATCCTGACTTGTCACGTCGTCGCCGCGAACGCGATGTCGAGCGCGATCGGCAAGATGATCAAGGACGACGGCGGCGCCCACAAGGTCAAGACCGTCGGCGGCTGCACGCTGACCGTGAAGATGGCCGGCGACAAGATCGTCATCGTCGATGAAAAGGGTCAGACCGCGACCGTGACCATCGCCGACGTGAAGCAGTCGAACGGCGTCATCCACGTCATCGATACCGTCCTGTTGCCGGGCTGATCCTTTCGCCCCCTCAAGGCCCGACAACGAGGCCCTCTCCCTGTCCCCGGGGAGAGGGCTTTTTCTTGTATTTTCAGTCGTTTCGGCTGGGCCAGCCAACCCGCGTTAACCCGCTGCTAACCATAAAATGGGCAAATATTGCCGGGTTAGGGCTGATCACCCGCCGGGGCGGGCGACACTTCCTGGGTAATTTGCGGGCATGAGCGACGTTTCGGCCGCACCGGCCACCAGCGGCTTCAAGATGCCGACGCTTGGCGAAATCGGCAACACGCTCAAGCGTGGCGATCTCGGCCTCGCCTTCGGCGTGCTCGCCATCCTGGTCATCCTGATCCTGCCGCTGCCGCCGGTCCTGCTCGATCTGGCGCTGGCGGTCTCGATCACGATATCGATCCTGATCCTGATGACGGCGCTGTTCATTCATACGCCGCTGGAATTCTCGTCGTTCCCGACCGTGCTGCTGATCGCCACCATGTTGCGGCTGGCGCTCAACCTCGCCTCCACCCGCCTGATCCTGTCGAAGGGTCACGAAGGCACCCACGCCGCCGGCCACGTCATCGAGGCCTTCGGCAACTTCGTGATGAGCGGCAATTTCGTCATCGGCATCATCGTGTTCGCGATCCTCGTGATCGTGAACTTCGTCGTCATCACCAAGGGCTCCGGCCGTATCGCCGAAGTCGCGGCCCGCTTCCACCTCGACTCGATGCCCGGCAAGCAGATGGCGATCGACGCCGATTTGTCCGCCGGCATGATCGACGAAGCCGAGGCGCGCAAGCGCCGCCGCAACCTCGAAGAGGAAGGCGGCTTCTTCGGCGCCATGGACGGCGCTTCCAAGTTCGTACGCGGCGACGCCATCGCCGGCCTGCTCGTCGTTTTCATCAACGTCATCGGCGGCATGATCATCGGCATCGCGCAGCAGGGCCTGAGCTTTTCGGAAGCCGCGCGCCACTACACCATCCTGACCGTCGGCGACGGCCTGGTCACGCAAGTGCCGGCGCTGATCGTGTCGACCGCCGCCGGTTTGCTGGTAGCGAAAGCCGGCATCTCCGGTTCGGCCGATAAGGCGCTGATGCGCCAGCTGTCGGGCTATCCCAAGGCGCTCGGCATGTCGGGCGGCGTCATGCTGGTAATGGCGCTGCTGCCCGGCATCCCGATGATCCCGTTCCTCGCGCTCGGCGGCGGCGCCTGCGCGCTCGCCTTCATCTTCGACCGGCGCACGACGGCTGCGGTCGCCACCGAAGCCAAGAAGACCGAAGCCGCCGCCAAGGTGGAAGCCGCCGAAGAACCGATCTCGTCCTCGCTCAAGATCGACGACCTCAAGGTCGAGCTCGGCTACGCGTTGCTGCCGCTGGTCAATTCGCCGGACGGCACCGACCGCCTCACCGAACAGATCAAGGCGCTGCGCCGCTCGCTGGCGACCGAAATGGGCTTTGTCATGCCGGCCGTGCGCATCCTCGACAACGTCCAGCTCGACGCCAACGCCTATGTCATCAAGATCAAGGAAGTCGAAGCGGGCTCCGGCAAGGTCTGGGCCGGCCAGTTCATGGTCATGGATCCGGCCGGCGGCCAGGTGAAACTACCCGGCACCCACACCACCGAGCCGACCTTCGGCCTGCCCGCGACCTGGGTCGACGCCTCGATGAAGGAAGAGGCGATGATGAAGGGCTACACGGTGGTCGACGCCGCCACCGTGATGTCGACGCATCTGACCGAACTGCTCAAGAACAACATGTCGGAACTGCTGTCCTACGGCGAAGTGCTCAAGCTCACCAAGGAACTGCCGAAGGAACAGTCCGACCTGCTCAAGGATCTGGTGCCCTCGCTCATCACGATCTCCGGCATCCAGCGCGTCCTGCAACTGCTGCTGTCAGAGCGCGTCTCGATCCGCGATCTCTCGACCATCCTCGAGGGCATCGCCGACGGCATCGGCTCCTCGCGCAATCCGGCGACGCTGGCCGAGCACGTGCGCGCCCGCATCCAGCGTCAGATCTGCGCCCAGCACACCAGCCACGGCGGCTATCTGCCGCTTATCGCGCTGTCGGCAAAATGGGAACAGGCCTTCGCCGAGTCCATCATCGGCACCGGCGAAGAGCGCCAACTGGCGATGCAGCCGTCCAAGCTCACCGAGTTCATCACGCAGGTGCGCGAGAAATTCGAGATCGCGGCGCGCGAAGGCGAAGCGCCGGTTCTCGTCACCTCGGCCAGCATCCGGCCCGTCGTGCGCGGCATCGTCGAACGCGTCCGCGCGCAAACGCCGGTGATCTCGCAATCCGAGATTCACCCGCGCGCACGGCTCAAGCCGGTCGGCAATATTTAGGCCGAGGTCTGCCGCAAAACG
>CAISIV010000263.1 GCA_903885555.1 uncultured Hyphomicrobiales bacterium
ATAGGCACCATGGGCCATCGCGACCGCAAGGTTCTCGTGCGGAATCACTAACGGCATCGGCACTTTTGCGTTGGATCGTTTTGCGCGCCCATACGCCTCCACGATCGGTGGAAAGTCCGTACCCGGATTGGCGAACAAGTAATCGACGCCGTGGGCGGAAAGAGCTTGCAGAAATGCCTCGGCAGCTATCGGCTGGCGCGCGTCGGTCCGGGCTGACTGTGCGGACACTAATTCCACCATACGACTAACTCCTCATTTGGAAGCAGGCTTTGACGCGATGGTCGGCGCGCTCACCAGGCGCCATCCATCCGCGGCGCCTTTCGCCAAAGTTCGGACAGAAGCGCACGTCACTGTCATTTCGTATCGGACTGGATCTAGATCAATATATTGCCATATTACAAGGGCCCCATTCATCAGAGTAAATGAAACTTTCCCGCCGATGTAAGAACGTATTGACGGTCTTGTTCAAACAGCGCGCGACCGTTGAGGCGCGCGTGATGTACCAACTCGCGGCATCAGACCGGCGATGATGGCGGGAACGCTGGCTTTCGCTTTTCGACGAGCGAAGCGAGGCCCTCCTTGGCTTCGGCACCTGCGAAACCAAGAAATTCAAGCGCGAGCGACGCGTCGAAAGTCGGCCCCGCCTGACGCAGCCAATTATTGAGAGTGTACTTTGTAAGGCGAATGGCACTCTGAGCGCCCTCGGCCAGCCGGCTTGCCACTTCAAGCGCCTTTTCATCGAGCGTATCGTCGGCGACCGCAAGGCTAACAAGTCCAATGCGCTCGGCCTCTTCGCCCGTCAAACGATCGCAAAGCAACAAATAATATTTAGACTTCGCCATTCCGCAAAGAAGAGGCCAAATCATCGCAGCGTGATCCCCTGCCGCAACGCCCAATCGGGTATGCCCGTCAACAATCACACAGTCCTTGGAAGCGATGGATATATCGCCCAGCAGGCCACACACGAGGCCGGCCCCGACGGCAACGCCGCGCATCGCGGTCACCACTGGCTTTGAGCAATTGATAAGGTTGTACACGATGTCTCGCGCCTCCCTCCAACCTTGCAAGCGGGCTTCCGAATCGTTCACCAGGTCTTTGATCATTTCGAAGTCGCCGCCAGCGGAGAAAACCTTGCCGGCGCCGGTCAAAATTACGACGTTAACCGAGGGGTCCTTGTCAACGTCTTTCCATATTTGAGCCAACTCGGAATGCATCGCATGGTCCGCCGAATTCATACGGCCGTTATCCATAATGACACGCAGAACTTTCGGATGCGGGCGCTCGAAGCGAAGCCGGGTGTAGCTCGCGTATAAGTCTATTGTGGTCATGGCAGCGTCCTTCGTATGATGAGCTCTGTTCTAACCGTGCATCGTCAGACCGCCTGACACGCTGACGGTCTGTCCTGTCATAAATTGCGCGTCGTCGCTGAGCAGAAAGGCAATGATGCCAGGGCAATCGTCTGGGCGTCCCAGCCGGCCAAGCGGAATAGCGCGCGCCAGCGAGTCCACCAATTTCTGATCGGCAAACGATCGAAGCAAAGGCGTGTCGGTAGGGCCCGGACAGACGACGTTGAGTGTGACGCCGCTCCGCGCAAGTTCCCGCGCTAGCGTTTTCGTGAAAGCCGCGATACCGCCTTTGCAAGCGGAGTATACCGCCTCCCCCGAGGAGCCCACTCTGCCTGCATCAGAGGCTACGTTTACCACACGCCCGGACTTGCGCTGTGCCATGCCGCGCAAAATGACGTGCTGAACATTGAGCGGCCCGTACAGATTGATCCCGATAATTTTTTGCCAAAGCTCGACATCGCTATCGATGAACGGCGAAGCCTTATCCCACCCAGCAACATTTGCCAACAAATCGACAGGACCGACCGCCGCTTCAAATTGGCGCGCCGCATCCTCGACGGCCTTGTAGTCAACAATATCGACGACGTACGATAGGGCCCTTCCCTTCGCGGCCGAGCACATCGAAATGGTTTCCGCAGATCCGGCACCATTAAGGTCGAATATGCCTACAACGCAGCCTTCTTCGGCAAGCCTAATAGCGGTTGCCCGGCCTATGCCACTAGCCCCACCCGTGACGACTACACGCCTTCCCTCAAGCCCGCGCATTTGTATTCCTCCGCCAAGATTACGTTACGTGAGTTAGCTTAGATGGTCAGAGCGGCCGCCGACACCGGCATGCGGCCAACCTAATCTCCATCGGTGAACTTCCACGAGAAGACTTCGCGGGCGACGGCATTGCCTCATCAAAAAATGGCACAGAGGAAAGCCAGCGGAGCATCGGCCAATACCCGTCTTGTAACAATCTATTGATACAATAACTCACGCCTGGACGTATGATCAAGGCGCTTTATGGCAATCCATTGACAATATTTGACGGTCATTTTATTGGCTGAGGTGACAATGGCCGAGTAACCCGACGAGC
>CAISIV010000264.1 GCA_903885555.1 uncultured Hyphomicrobiales bacterium
CCCGGACAACACCCTTGTTTTTCTGCTCCCGAAGAGCGACCCCGACGCGCTTGGTCATCAGCCGCAATAGCCGCTGATCGTTCTTATCCAAGGCGCGCTCCACCAGCAGTTCTAAGGCCACGTCCCGGCTTGTAAGCGGCTCTGCGGCTTGCCGAAGGATGCTTAGGACGATCCGAGTCATCTGACCGCGATTAGACCAGTCCTTGGGCGGCCTAAAGGCTTTGGGCCGAATGGATTCAACCTTAAAGGCAGGGTCGAATTGTATGATTGTGGCGTCAAGATTTTCGAGGTCGTGCACCATCATCCGCAAGGACTCGTGTGCCTTTTCAATATCTCCGGCCAGTTGAGCACGCCGCCTAACAAGCCCGCTGACAACGAAGGCGTTCATTTTGAATAATCAATCAAAATGGCAATGCCCATCCAAAGGTATGCAAACGCCAAGAAGCCTATATACAGCATGGTCCCGCCAGCAACTATCCCGACGGCAATATGAATTGCCCCGGGATCAATGACGCCAACCAAAGCGCACCACCATTCAACCGCCTTTTGCATTGCTGTCCTCCCTTTTGCCCGCGCAAAAGGTAGCAGGACGGGCAGCATTAGCCGACAGGCTGGAAGGTGAGTTTGCTACCTAATGCCGGAGTTGCTCGAAGTGTCGATGATCGCTTCGGTCGCCGGTGTGATTGAAGGCGGCGCGCTGACCAACAAGCGGCCGTTCCGCTCGCCGCATCATTCGGCCTCGATGCCGGCTTTGGTCGGCGGCGGTCTGCGCGCGCGGCCGGGCGAAATTTCGCTGGCGCATAACGGCGTGCTCTTCCTCGACGAGATGCCGGAATTTTCCGCGGCCGTTCTCGACTCGCTGCGCCAGCCGCTCGAGACTGGCGAAGTCGCCATCGCGCGCGTCAATCACCGCGTCACTTATCCGGCGCGCTTCATGCTGGTGGCGGCGATGAATCCCTGCCGCTGCGGCCGCGCCAGCGACCCGGGATTTTCCTGCAAACGCGGGCCCAATGTGCGCTGCGCCGCCGAGTATCAAGGGCGCCTCTCCGGTCCGCTGCTCGACCGCATCGACCTGCATATCGAGGTTCCCGCCGTCACCGCCGCCGACCTGATTTTGCCGCCGCCGTCCGAAGGCAGCCGCGAAGTCGCCGCCCGTGTCGCCCGCGCCCGCGACATCCAGACCGAACGTTATGCCGGCATGGGGCTGCCGAACGTGCGCACCAATGCGCAGGTCAGCGGCGCCTTGCTGGAAGAAGTCGCGCAGGCCGACAGCGCTGGCATGGCGCTGCTGCGCGATGCCGCCGATACGATGCATTTGTCGGCGCGCGGCTATCACCGGGTATTGAGGGTCGCCCGAACGCTGGCCGATCTCGACGGCGCCGCCAAGGTCGGCCGTATCCATCTCGCCGAAGCGCTGTCCTATCGAGCCTTGACCGACGAAGTCCGCAAAGCTGCTTAGATTTAGCTGCGTAACCCTCCCGAGGCTGGAAAGGTCAATTCTTAATAAACTGGTAAGGACCCGGCCCTAGCCTTGCAGTTGCGGCAGGATGCCGCTCTGGCTGGGGGGCCGAAGATGCAACGCGCGCACCTGATTTCGCTGATGGCCCTGGTCATCGCGGTGCCGGCCGCTACCGCCGGTTCGCTGCATTCATCCGGCGCGGCGAATCGCTCGCCCTGTTTCGCCGCCAGCAACGCCACCTACAAATTATCCGGCGACGCCGCCGCCGACTACACGGTGCGCATCGACAATGCGGCGCCTGGTCCAAACTTGCGCCTGCAAATGGTCGACGATCCGGCGGCCGCCGATTTCGTGCTGGTCGACGACGGCGACGCGGCGGAAGCCTGCAAAGGTGCGGCGATCAAAACCATCCGTATCGACGCCACCGCCGCCGAACCCGACGTGACGGTGGCGCTGACGCGCACCGCGGCCGATTACAAAGTTTTCCTGAAGTCTTCGAACTTCACCGAACAGGACGCCGCGGCGCTGTTCGCGGTGATCTGGCGCAGCGCCCGCAAGCCCGGCACCGGCCTCGCTTTCGTTACCGGCACCAGCCGGTAGCGTCCCTTCCCAAGACGAATGGACTTCTAGGCGGCGGCGTTAAAGCGCGCCGCCTTTTGCTTGAGGCGGTGCACCGGCGGCGCCGGCGAGGACTCCTGACTCGCCTGATCCTGGCTCGCGTCGACCTTGAAGAAGTCGACCTGCTCGTGCATCGCCCGCGCCTGATGCTCGAGCGTCTTGGCGGTCGCGGCATTTTCCTCGACCAGCGCCGAATTCTGCTGCGTCACCTCGTCCATCTGCGTCATCGCCTTGTTGATCTGCTCGAGACCGGTCGATTGCTCGGCGCTGGCCGAAGCAATATCGGAAACCGATTCGGCGAAGTTCTTGATCGAACCGACGATCTCGCTGAGCACAGCGCCGGCCTGATTGACCAATGCAACACCGTCCTTGACCTGAGCGTTGCTGTTGGTGATGAGGCCGCTGATGTCCTTGGCGGCCTGACCCGAACGTTGCGCCAGGCTGCGCACTTCCGATGCAACGACGGCAAAACCACGGCCGGCTTCGCCGGCGCGCGCCGCTTCCACCGCGGCGTTGAGCGCAAGCAGGTTGGTCTGACGGGCGATTTCGTCGATCACGCCGATAATGTCGGCGATCTTGCGTGACGAATCCTCGATCTTGGCCATCGCGTCAACGGCCTTGGCGACGACCTGGCCGCCGCGATCGGCGACCTCACGCGTTGTGCCGGCCGAGTGGCTGGCGTGCTGCGCGTTTTCGGCATTCTTCTTCACCGTCGATGAAATTTCCTCCATCGACGCCGAGGTCTGCTCAAGACTCGCGGCCTGCTCTTCCGTGCGCTGAGACAGGTCCGTCGTGCTGGTCGAGATTTCAGCCGATGCGTTGGTGAATTCCTGAGCCGACGTCTTGACCGAACCGATGACCCTCACAAACTGATCGACCGCGATGTTGAAATTGTCCTGAAGCTGCCGGTACTCCGGCGGCACCTTCTGCGTCATTTTTATCGTCAGGTCGCCACGCGACAAACGCGACAGGCCATCGCCCAGAATGGCGAGCGGAGAGACGAGCCGGCGCGTCACGATTACGATGCCGCCGACCAGAATTGCGAACATGGCGCCTTCAACGATGCCGATCGACCACAACGCGGTTGAAACCTGATTTGCCGCCGCCGCTTCCGTGTTTTTGGTGAGAGTATCGGCGGCGACCACGAGTTCGTCGATGATCGCGCGGTGCGCCAGATAGGCGGCGTTCATCTCTTCAAAAGCCGCGCGCGCCTCGGCGCTATTGCTGTTCGTGTCGATCGCCGGCAGCAACTTCTTGATGACAGCGTCCCAGAACTTCATCGCCGCAACGTGCGAGGTTTCCGTCAGCTTTGTCTTGATCGCCGGGTCGACGTCCGATGCTTTCCAGAAGGTCCACCGCTCGTTGTAGTCCTTCAAAAGCTGCTCAACACGCTTCTTGCTCTCAATCAGCGGCTTGACCTGGGTATAGGCAAGGTTGGCTTCGAGGTAGCCTTCGAGAACGTAAAGCGGCGGCGGCAGAATATCCGCGACCAGATCTTTCACCTGGACGACGCGATCGTAGTTCTCGCCGCCAATGCGGATCTTGTTGATTGAAACCGTGCTGATGATCACCGTGATGGCAAGGCCCGCGGCCATGATGCCGCCGAACGCAAGCAGCGTTGCCATCGACTTGATCTTGGCGAAACGGCTCGAATTATCTGATTTCTGGTCCACCGGTAGGTCCCTTCGAATCTCTCGCGGTCGCTATTGAATTTGACCGTGGGAGAATCGTAGAGACCGGCAACTAATCTCGGATGGAAAATACCGTCCAATTGCCGTAGTATTCTATTTTATCAATCTAGCCGACTTTAAATGCGTTAACCCCGCACCCCGCGATTTAACGACACTTGTCGGCAAATTGTGCGGAGCGGCTGCGCGGATGCCGGCAGATCCGGCAGCAGCATTTTAGAGCCTGTTCACCGTGCGACGCGCTTAGAATTCCTGCCAGTCGACTTCAGGATTGGCTTTTGCCGCGCTGACGGTCTTCATCTGACGAACCGGCGCGGCGGTGCGATTTGCGGAAGCCGCCGGCTTTGCCTTGACCGGCGCTGGCTTTGCTTTCGCCGCGGCAGGACGCGCAACCGCCTGAGCGGGCCGCATGTCATCGGCGGTGGACGCGATGGCTTCGACCTTGAAGAACGCGACCTGCTCGTCCATCGACTTGGCCTGGTTCTCAAGCGTCTTGGCGGTCGCGGCATTTTCCTCGACCAGTGCCGAGTTCTGCTGCGTCACCTCGTCCATCTGCGTCATGGCTCTGTTGATCTCGTCGAGACCGGTGGCCTGCTCGGAGCTTGCCGACGCAATTTCAGCGATAATCGACGCCACGGCCTTGATCGAGTCGGTGATCTCGGCGAGCGCCGTGCCGGCCTGGTTGACCAGATCGACGCCGTCTTTCACCTGAGAATTGCTGTTGGTGATGAGGTCCTTGATATCCTTGGCGGCCTGCGAAGAACGCTGCGCCAGGCTGCGCACTTCGGAAGCGACCACCGCGAAGCCGCGGCCGGCTTCACCGGCGCGCGCGGCTTCCACCGCGGCGTTGAGCGCCAGCAAATTGGTCTGCCGGGCGATTTCATCGATCACACCTATGATGTCGGAGATCTTGCGCGACGAGTCTTCGATCTTGGCCATCGCATCGACAGCCTTGGCGACCACCGCGCCGCCGCGATCAGCGACCTGACGTGTCGCGGCCGCAGAGTCGTTGGCGTGATGCGCGTTCTCGGCGTTCTTTTTGACCGTCGCGGAAATCTGCTCCATCGAGGCGGAGGTTTCTTCCAGGCTCGCGGCCTGCTCCTCGGTGCGCTGCGACAGGTCGGTCGTGCTGGAGGAAATTTCGGCCGAGGCGTTGGTAACCTCCTGTGCCGAATTCTTGATGTTGCCGATGGTCGAGCGAATCCGCTCCGCCATCTGATCGACGGCCTGGGCGATTTGCCCGACTTCATCCTGACGATGGAGCTTGTGCAGGTAGATGTTGAAGTCGCCGGTGACGACCTTGAGCATCGCCTGCCGGATCAAGCCCAACGGCCCGATCACGCGGCGCGAGACGATCAGCATCATCGTGGCGCTCAAGACGAGTGCCATCGCAAGAAGGCCGAGTTGCACCCACAATGTCGTCATCGAATAAGCGCGCTGGCTTGCTGCGTACTCTTTGGCAACGGCCAGGGCGCTTTCCGCGACCGCCAATATCGATCCGAGCTTCTCGGTGGCCATCTGCGACCAATCCGCCGGCTTGATGTCGACCTTCTCGCCGGCGATCAGCGCCTTCAGTGTCTTGAGACGGAGATCGGCAAACTCGCCGGTGATGACGCTCTTCTTGACCTTATCGATCGCGGCCGCATAGCTGTCCGGCAGCGGAAGCCGGGAGGCCAGATCTTCTACTGCGCCCCATGTCGCTTCGAGCTTGCCGATATTGGCGGTGTATTTCAGCATGGCGTCGGGCGCCAACGGATTTCCGGCGAGCGTGTTGGACACGATGACAGAGGCGTCGCCGCCCGCGTTGCGCGCCATCCAGGCCAACTGCTTCAACTCCAGCAGCTGGTCGATATACGAATCGGCCAGCACGACTGAGCGGATCATCTGTGACGAAATATTATCGAGCAGATCGGTAAGGGCTGTGCCCTCCTTGACGAACTCCTGCAGTAGCCCGGCGCGGCGCGCGGCCTTCGGCTGCGAGAACGCCGCCGCGGTTTCCTGATGCAGCGCCGTCAGCGTCTTGATCGCCTGACTGAGTTTGGCGACGGCTTCTGGCTGGCCGGGGAAGTCGGTCGCTTCGATTACGGCCAGGCCGGATTTCAGCGCCGCCACTTCGATGTCGCGGGCCTGCTTGTGCATCGGCACCATCGACGTGATCGACTGTTCGCCGTTCATATCGCGGGTCGTGGACGAGCGGTCGAAGCGGAGATTGTGCAGCGCCGTGAACAGATAGCCCGATGCTTCGGTGACGCTTGCGATCCGGCTCACAACATTCAGCCGCTTGACCGAGTCCCACGCCCCGATCGACAACATCACCATGACGGCTGCGGCCAGAACCGCGACGACGGAATTCAGGAGAACGTTGACCGAGAGCCGATTAAGCATGAAGTGCCCCAATGTTCGTCTGCGCATCAGTCGATCGCGTTCGCGATCGTGAATGCCGAGCTAACGACTTGCATCGATTTGATGTGAAATAACTAAAGATTCGGTGGGGAAGAGCCGCGTGCTCGCATGCCAATCGAGCATATTAATTCAGTTGATCGAAATGGCCGAAGCGGCGCGTGCCGCTCCGGCCATCCGTTAATAGTCATGTCAGGCCGCGGCGCGGCGAGCGTTGGCGACGCTTCGCGCCGGCGCTGATTGAGCCGCGGCGGCTTGGCCACCGGCCGTCTCGACTTTGAAGAATGCGACCTGTTCGTGCATCGTCTGCGCCTGATGCTCGAGGGCTTTTGCGGTCGCGGCATTTTCCTCGACCAGCGCCGAGTTCTGCTGCGTCACCTCGTCCATCTGCGTCATCGCCCGATTGATCTGATCGAGCCCGGTGGCCTGTTCGGCGCTGGCCGAGGCGATCTCGGAAATCACGGTGGCGACTTCCCTGATCGACTGCACGATTTCGGCGAGCGCCGTGCCGGCCTGGTTGACCAGAACGACGCCGTCTTTCACCTGCGAATTGCTGTTGGTGATCAGATCCTTGATATCCTTGGCGGCCTGCGACGAGCGCTGCGCCAAGCTGCGCACTTCCGTGGCGACCACGGCAAAACCGC
>CAISIV010000265.1 GCA_903885555.1 uncultured Hyphomicrobiales bacterium
GCTCGCGCGGAATCGGCTCGTCGAACGACCAGCCAAGACGTTTGTACCCGGCGCGCGACCAGGCTTCCGTCGCTTCCGCAATTGGGCCGAAATCCATGGTCAGAAATTGAGCAAGACGCGGCTCGGATTGCGCAACCAGCTTGAAGCGTTCGTGACGACGCCCCACCTGCGCGACAATCTCGGCGCCCGACAAACAGGCCTCGCTGGCCAGCGGCAGTGTTTCGGCACCGGCGGCATGGCGAATGGCGTGCAGACTGGCGGCGAAGGACAAAGCAGCATCGACGTCGCGATCGCTCGGCTGCGAAACCGGCCCGCCATCGATCCATTCATACAGTGCGAAGCCGTTCGTGCGGTCGGCCGCGATCGCACGCGGCACGCTGATCGATTTGTGCTGGCTCAGGAACTCAAGCGCGCCGTACTCGACCGAAAGCCGGTCGCGCGGATCGCCGGTCCGCCGCGGATATTCCTTCAGGGCGTAGGATCGGCCATCGGTGGTACGAGCCCGGAACAGGCGATTGTTGCCGCCGCCCAGATGGCGTTCGACAGCGCTGAGTGGCTGTGCGGCCAGCGACCTTGCAACCTCGAGAATGCGTTCGTCACACACGGGCGAATACGGCTTCGGTGATGGCGTTCCAGTCGGAGAAGGCCGTGAACGGGCCGTGCGGCGCCGGGCCGTCACCGCGATGAAGCAGGAACGATTGAACGCCAGCCGGAAAACTCGGTTCGTTGAAGACCTCTTCCAGGTCGTCGATGAAGTGCGTGCAACCGAGCGCCGCGATGCGGAGGCACTTGGCCTCGCGCGTCGGCTCGAAGAAAACATCATCGCGCTTGAGGCCGAGGCCGTCCTTGCGGAAGAAGCCATTGGCCTCCATCCACGCCAAGGCAACGACATGCAGATCGGCGCCGCCGGGGTCGGCCGCAGCATATTGCGTTTTGTGGCTGACGATCTGCACCGGCGCAGCGTTTTTCCGGCAGGCCGCGACGAATTGCGCGACACCTTCGATGATGCGGGCTTCCGCCATGCGGCGGCCGTAGACTTCGGCCTGCAATTTGGTCCAGGCTGCCTCGCCCGCGCCCAATCTGATCGAGTCGCGGACTTCCTGCTTGTTGCCGGAAAAGTTCGGCGCCAGAAGGTTATTTTCCAGCGCCGCTTTCAGAAACACGTCGTCGTAACAAACCAGCGTGTTGTCGAAATCGAGCCCAACACGCATTGGCTGGATCACCGCAGGCTCACCTGCTGCATCCGCTTGATGTTGAAATACATCGGATTGTTCATCGGGTCTTGCAGCTTGTTGGTCTTGAAGGCATCGACGAGACCCTGAACCGCTTCTTCAATCGAATGCTGCGCGGCAAAGCCAAGCTCGCGTTGAATCTTGGCCGACGACACATGATAAGAGCGCATGTCGTCTGTCGGCTGAACGTCGACCGCGAGCTTGCCGCCCATCACGCCGTTCACCAGGCCAGCCAGCTGCATCACGGTGTGGTTTTCGTAACCGGCGTTGTAGATCTTGCCGTCGATAGCCGCATCCGGCTGCTGAAGCATGAAGCAGTACAGATCGGTCATGTCCTCGATGTGAATGTTCGGACGCTTCTGCGCGCCGCCGAACACGCGGATCTTGCCGGTGTGATAGGCGAAGTTGCTGAGGATGTTGACGACGACGTCCATGCGCTGGCGCGGCGCATAACCGCACACGGTCGACGGGCGCAGCGTGGTGGTGACGAAGCCCGGCTCGCGTTCGGCTTCAAGAACGTCTTCGCACATCGCCTTGAATTTCGAATAGTCGGTGAGCGGCTGCAGTGACAATTCTTCGGTCACTTCGCCTTCCTGCTTCACACCGTAAACCGACGACGACGACGCGTAGATGAAGCGCTTGACGCCGGCATCCTTCGACGCGCGCACCAGCGGCAGGAAGCAGTCGTAGTTGATCGACTTGCCGAGATCGGGATTGAGTTCAAACGACGGATCGTTGGAAATGCAGGCGAGATGGATGACCGCGTTAGCGCCTTCCAATGCCTTTTTGACCGCGACCGGATCGCGCAGGTCGCCTTTGACTTCGCGGAATTTCGGGTTGCC